>DATAOU010000330.1:0-4285 GCA_036265575.1 Pyrinomonadaceae bacterium
CAGTTCGCCTGCGGTGACCAGCGTCGGCGTTTTGAAGTTGCGCACAAACATGTTGGGCGACCAGCGCGCATACATCGCCGGGTTGGACCAGGGTGTTCCTTTGAATTCCCATTCCGGGAACCACAACTCTTCGGTGGCGCCGTACATGCTGGTCAGGTTGTAAACGCCGGCATGCGAAACCAGAGTCTTGAAACGAAAACGCGGGTCGTTGTTGTGGCCGAGAATCCAATCGACCATGTAACCGCCATAGCTGGCTCCAGCCGCGCCGATGCGCGTGCGATCGATAAACGAGTTGCGCCGCAAGACGTCGGCAACGCCGTTCATAATGTCGACGTAGGGTTTGCCGCCCCAGTCACCGCTGATTTCGTTTGTAAACTGCTGGCCATAGCCGGTTGAGCCGCGCGGGTTTGGTTGAAACACCACGTAACCAGCGTTAGCAAAAATTTGCGGGTTCCAACGATAGCCCCAATTGTTATTGAAAGCGCTTTGCGGACCGCCATGGATAATGACGATCAGCGGATACTTCTTGTTAGGATCGAAATCGACTGGTTTAACGACGAAGCCCTGAATCTTTTTGCCCAGCGCGCCAGTCCATTCCACCTCTTCAGCCGATCTTAACCCGGCCTGATCCATCAATTCCTTGTTGACGTGAGTTAAAGCAATAACACTGCCCGCATTGCCGCGGAAAATCTCAGCCGGGGCAGACATAGTGCTGCTCACAAACACGAATGTGTTATCCGATGCGACTGCCAGGTTGCTCGCGAAAATGTTGCCCGCGACTTTCTGCTGTGCTCCGCCAGTGACAGGAACTTTATAGACGTTCTCGTAGCCCCGATCTCCGGCGGTGAAATAAATTGTGTTGCCATCCGGTGACAGCGCCACTTCATCAACTCCCAAATCAAACCCGCGCAACAACTCAGCACTTGTTCCCGTGGAACGATTGAACGCCATTAGCCGCCAGCGATCTGCCTCAAAACCTGCCGTCGCCTGCGACCGGTAAATGATGTACTTGCCATCGGGCGTGTACACGGGCGTATCGTCATAGCCTTTATTACTGGCCGTGATATTGCGCCCTGGGCCGCCGGCGGTCGGCACGATATAAATGTCACTGTTCGTTGAGATCGCTTCGATCTTGTCCGGATTTCGCAGGTAGGCGAGTTCTTTCGAATCAGGTGAGAACGAATAATCAACGTCACCGGCAACCGCATATGGCGGTGAATCGAAATCTCCGGGAGTCAGGTCCCGTGCCGCGCCGCCTTTGCTGGAAACGATGAAAACGTGTGTCCGCTTGCGATCGCGCCACTCGACCCAGTGCCGAAACAGCAAACGTTCCGTGACGTGCGCTTTGACCTTACTTTTCTCTGCCGCTTCATCTTTCGTGCGGTTGCATTCGTCCGTCGTGCATTCCGGGTAAACGTCAGACACGAATGCGATCCAATTGCCATCCGGCGACCAAACCGGGCCGCTGGCGCCAGTTGAGATCTTCGTCACCTGTTCTTTGTTGTCGCCATCTGGTTCCATTACCCAGACTTGATCGCCTGTGACGTAAGCGATCTTTTTGCCATCAGGTGACCAGCGGGGAGAACTTGAAGAACCAGTGCCGTTGGTTAGCTGCTTCATATCGCCGCCGGCGCTCGACATGATATAGATTTGAGTGAGTGTGCGGTTCGCATCCACGTTAACGTCGCCGATGGTGAAGGCCACGCGCTTTCCGTCCGGCGAGACTTGTGGGTCGCCGACCCGGCGAATCTTCAATAAGTCTTCAACTGCATAACGACGGGTTTGCTGGGCGCTGGCGAATGATGCCAAGACAATAACGGACAGTCCGATTGCAACGAGGAAGCGTTTCATAGTTACCCTCTTCAAGTTTTTTCGCTGATTTTTTGGCTAGCCGGAATATTATGGCACTACTGCCAAGCGCGTGCACGTTTTTCAGCTCTCGCCAACGATGTGGTTCGGTCTCTCTGTGCGTCCTCTGTGTCCCTCTGCGTCCCGGTGGTGAGTTTTGGTTAGCATGTACACCACGGAGAGACAGAGGACACAAGGGACGCACAGAGAACTGACAAAGCCCCGAGCCCCCGCTATATAAATTAATGGTTCGTCGAATTATTTTAGCCGTTCTCAAGTTCGCTTTACGCGTCTATTTCCGGCGCATCGAAATCATTGGGCTGGAGCACGTGCCGCTCAAGTCTCCCGTCATCTTCGTACTCAATCATCCCAACGCCCTGGTAGATCCGGTTTTTCTTTTTTGCCTGGCGCCGCGCCGCGTTTCATTTCTCGCCAAGTCCCCGTTGTTTCACATGCCGGTACTGGGATATTTCATCCGCGCGCTCGATTCGTTGCCCGTTTATCGGCGCAAGGATGAAGGCGCAGATGTTACGCGCAACGAAGAAACCTTTGTGGCCGCGCGCAAGTTGTTGGCGAGCGGCGGGACGATTGGAATCTGTCCCGAAGGCGTTTCCCACAACGAAAAGCGACTGCTGCCGATTAAGACAGGCGCCGCACGGATTGCCCTCGGAGCGGTGTCGACCGGCGAAGTAACGAATCTCAAGATTGTTCCCGCCGGCCTTTATTACACTTCAAAGACGCAGTTTCGCAGCAGTGTGTTGTTGTACTTCGGCGAGCCTATTGAGGTGTCGCCTGTCGCGCTGGAAGCAGACGGAAATCTTCCGCGCGCCGAAGTGCGTGAGCTTTCGGATCGCATCGAATACGTGTTGCGCAACGTCATCCTCAACGCTGAGCAGGAAGAAGCGCTGCAAACGATCAGCCGCGCCGAGAAAATTTTTTCCGCGGAAGCAGATGAGGAATCGCGCGAGAGCCTGGCCCACGAGCTGCAACTCCAGCAGCGATTTATTAAGGCCTACACCGTTTTACGCGAACAGGCGCCGGAACGTTTACGCCGGCTTGAATTGCGTTTGAGCCGTTTTGAGAATGAACTGATGCAGGCGGGTGTTGACCCCGATGATTTCTCGCCGCCGCCGGCGCCATTCATCGTGCTGATTCAAATACTGATTCGCATTACCGTATTTGTTGTCCTGGTAGTGCCGGCGACGCTGGGAGTGGTGATCCATTATCCCGCTTACCAGTTGGGCCGCGCGTTGGCAACTCGCTTTTCCCGAGACGAGGAAGATGTGATTTCCACAGTGAAAATTATTTCGGGGATGTTGTTCTTCCCCTTGACCTGGCTGCTGTTGGCTCTGCTCATTTACAAGTGGCTCAATTGGGAGCTGGCGGTGTCGGCGCTGTGGGTGTTTCCGCTGCTGGGCTATCTCGCGGTGCGATTTTTCGAAGAGTTCGACAAATCTATTGGCGGGTTGCGCGCGCTTGCGTTCTTTTTGATGCGACGCAGGTTCTTTGTGCGCTTACTTGCCGAACGCAAGGCAATACACAAGGAAATTATGGCTTTGGGTGAGGAGACTGCAATCGCAAGCCAGTAAATACTAAGTGCTGAAAAATGACGAGGGAGAAGGGGGAGTCTACCTAATTCTACCTAACGGCGATTCATTTCTTACGCGCTTTTGCCGCGCCCGAAGTCTTTGATCCCTTTGCCGGCGCGCGTCGTTTGCCGCCCGCAGCTCGGACCGAGCGACCTTTGCGACCTTCGCTCTGAATTCTTCCGGCCTTCATTAAACTTTCATAACTGCCGCGAACTACATTCCGCGCTACTTTCAGTGAGTTTGCGAGTTCACGTTCACTGGGAAGATAACTGCCGGCAGTCATCGCCCCTGACTCAATAAGGCTGGTGAGTTGATCCGTGATCTGCTTAGTCATGGACTCAGGACGTTTACGGTTGACACGTATAGTTGTTTTCACTCTTACTCCTCCTCCTCGATCGATTGTTTTAAGGGGAAAGCGAATTCTATGCAGCGTAGCGTGAAGTGTCAACATGTGAATTTTCGTATTCACGCGAAACGGACCAGGATGGCTGCGTTGCGTGGACCGCAAGAGGATGGACCACCAAATTGATGACATTTCAGTTACGTTTCTCTAACTCATTCATGATGATTTGGGACCAGTAGTCAGTAGTCAGTAGCCAGTAGTCAGTAGTCAGTGGTCACCAGAGAGTTGCGGACTCAAGAGGATGCCAGCTCGTCCTACTGGCTACTGACTACTGCCTACTGACTACCCTTCATTGTATGCGTCCCCAGGCGCTTGTCTTCCAATTGTCGATAGCATCGTTTGCCAAAATCCAGGGTGGCAGCGGCATCATCAGCATGCTTGAAAGCGAGCTCACGTAAGGCTCGTACATTTGCCGCAACTCTTCCAGCCGTAATTCAGCTTCCAC
>DATAOU010000331.1:0-11958 GCA_036265575.1 Pyrinomonadaceae bacterium
CTCTCTGTGCCTCGGTGGTGGACACTACCTCACCACGGAGACACAGAGAACACAGAGAACGCACAAAGGATTCGATGCAAAGCGGACTCACGCAAACTTTTTGCTTGGATTGACCAGAATGGCGGTGATAGAGTTGGCTGCGGAATCACAGCTTTAGTTTCCACTGACTCTTGCGGTTCGGTCTGGTTCACCGACGGACCACCGTTCATAACTGGCTGGCAGCGTGCGCGAATATTGTTTAATCGTCGAGGGCGCTTACCTTTCGGAATCCGAAGCCGAACATGCCCTGCGCGACCCTTTCATCGAAGATTGGGTCGAACAAACTGGCCACTTCAAAATCCATAACATGAAAGAGATCCTGATTACACCGGGCGTCACGCTTGGTTCTTTGGGCGTCGTCATGCTCGACGAGCGCGTGTTTGAGATTGCCAGCGTTGACCCGGAACATCCATTGAATGAGCTGAAGGCGAAAGGTGTTGCTGAAGCATTGAAACGCCAGGACATGTTTGAAGAGATTAAGGTGGAACCGCGGGAAGAAGACGCATAGCTACCCTCCAGTACTAAATCTTGAATTCTCCATTTGAACAAGACTTTCTTGCCGGACGAGTAATAGTTTCTGTCGGCGATATTATCCGGCAAGATGTCGACGCGATCGTCAATGCTGCGAATTCGTCACTGATGGGTGGCGGCGGAGTTGATGGCGCGATCCATCGGGCCGGTGGTCCGGCGATTATCGAGGCCTGCCGCGAAATCAGGCGCACCAGCCATCCCGATGGATTGCCGACAGGGGAAGCAGTAATCACAACCGCAGGCGAACTGCCGGCGCGCTACGTCATTCACACAGTTGGCCCAAGCTACGGACAGCACCGCGGACAGGAAGCAGAATTGTTGGCCGCGTGTTATCGAAACTCCTTATCGCTGGCGGCACAAAACCACCTCGGGTCTATTGCGTTTCCGGCTATCTCAACCGGGGTGTATGGCTATCCTCTCGACGAAGCGGCGCAAGTTTCCTCGACAGCCATATCGAAATTTCTTGCCGCCGACTCAACTCTGCAACAAATACGACTTGTTTTCTTTCAGTCCCAGCACGCGCAAACCTTTCTTAAGCACCACAAATTCGCCTGAGCGGCGAACTGTGTTATAAGAGCCGTTTTGTTTTTGCCATGTATCCGCCGACTGGGAGCCTTTCGCGACCAATTAGGTCGGTGGTGCTGACTTCATTCCCTGACTAACACTGATGATTGAAACTATCGAACAATTGAGCACTAACAAGTCAAACGCAACTTCAGCCTTACCATCTCCGCTTCAGGCACTCGAGCGCCTCGCCTGGAACTACTGGTGGAGCTGGTCGCGTGATGGCGCCGGTTGCTTTCGCGAGTTGGCGCCCGCGATCTGGGAAGAATGTGAACACAACCCACGTCTGCTGTTGTCGCGAGTCTCCGAATACCGCCTCGCTGAGATGGCGAATGACCCCGCCTACTGCGAAAGAGTTAACAAGCTCGCCAGCGACTTCGCGGAATACATGAGTTTGCCGCAAGGCTGGTTCGACGGGGAAGGCACACCAACAATCACACTTGAAAATCCGGTTGCATACTTTTGCGCCGAGTTTGGCGTTCACAATTCGCTGCCTCTCTATTCGGGCGGCCTTGGCATTCTGGCTGGAGACCATCTGAAGTCTGCAAGCGATCTCCGCCTGCCGTTGGTTGCCGTCGGCTTGCTTTATCACCAGGGATATTTCCGGCAACGTTTAAATCGCGAAGGCTGGCAGCAGGAAACTTACCGCGAAACTGATCCTGAGATATTGCCGCTGCACCTGGTTAAAGACGCAGACGGTTCGCCTTTGTTGGTTGAGGCGTTGATTCGCGAACGGACAGTGCGCGCGCAGGTGTGGCGCGCGGATGTCGGTCGCGTTGCCCTTTACTTATTGGATACGAATATCTCAGAGAACGCCGAAACAGACCGCTGGGTTACGGGCCACCTTTACGGTGGCGATCGCGAAACGCGGATCGTTCAGGAGATGTTGCTGGGTATCGGCGGCGTGCGCCTGTTGCGCAAGCTGAACATCGAGCCGCATGTCTATCATCTTAATGAGGGCCATTCTGCTTTTCTTACCCTGGAGTTGGCACGCGAGACGATGCATTCGCGGGGTTTGAGTTTTGCGGAAGCGGTGCCGCTAGTGCGTGAGCTCTGCGTTTTCACCACACACACGCCGGTTGCTGCGGGTAACGACGAGTTCTCGGTTGAGCTAATTGAGAGTTCGTTCGGATCCACTTATGAGAAAGAGTTAGGACTGAGTCATGAAGAATTCCTGGCTCTGGGCCGCGTAGATCCAAAGAGTGAGGTTGAACCTTTTGGTTTGACACCGCTGGCGCTGCGCATGTGCCGTTCGACAAACGGTGTCAGTCGCAAGCACGGAGAAGTTTCACGCGCGCTCTGGCAAAAGCTTTGGCCGGAAAAGACTGTCGAAGAGATTCCTATTACGTATGTTACGAACGGAGTGCATGCGCCGACCTGGGTCGCGCCGACGATTCGCGCGCTTTATGAAAAGCACGCGGGCCAGGATTGGGCCAATAAATTGTGGCATCGCGCGGATTGGGAGCAGGGCATCGCGCTTTTGTCGGATGAAGAGTTGTGGACCGCCCATTCGCTGCTGAAACAGCGTCTGGTCGCGTTTGTGCGCGAACGTTCGTTCCAGGCGCGCGTCAATCGTGGCGAGACGGTCGAGTATGCTGAAGCCGCGCGCACCATGTTTGATTCCAACGCGTTGACTATTGGGTTTGCCCGGCGTGTCGCTGGTTACAAGCGCTGGAGTTTGTTGTTGCGAGACACTGAACGCTTGCTCAAGCTGATCGATAACGACGAACGTCCGGTCCAGTTCGTTTTTGCCGGCAAAGCTCATCCGCAGGATTCTGAAGCGAAGCTGATTTTGCAGGAAGTGGCCAGGTGGAAACAGGACGAGCGGCTTAAAGACCGCGCAGTTTTTATCGACGACTACGATCAGGAAATCGCACGCCAGTTAGTTCAGTCTGTTGATGTTTGGTTGAATGTGCCGCGCCGCCCGCTCGAAGCGTCTGGCACCAGCGGCGAAAAAGTTGCGATGAATGGCGGATTAAATCTTTCGGTGCTTGACGGCTGGTGGCTGGAAGGTTATGACGGCACCAATGGATTCGCTATTGGCAATGGCGTCGAGCCGCCCAGTGACGTCGATGCGAGCGATGCGGAATCGCTTTATCGCACGCTCGAACAGGACGTTGTTCCTCTCTATTATGATCGTGACGACGAAGGTCTGCCGCGCAAATGGATCCAGATGATGAAACGCTCGATCATCACGCTCGGCCCCGCCTTCAACAGCGACCGCATGGTGGCCGAGTACGCCCTGCGGATTTACACCTGAACGCTTCAGTTTCTCTGCGCGTTCTCAAGAAGTTAGAGTACAAGCTTTAGCTCGAGTCTTAGCAGCGTCTCAGCAACCTAAAGCTTGTACTCTGAACTCTTGAAGACGCACATAGATTAAAGAAGAGCAGGGCATTACCACCCTCACGCCTATCAATAATTGTTAATTGCCTGCCTATGTTAGACTAAACATCTCCAACGGTCGTTTGTTTGGAGTCGGTATGATGCCCGGCCCCCGCAAAGTTTGACTGCATTTACAACTTCGAATCAAGCCCGCATGAAGTACTGCACCATCTGCAAAACCAAATACGAAGACAGCGTTAGTTTCTGCCCTACCGACGGCGAGGTGTTGGAAGACGATCCGTCATCGCTCGTCGGCACGGTTCTGGATGGGCAGTACAAGATTGAAACGCTGCTTGGCAAAGGTGGGATGGGCGCGGTGTACCTGGCGCGGCATATTCTGCTGGGCGATCGCGTTGCGATAAAAATCCTGCCGCAGGAAGTCAGAACCAACGCCGAGTGGTTACGCCGCTTTCGCCGCGAAGGTCAGGCTGCGCGACGTTTTCGTCATGCCAACGCCGTGACGGTTTACGACTTGCGAACGGCTGCCGATGGCAACATTTACATGGTCATGGAGTACGTCGAGGGCCACACGCTCGACGCCGAAATAAAAAAGCGCGGCCCTTCAACCGCCGCGGAAGCCTTTGAAATTCTCGAGCCCATCATGAGCGTGCTGAACACGGCGCATGCAATGGGTGTGGTCCATCGCGATCTGAAACCGGAAAACATCATGATCGGGAAAGCAACTACCGGCGGCGAGCCAACCATTAAGTTGCTTGACCTGGGCATTGCCAAGATTCGCGAGATTGCAGGCGTCGAAAGCAGCGGCACTACCGAGCTAACCATGGCCGGGCAGGTGCTGGGCACCCCTTATTACATGTCGCCGGAGCAGTGGGGCGAGCCATCGCGCGATGGCAACCTCGAGATTGATGGGCGCGCGGACATTTACAGTCTGGGTTTGATTTTTTATGAAATGATTACCGGTCGCCGGCCTTTTTCAGCGGCAACCTTGCATGAGTTGCGAAGGGATCACGTTTCAGTTACACCGCCACCTTTGATTGAGAAGGCTCCCGGTGTACCTCGCGCTTTTAGCGATGCCATTGCTCGCGCGATTGCCAAGGACCGCGTGGACAGGCCCGCCACTGCCGGTGAGCTTGCCGCTGAATTGCGCGCGGCCCTGGCCAATGCGGCGCCACAGTTGCCGCGGGACCGCACCTCTCCCGACATTCCTCATGTCGAAGGCTCCACTGCGCACACGCATGGCATACCCGGCGCAGTCAGTACAAAATCGGATGTTAACGCCGCCACAATCGTTACGGTTGATTCACCGCCGACCAGTCCGCAGCGTCCGCCTGCAGAATTCGCAAAAGCAGAAGCTGGGGTTGCTCCTCAACCGGCGCAACGCGGCGTGTCTGATATAGATCTGGGTTCGAGTGTGACCGTTCCCCGCCGGCAAGCGGCGATGGAAATCCCCCTGACCCAGAAAAAGCGAGGCGGCAAAGGATTGTTGATCGCCGGCGCGTTAGCGCTGTTGCTCGTTCTTGCTGTAGTTGGAGTTGCGGGCATTTTTGCTTTCAGCTGGTTCAAAAGTAAACCGAGTACTGCGGTCGCGACCGAAAAGCCAGCCGGCGCTACAACTGATCCCGCCGTAGCCACCAGCGAATTCGGGCGTTACTGGCTCGAGACTTTGCCGAATGAACTTGCCGCCGAGCCAGTGCGAGTTGCCGGAGTAGTCCCGCTAAAATCTGGTCAGGCATTCAAGTTCCATTTTGAGTTTTCCGAGAACGGTTACGTCTACGTTATTGGACCGGGCGAGCAGAATCAGCCGACTGCGTTTCTAACTGAAAAGCCGGCGTCGATTTCCGGGCTGGAAAATAATCAGGTGGTTAAGGGAGATGATTTTAGTTTTCCCAGCGGCATTGAGCATTGGCTCGAATTGGACAAGAAGCCCGGCAGCGAAAACTACACAATCATTTTCTCCAGCGAACGTCTCAGCACCCCGTCGTTCTTGACCGGCCAGGCAACGGGCAAACCACTTGCCGATTCTGAAAGAACTGAGTTGCGTGAATTTCTCGCTCAACACGGAACCAGTGCGCCGGTGACCGAACTCAATAACAAGGACGCAGCCTCGCCTTTTGTCGCTTTGAAAGTGCCGGTTGCGAAGAATTCCGGACCGGTAATTTTTCAAGTTCGCATCGATCACAAGTAGGTTGCATACGTTAATTTGATTCAAGGAGATGTTTTTGTAATGACAGGCAAGCCAATATTTCCTGCTCTGTTGCTAATACTTTTTGCGTTAAGCGTGCTGCCAGTGGTGGCGCAGCAGGATGACGATGTGCGCGGAGCATTTCTCACCACGCGTCCCAAAGCAACTGACAAACCAGCTAATCCCCCGGCAAAGCGTACGCACCGGCGACCCAAACCTGCGCCGAGCCCAACGCCGGCTCCGGTGACTGGCGGTGGAACAGTTTCCAACACGCCAAAGAAAGATGTGCCGCGCCTGGGTCTGGGTCTGACGCTTTTCATGCGTGACTCAAACGGTTTGGCGGTGCGCGTCGATCCCACGCACGCATTTCGCAAAGGAGATCACGTCAGATTTTTACTTGAAACCAATGCCGACGGTTATCTCTACGTCTTCAACACCACCGACGGTGGACCTGCCACAATGGTTTATCCTGATCAGGAACTTGATGAAGCCGGCAATTACGTTCAGGCGCATGTGCCTTTTGAACTTCCTTCCAGCCTGGCCGCGGAAGAAAGGCTGCGCTGGCTGACGTTTGACCAGTATCCCGGCACTGAGAAACTTTATTTTGTATTCACACGCGAACCGCTGGCTGGCGCTCCTATTGAAGATGATCTACTTAGTTTCTGTCGTGAGAATTCCGGTAAATGTCCCTGGCATCCCAGTCCGGAATTGTGGGCGCAGATTCAAAAAGAGTTAAGCGAATCAAAACAAACTGCAAAAGCGGTTGGCGTGGGGACTTCACAAACTTCAAATGAACAGAGAGCCGCAACGCGCGGCATCGGACTTAATCGTGACGACCCGGAACCCTCGTTAATCATGTTGAGTGCGACCAGTAGCAAAACAATTCTCGTCACCGCCCTGGAACTGACTCACAATACGGTCAGCCAATTGACCAACTCAGAACCAGACGGAATCCAGCTGCAATAGTGGGAAGAATTTAGAGGTGAAGTAATGCTAACGCGATTATCTATTGGCGTTCTTAGCGCCACGCTGTTGTTCGGTTTTGGTTTAAGCGCGCCGCGTCCGGCTATTGCCGCCGCGGATGTACCGCAGACTGATCAGGCAGGCGCTGCGCTGCAGGAAGGACGTCGCCTTTTGAAGCGCGGCAAGAGTGACCAGGCACTCTCGCAATTGGAAAAGGCGCTCAACCTCTACACCGCCGCCAAGAACAACCACGGTATTGCGGCGACCGAGAACGAACTCGGCGATCTTTATTTGCGACAGGGTGAGCACAGTGTCGCGCTGGATCACTACAAGCGCGCCCTCGAAGGCTTTGTGGGCGCCGATAGAAAAAACGAAGAAACAACGGCGGCAGCGAGTCTGGTTGACAGTCGGCTGGCCAATGCCAACATTGCCGATGACAAATTCAACGCCAACCTCATGCTCGCAAAGATAGGCGACGTAAACTTTCGCCTGGGCCGCTTGGCGGAAGCCAGCTCAGCCTACGGACAGATGGTAGTGAAAAAGCCGGAAGGCACTGCGTCCAAAGTGGGTCGCCGCTTTGGCGGATTCGGGGCAATTATGGGAGCGGCAACCACCGGGCACGTTTCGGTCGAAGCGCCCGTCAGTGCGGTAACGGTTGCTTTGGAAGCAAAGAAGGAACTAGACGAATACCGCGTCTCAATCGTTTATTCGAGTTATGAGCTGGGCATGGGCCGAGTTGCCTTTGCACAAAACGATCTAGAGACCGCGAAGAAACATTTCCAGAACGCACTGGACGCTGCCGGCAGCAGTCTCGGTGGCATTACGAAGCTGGGTCAGACACGACGTTTTCGTGCGGCTGCACGCACCAGTCTTGGCGATGTCGCTTTACGGCAGGGAAGAACCAAAGACGCAAGCAAGTTCTACGCTGACGCGATCAAGGGCGCGCAGGACGACAAGCGCATCGATCTTATTTGGCCGGCGCAGCGCGGTTTGGGCAAAAGCTTGTGGCTGCAGGGCGTTCAGGAAACTGACGCCAAAAAATCATTGTCGTTGCGCGAATCAGCTTTGAAGAATTATCGCGACGCGCTTCAGACTATTGAAACGCTGCGTTCCGGCAGCCTGCGCGCAGATGAAGCGCGCACCACTTTCCTCGCCTCTACCAAAGATGTGTTCGATGAAGCGACTACCAACCTCGCCGAAATGTCTTTACTGACGGCGCCCGCCGGCAGTGGTCCGCTTTCCGGTAAAGCGCTCGATTACGCCGCGGAAGCATTTAAAGTGTCCGAACAATCGCGCGCTCGCTCGCTGCTCGACCTGTTAAGTGAAACCGGGACTACGATCACTGAAGGCATCCCCGCTGATCTGTTGAAACGTAAGCAGGAGAATCTCGATCGCCAGCAGGAGATCGCTGCAGACTTGTTGGGAGTGAACCTGAACCCCGATCAGCAAAACAAAAAGCCATCAGAGCTGGAAGCGGAACTGGAAAAGCTGCAAACCGATTTTGACGATATTGAGAACCAGATTAGAACTGCGAGTCCGCGCTACGCGAGCCTGACCGGCGGCCAGCCGCTATCGCTCGCCGACGTTCAGCAACGCGTGCTCGACGATCAGACGTTCTTACTTGAATATAGTTTGCAGAACGACGCTTCATACCTTTGGGCAATCGGCCAGTCGGGTGTCACCCTTTACAAACTCCCAGCGCGTCCAGTGGTTGAGAAACTAGCCGTCGATCTCCGCGCGCAATTAATTCCAACCAAGCTGCAGCGCCGCATTGTCGGCATCGACGTAATGGCTGATTCACAGCGCGGGCTCGGCGTTAGTGCCACGCCGTTTGCCGAGGACGCGGCAGCGTTTGTTGCGGCTTCAAATGCGCTTTACAAAGCAGTGCTTGAACCAGCCGCCGCTGCGATCGGCGACAAGCGTCTGTTGATAGTTGCTGACGGCGCCTTGAACTACGTTCCGTTTGAAGCATTGGTGACCGCAGCGCCGAGCGCTGATTATTCATCGCTGCCTTATCTGGTCAAGACAAACGAGATCATCTATGCGCCATCGGCTTCGGTTGTCGGCGCCATCAGACAGCAGCAAGCTAACCGTAGCGGCAGCGCGATGTTGATAGTTGCCGATCCCGTTTTTAATTCCAAAGACACGCGCGCGCGCACCGCTGGGCCTGCGACAAATACCGAAACACGTGGCTTGGGAATCCAAAGCGCGCTTGCGGATGTTGCCGGACAAGACGCGGCGGCCTCTGCCGAATCGACCAGGATGGAGGGTCTGCCGTTGGCTCGGCTGGCCGGCACGCGCACGGAAGCTGAACAGATTGTGAAACTGGCAAAAGCCTCCGGGACGCAGGCGGATGTGTGGCTGGATCTTGAGGCCAGCGAAGACAACGTCGACGCGCGCGACCTGAGTAAATACAGCATCCTGCATGTTGCCAGTCACGGTTTGTTGAATGCCGAACGGCCGCAGTTTACCGGCCTGGTGCTTTCACTCGTAGGCAATAGAAACGAAGATGGCTTTTTGCGCACCGATGAAGTTTTTAATTTGAAACTCGGTTCGCCGCTCGTGATGCTTTCCGCCTGTGAGACAGGTCTGGGAAAAGAGAAGCGTGGCGAAGGCGTCATGGGACTGACACGGGCATTCATGTATGCAGGTTCGCCAACAGTCGGCGTTAGTCTGTGGTCTGTAGCCGACAAATCTACTGCGGACTTAATGACGGATTTTTATAAGAGATTGCTGGCGTCTAAGACCGCCGCACCGGCGACGGCGATGCGCGAAGCGCAACTGGCTATGATCACAGGCAAGAAGTACAGCGCGCCGTTTTACTGGGCGCCGTTCGTGCTGGTGGGTGATTGGCGGTGACGGTCGTAAATCGTGAATCGTGAATCGTAAATCGTCGAGTCACCTAGGAAACGGAGAAGACAAAAGCAAGCGGCTATGGTGCCGATCGACGCGGCTTTGCCGCCTTCCGTGCGGAAAGGCTTCGCCTTTCCGCAACACAGGCTTACATCAGTTTCGCGAGGCTTAGCCTCGCGAAGGTTTTGTAGGTGCATTGCCGGTAAGGCAGAGCCTTACCGCACGGAATGCAGCAAAGCTGCTGTTGTTCAGTCTTCGGTGGGCTAGTCTTAACGTATACTGCTGCACTTCAAGGTTGAATCACAAATCCCCTGGAGGCTCCCATGCAAGCCACCCCCGCAATCACTCGCAGACGACGCGAACGTTGGTTCTACATTGCCATGTCTATTGCGGCGGTGATCACGGTGTTCGCGGGCTTTGCGCCGACCTATTACCTGCGTCCCTACTTCAATACTGCGCCACTGATACCGCTCCTTCACTTGCACGGAATCGTTTTCACCTCGTGGCTGGTGCTTTTTCTGATACAGACCACGCTGGTAGCGGCTCATCGCACCGACATTCATCGTCGTTTGGGAATTCTTGGCGGCGTTGTTGCCGCACTTATGATTGTGATCGGTCCCACCACCGCAGTGATCAGGGCAAGTCAGGGCGCGACCCCGGTGCCGGGTGTATCGCCCTTGTCATTCCTGGTGGTTCCACTTGGCGATATGTTTGTTTTTGCGATTTTAGTTGGTGCGGGTTTTTATTTTCGGCGGCGGCCTGATGTTCATAAGCGGCTAATGCTGCTTGCTACCATTTCGATTTTGGCGGCTGCGATTGCGCGCTTGCCTTTTGCGATTATGCGAGCGGGTCCGCCGGCGTTCTTTGGATTTACAGATTTATTCGTCCTGGCGTGTATCGGGTACGATCTGATTACGCTAAAGCGCGTGCATCGCGCCACTGTGCTAGGGGCACTTCTGATCATCGCTTCACAACCACTGCGACTCATGCTCGGTGGCACCCATGTCTGGCTGGGATTTGCCGGTTGGCTAACGCATCTGGTTCGCTAATTCTTTGCGGGCGCGGCATTACCTTCACTGAAAGAGCTCTGGGGCCTTCTCTGCGGTGAGCCTCTGCCTTACCGGCGTTACGATTTGTGATCTACCGAGTTCCCACGCAAGCATACTTTCCCGGCGCACCAGCATCTCTATAAGCGCGGCGCAGTAATTCAAACGAGCAAAGGGAAGCAGCATTGAAACTTAGAAAACCCTCCCTCCTATTCCTGGGTAATTTAATATTTTTCGCTGTCATTGCGTCACTCGTTGTCGTGCCTGTATGGAAACGGCGCGGGTCGGGCAATCTGCGCGGTCTCGCCGCTCTATTACCAGCCAGCGCACGCGCTGCTGAAATAAATCCATGGACGGCCGCCGTGGAAAAGGTCAAGGAAGATCGCGGCGAGTCCATCGGCAAGCAGGCAAAGATCGAAACGCCTTCCCAACTTCGTCATTACAGCGACACGCGCCGCTTTCTGGCGACTCAGGTGGCTGAGGTCAATGAACACCACGTCGAAACTCCTCAGGACTTTGTCGAACTGGCGGGCATGATCAATCGCGGCGAACTGGTGCAAGTTGAGCCTGTCAGTGAAAACTACATCCTATTCGGCGTCGGTGGCAGCGCAGACAGCGGTCCCTTCACTCGTTTCGAAAACGGCAAAAGCATCAAGCTATACAACGAGGCCGGGTTGCGGCAGGAGTACGAGCGGCTGGCGTTGTCGCAGACAGGCTTGAACAAACGGCTCACCGATCTGCAACAGCAACTCAGCACCTTGAAAAAACGAGAACGTTCCCAGCGGGCCAGTCTGCAAAAAGAGATCGCTGGACTGCAAAAGGAACTGAAAGGTAACCGGGAAGACAAGGCGCAGCTCGATCACTCTTACGCAGATGCTGAGCGTCGGCAAAGTCTGTTCTCTGACTACGAGCTGCTTCAGCAATTGGGAACAAAACTGTTTGGCGCTACTTTCGACCTGAGTGAACCGGGATCTCGGCGCGAATTGAAGGTGCGAATGCTGAGTTCAATGCGCCCGGAAGCGCTGAAAGTTATGGAAGAGATCGCGGCCTTGTATCACGAGCAGTTTGCCCGGCCGCTGCCACTCACTTCGCTGGTACGACCGGACGAGTATCAACTGAGTCTGAGCAAGACAAACCCGAACGCGACGCGCATTGAAACGCCGCCACACTCGACGGGTTTGGCGTTCGATATTCTTTACCATTACATGACGGCCGCTGAGCAGACACAGGTGATGTCGGAACTCGCGCAACTTAAAGACGAAGGACGCATCGAGGTGTTGCGGGAGAATCGCGATCATTATCACGTGTTCGCTTTTGTCGGTGGCTCGCGTCCGGATGAAGGATTTATCAGCAGTGCACTGGGTGAAGTGCGACCGGGCAAGGTAGAGAAGGCAACACCGACTGGCAAAGATTCGCGCTCGTCCAAAGTCGCGAAAG
>DATAOU010000332.1:0-14139 GCA_036265575.1 Pyrinomonadaceae bacterium
TCTGCGCATAGCTGCTGAGGCAGAAACTTGAGAGAATGAGGAAGAGGATTACTAAGCGTATAAGTTGGCGCTTGCAGTGAAGCATCAATTTGCTCCTTGATTGTTTTCGATCAAGTTGTTCGGCCTTTTCACCCGGGGACCGGGTAGTAGCATAAAGCCTGGGGTGAAGCTAAGCGGAACCCCAGGTAAACTTCAGGTTAAGAACATTGAGCGCGCGTAGCGTGCGATAGCCGGTGAAGAATATATTCATGATTGTCTTGCTGTCGCCCGCTCCGCAGGCTCTTGCGTATCTATGTCGCCGGATCCTGGGGTTCCGCTCGCGCCACCTCCAGGCTTTATGCTTTCACCCGCTTCGCGGGCCAAAAACTACTGATCAGCGGATCATTCACCCTACTGCTCAAGCGTGGCATTCATCGTTATTTCCGCATTCAGTACTTTAGACACCGGACAACCGGACTTGGCGTTGCTCGTTGCTTTTTCAAACGCGGCTTGATCCGCGCCCGGCACTTTTGCTCGAACTTCCAAATGCACTTTGGTGATTGCAAAACCGGCGTCCGTTTTTTCCAAGCTCACGCTTGCCGTGGTGTTAATGCTTTCGGCCGTCAATCCAGCCGCGGCTAATTGTCCCGACAAGGCCATCGAAAAGCAGCCTGCGTGCGCGGCCGCGATCAACTCTTCCGGATTGGTGCCGGCGCCGTCTTCAAAGCGAGTGCTAAAGGAATACTGCGTGTTCGCGAGCACGCCGCTGTCGGTTGAAATTTTACCCTTGCCATCCTTCAGGCCGCCCTGCCAGACGGCTGATGCGTTACGTTTCATTATGACTCCTGTGAACTGTTCTGGATTTTGTTTCTACAATAGGCTACCGGAAAACTCCGGCGCGCGCTAACGCTGACTGAGTAAATTATGGAATCGCGAATTCAAGTTAGAAGCGTTCTTGATTCGCTGCCAAAGGATCAGCACTGATCTGAGAAAACTGAAGAGAGGATTGCCATTCACGATTTACGATTTACAGTTTTAATCTGGGGTCAGCACGCCGGCGTCGCTAAGTTCTTCTGAAGGTGAAGCGGCCGTCGCCTGCAAGCTAATGATAATGCGGCGGCCTTCTTCTCTCAGTCGCGGCAGGCGCAAAGCGAAAACAGCCGCGCCCACAATGCAAACCGCGCCGCCGAGCATAACCGTCCTTGGCGCTCCTAAACTTTGCGCGAGCGAACCGGCAACCAGCGCGCCGATCGGCGCCATTCCCAAAAACATCATTGAGTAAACAGCCATGACGCGACCGCGCAGGCGATCCGGCACCATCGCCTGGATAAGCGTGTTGGACGCGGCCATCTCAATCATCATCGTGAAACCGACCGGAACCAGCATCACGACCGAAAGCCAAAAGGAACGCGACAGGCCGAATAGGATCAGGCTGACACCAAAGCCTGCGGTCGCCAGCGCCACCCAACGGCCCAGCCCGCGCACACGAGTGCGCGCAGCCAAACTTCCCGCGCCAATAAGCGCCCCCAGTCCTGACGCGCCCATTAATAATCCCAGAGCGCCGGCGCCGTGATGCAGAATTTGATCCGAAAAGATTGGCATCAGAACAGCGTAAGGTGTGCCGAACAAACTGACCGCTCCCAGCAATAATAAGAGCGCCCGCACCGGACTGGTGCGCACTACAAAACGAAATCCCTCGATGATGTCTTTCAAGGGCGATGCCGGCAAAGGGACTTTGCGATGTGTGGGAACGTCCATCAGGAACAACCCGGCCAGGACCGCAATGTAGCTCAGTGCGTTGAGCAGGAAACACCAGCCTTCGCCGAGGGCTGCGACCAGCAAACCTGCGATTGCTGGTCCCACGATGCGCGCGCCATTTACCATCGAGGAGTTAAGCGCGATTGCATTCATCAGATCTTCTTTACCGACCATGTCCACGACGAAGGCTGATTGGGCGGGAACATAGAAGGCATAGTTGATGCCCAAGAGTGAAGCGAGCACGAACAAATGCCAGACGTGAACGCGATGGGTCAGGGTTAGGGCTGCCAGGACGAAAGCAAGCAGCATCGCGACAACCTGAGTAATGACTAAGATGCGGTGGCGCGATTTTCTGTCGGCGGCAGCCCCGCCGACCGGCGAGAGCAGGAAGACCGGAATCAACTGGGCGAAGCTAACGAATCCGAGCAGTACCGCGGATCCAGTGAGGCGATAGACCAACCAGCTTTGCGCAACTGATTGCATCCAGGTACCGCAAACCGAGATAAGCTGGCCGCCGAAAAAGAGTCGATAGTTGCGGTGTCTGAAGGCGCGCAACGCCGCCGGCAATTTCGCTCGGGCCACTTGAACTCCCTAAAGGTATAAAACGGTTTCCCCATCGTACACCTTCATCAAGAGGCAGTCGAAAGGACACTCCTTGTTAGGGATTTCCGAGTTCGACTAAGCGTCGTAGAAGTTCATGCGGTTTTTGTGTTGTTCGTCTAGATCATCCGGCGCGGCGTTAAGCTGACGGTGAACGTTTGATCTTTTCTGCGTACCTGCAGTTTGTACGTAGCCGTACGCTCAAATAGTTCGTTGAGTGACGTCAGGCTGAACTGCGCCGCAGGCTTGCCATCGACTGCGGTGATGATGTCATCGCTCTGCAGTTGCGCGTCCGAAGCCGGAGAGTTTTCCAGGATTTTAGATATGCGAAACGTGCGGTAGTCCGCGCCCAGGGCTTCAAGACTGAAGCCGGTAAAGGCGCGATCGTACGGCGCTGCAAAGCGCGCGTTTGGCTCGAGAATAATTCGATCGCGGTTGTAATCGAGCAACACTGTAAAGCGATTCATGATTTGAGAACCGATATTGCCCAGCACCTCGCTGGTCGCAAATGCGCCCTCTTCATCTTCCGAGAAAAACGTGAGAGGTTGATTGATCCTGAACTTGCCGATCCTTACTTCAGCCACACGGCCAAGTTGTCCTTTGGCTTCCCCGCCGGCGCCACCGATTCCCAGCGACCTGATAGTTTTGGACTCAGTACCCGGCAACTTCTGTTCTCGTACGAATGGACTGTAGAGAGCGAGCGGCAAGGAAGATCCCAGGTCCACGACGAATTTTCCCTCGATTGGCGCCTTGCCGAATGGGGTCACTTCGGCGTTTATGATGGGATGACCGCCCCCATTGAGTTTGAGCGGGACGACCTCTCCTGTGCCGGCGTAATTGAATTTGTCTTTGTCGTAAAGTTTGAGCGTGCAAGATTGATAATCAACTTCCACAACAAACTGCACGATGAAATCGCTGCCGATGATCCCATCAAAATCCTGCCCGAGGCGCGACGCCATTTTGCTAAGCGGTAACGCCAGCTTTACTGGTTGGGAAAAGTCTGAGAGCCCGGCGACTGTAAAGTTCGCATCTTTAACAAATGCACCGCTGCTTGAGCCGGCGCCGGCGCCTCGCATTTGGGCAGTGCCCTGCAGTGTTAAGCCGAGCGCGCGCGCCCGTTCGAGGTTAATGATCGCGAACTTGTCGCCGGTATCGAGAACAAAAGAAAGCGGCGCCGAGTTGTTTACTTTTACCTTGATCACAATGTGCCGGTTCACCAGTTCAAACGGAATGATTACCGGAGAGGCATCCGCAGCCCGCTCAACCTGCCTCGGCGCGAGGCTGGCGGTTTGTGCGGTACAAATCGTGGCTGAGCAGAACAAGCAGACAAGTAAGACCAGGATCGCGCGATTTTTCATGATTGTTATTGTCCTCCGAAGAGTTATCACGACAAATGAGCCGCGAAGTTCCCTCAACCTTTTGGTCTACAGATTCGTGCGGATCTTTTCTTCCTATCTATTGTTTACTTGCCTGCCAGGTGCCTTTCATCGGTCCCGCTTCGAACTGACCGGCGAGCTTGCCGTCCTTCATCGAGCCGCTGACGTTGATAGCGCCCATTGGCCCATCAATGGTGAAACTTAACCCGTCGCCGCTGAATGCCCCGTTTGTTATTTTGCCCGCACCAAGGTGTGGCGAGTCGGAAGTGCCGGTCAGCTTATTGCCTTCAGCCTGCAGTTTGAGCGTCACGGGAACCTGCGAACCCTGCGCCTCGAAGGTAGCGTTCCATTCACCGCTGATCGCGTCACTGGTGAGTTGCTCTTTTGCTGCCGCGCTGGTTGCGGGAGGTTTGCTGTCAGATTGTTTCTTAGCATCCCACTTGGCAGTGAAGCCTTCGGTAGTAAACTCGCCAGCCAATTTGTCGCCTTCCAGATGGCCGTTGATAGCGATCGATTCATGTTTGGCAAAATCGAGGGTGAAGCTGAGTTTGTTTTCTTTCCAGGAACCGTCGCGCACCGTGCCGGGTCCGGTGTGTGCAGACTCGGCGGTGCCGGTAACTTTGGCGCCGTCGAGTTTCAGAGTGAACTTTGCGGGCGTCGTCGTACCCTGAACATAAAACGAAACAAGCCACTCGCCTGAAATTGGATCCTTATCCATCTTTTCGTTTTGGGCCGCTGCCGGCAAGGAAAATGCTCCGGCGACCAGTGTTATAACCACGAACCGGAGAACTGTTTGCAAACGCATAAAATTGGCTCCTTCTTGGGATGGGTGAACGAGAGTTGATCTTGCGTTGAGGTTTACGCCTGTCAGATTCATTGGTTTCATAAAACAGCGCTTCGAAACTCGATAATGGACAAACCCCCTCACGTTGTTCGAGAATTCAAAACCATGCGAGAGAAGAAACCAGATCGCCGGACTAATCGTACCAGACGTTCTCTCAGCGAGGCGTTGGTGGGACTGATCAAAGAGAAGCGCTTCGACGACATTACGGTCCAAAATGTAATCGAGCGCGCAGACGTGGGGCGTTCAACCTTCTATTCGCACTTCCGCGATAAGGAAGATTTGTTTCAGCGCGATTGGGAGCGATTCCTCGATGATTTTGCAAACGCCATCGATTGGAAAAAGGCAGGCAGTGGTTCATTCATCCCGGTTGCTTATCTGTTTCAACATTTGCAGGAGTATCAACAGTTTTATCGTGGATTGGTGCGATCGCGAAAGGCGGAAGCTGTTTTTAAAAGTGGCGCAGCTTATCTGGCGCAGCTGATTGAAAATTCGCTCACAAAGCTGATAACCGATCGCGCCGCCGTCTTACCCATTCCTATTGTCGCGAATTACCTGGCTACCGAATTGTTTGCGCTGCTCAAGTGGTGGCTGGACCAGGGAATGTCTTACTCCCCTCAGCAGATGGACCACATCTTTCACGAGCTGGTCACACCGGTAGTCACGAAAGTTTTAACTCCCTCGTCCGAGCCCAACACCGTCACTCAGCTATCTTCACCGCACTAATCCGCGGGCTGCGCTTTCACTCGCGCGATCCACCTGTCGATGCGCTGCTCCAAAACATCTAACGGCAACGCGCCGCCGCCGAGCACTTCATCATGGAACGCGCGAATGTCGAATTTAGCGCCGAGTTCAGCCCGCGCTTTCTCCCGCAAACGCAAAATGGTTAGTTGACCAATCTTGTAAGCCAGGGCCTGACCGGGCCAGGCGATGTAGCGATCCGTTTCGGCCTGGAAGTACGCCTCGTTTTGACTGGAATGGTCGCGCAGGTATTGGACCACCTGCTCCCGTTTCCACTTCTTATAGTGAATGCCGGTGTCCACCACTAGTCGCGCCGCGCGCCACATTTCATCGTCGAGTCGCCCGTAGTTGCTGTAAGGGTTCTGGTAGAAACCCATCTCCTTGCCGAGCCGTTCAGTGTAAAGCGCCCAACCCTCGACGTACGCGGTGTAGAAAGCTTGCTGGCGGAAAGGAGGCAGATCCGTTTGCTCCTGCGCGATCGAAATCTGCATGTGATGGCCGGGCACGCCTTCATGGTATGCAGTGTCTTCGTTATTGATGGTCAACTGGTTTTCGTAATCGTAAGTGTTGACAAAGACGTGGCCGGGACGCGATCCATCAGGCGTGCCCTGGTTGTATGAAGTGGACGCAGTCTTCTCGCGAAAACTTTCGACTGGCAGTATCTCCAATTTGGCTTTGGGGAGCCGGCCAAAATATTCGGGCAGCCGTTTCCACATTTGATCGGTGTAGGTACGGTATTCATCAAGAATCTGCTGGCGAGATTTCGGATGTACGTCCGGGTTTTTGCGCAGCGACTCTTTGAAAGTTTTCAAATCGCTAAAACCTAGTTGCTTCGCTATCGCCAACTCCTCGGCCTCGATGCGCGCGACTTCGCGCAGGCCGAGCTGATGGATCTCCTCCGGCGTCATGTTCGTTGTCGTCTGGCGACGAACGGCAAACGCATAACGCTCATCGCCCTGCGGCAACGCCCAAATTCCAATGTCAGTCCGGCCTTTGGGCGCGTATTCTTCGCGCACAAACTTCGCAAAGGTCACGTAAGTCGGCAAAACTTGATCGTGAATAGCCGCGAGGACGGCGGCACGCAGGCGAACCTTATCGGCTTCGGCGAACTCCTTGGGAAAGTTATTTATCGGCTGGGCGAATGGAGTGTCTTCAGCTTTTTGTTTCGCGATCTCCTCAGTCTGCTCCGCCACCTGCACAAGCAGAATTTTCGGTGGCATTAACCCGTCCCGCATTCCCTTGCGCATTTGGACCATAGTCTGGTCGAAAGCGAGCGGTAATTGCTTTAACCGCGCAATGTAGTCGTCATAGTCTTTGACGGTGGCGAAGGACAGCGAGGTGACGAACTGCGGAGTGTCGATGTGGATGCCACCAAACTGGCTGACCGGCATTTCCCAATCCTTGAACTTCGCGGCTTCCAGCCGTTGGCGCAGATCGCGCACCATTAGATCCCGATTGAGTTGTTCCTGCTCCGGAAAGCCGGTGGAATCTATTGCTTCAAATTGTTTGAGAAAGACACGAGTCTGCGCTAGATCCTTGTCGATCGCGGCCTGCGAAAAATCGCTTAGCTTGTCGTTGTAGCGCTTGTCGCCAACGATAGAGGCAAACTCGGGACTGGTGCGCAGCGTGTATTCCCACTGCTCGTGCAGCAGGTCGTGCAACTGCTTCACACGCTGTTCGACGGATAGTTTGGGCATTGGGCTCTTCGATTTTGGTTGGGCTATGACTGCGCCAGCGACGGCACAAAGGATGACGGACATTATAAAAAGACGTAAGACACTAATCATGTAAAGCCTCCCAGTTTCCTTGTGTTCCCTGCAAGATATCGTACGCGTGGCAAAGCTGCTCATGAATACTTCTTCAAAATTCGCTGCACGGTGTTGATGTTTCTAATCGTGGCTTTCACTCCCAACGCTTTCTCGAGAATTGCGCCAGAAAGCTTCGAGTCACTGAAGCTTGTGCGCAACAACCAATAAAACTCGCGGCCCGTCACCTTTAGATAATCGACTTCGGTTACCAGCCCCTCCACTTTTTGCGAAGCCGCTTTCGCCGGACTGTCTGCGATGAAGCCAACGTAAAGAGTGTTGCCCGGCCGCTTCATTTCACTTTCAGCAAACGGCTGGTGCCTGGCGACCTGCTCAAGTTCTTCCAGCGTTCTTAAGAAAGTTGCTACTTCATAGCCGAGCTCTTGCTGCAAATGTTTTTCAATCTTGCGCTGCAATGCGTTCGTATCTTTGGATTTTGCTTCGAATATTACGTTACCGCTGGCAATAAAGGTTTCAACGTTGTCAAAGCCCAGCGCCTCAAAGAGCTGGCGCAACTGGTCCATTTTTACAACATGGCCGCCGACATTGATGGCGCGTAAAAATGCTACGAACTTTGGCATTGAGTTAACGACTGATCGGGAAAGCATTATGATACCAGCGTTACCAGTTACGGGCACACACGACCACACTAAACTAAGAAACAAAATGACGCGTGGGCGACACTGGCTCAGCGTTACTCCGGCCGGTCATAGCCATTGCCGCACATCAGATGGCGAAGTCGAAATGGGGCTGACCATACATTTGAGGCCGGGCAGCAGCACGAGTAATATTCCAATCATGACTAACCAACCAGCCGCTATCGAAAAGTTTCGCGCCTTGCATGCATCAGGATGTTTCGTGCTTCCCAATCCCTGGGACGCAGGAACAGCACGCTACCTGCAACACCTTGGCTTTGAAGCAGTCGCAACCACGTCCGCAGGCTTTGCATTCTCGCGAGCCTTGCCTGACTCGGTTTCTGCCGTGCCGGTTGAACTGGTACTGGAGCATGTACGCGACATCGCTGAGGCAACACCGTTGCCAGTGAATGCAGACTTCCAGAATTGCTATGCGGACGATCCGGAAGGCGTCGCGGCAAACGTCACGCGTTGCGTCGCAACCGGCGTGGCGGGCTTATCGGTCGAAGATGCGACCGGAGACGACGCGAACCCGCTTTATGATTTTGCTTTAGCAGTTGAGCGAGTGAAAGCGGCGCGGGCAGCAATAGATTCTTCAGGATCTCCAGTGGTTCTCACGGCGCGTTGTGAAGCGTGGCTGGTTGGCGTTTCTGATCCACTGCGCACATCGCTTGATCGACTCATCGCTTTTGCCGATGCGGGGGCCGACTGTCTTTATGCGCCCGGCGTAAGCAAGCCGGATGAAATCGCGACCATTGTGAAAGCAGTGGCGCCCAAACCAGTCAACGTCCTCGTTTCCACTAACAACTGCAAGCTTACAGTTACGGAACTTGCCGACCTTGGTGTGCGCCGTATTTCTGTGGGCGGCGCATTGGCGCGCATGGCTTGGCGAGGATTTGTTGATTCGGCAAGAGAGATTAAGGCGAAAGGCTCGTTTGCTTCATTCGCACACGGCTTTCCGTTCGCAGAACTGAACGATTTATTTGCTCGAAGATAATTAGTGGGGCGCTCCGCGCACCTTTAATTCATGACGCGGGCAGGCTGGAGAGTGGTTGCTGACTTGGATTTCTCGCTTCAAGCTCAATGACGCGCTGATAATAATGAAGCAACTTGCTGGTGGCTTCTTCAACCGAGAACTTCAAAACTTTCGTCTGGGCCGCGACGCCTATTTCCTGCAGTCTCGGATGGTCCCACGCGTAAAGAATTTTCCTGGTCAATGCCTCAACGTCGTTCGCAGCAACCAGGAAGCCCGTCTCTTCATCAGTAATCAACTCGCTTAAACTCGTTTCGTAAGTTCCGATGACGGGTCTCGCAAGGGCCATGGCCTCCAAGCAAGTATTCGGCAGATTGTCCTCAATCGACGGCAACACAACCAATTTTGCATTCGTGATAATCGGATAGAGTTGCTGGTGTGGTAATTGTTCGAGGACGATGAATCGCTCTGCGAATTTCCCACATACCTCATGCGCGTACTCGGCCATCGATGGCGTCGCGCTGGTTGTCACGTCGCGGCCAACCAGCACCGCAGAAAGGTCCTTTTGCTCGTCGAGCACGTGAGCTAGCGACTGCACTAGAATTTCAAAACCCTTGCGCCGCGTAAATCGGCCGAAGAACAAGAGGTACTGCCGGCCGCGCAGGAAACGGTCGTAAATTCGGTAATCATTTTTAGACGTTTCCACATGGATTGGCTTGCGAATAACGTCGATGGTCAGGCCCGAATATTTCTTAGTGAGTA
Source organism: Pyrinomonadaceae bacterium (assembly GCA_036265575.1). Lineage (GTDB taxonomy): Bacteria > Acidobacteriota > Blastocatellia > Pyrinomonadales > Pyrinomonadaceae > PSRF01. The sequence goes on from DATAOU010000332.1 coordinate 9,471, forward strand.
TTTGCTGCGTAACTAGGCTCGGCGAAAAAATGTTGGCACTGCGTCTAAGTTGAAGCCATTCCAACGCTTTCAAAAACTTGAAGTCGAGCGTTTGTTCTTTCAGTGAATCATGAAAATAGGGTTCCACGGAAGAGATTCTCAAAACCTGCGGCACTCGCAATAAGAGCATCGAGAAGAGACCGCAGAACGAGTAGTTTGGAGATTGCACGACGTCGAAGGCTTCGTCAGCATGCAAGCGGCGCAGGCGTCGATAAATCTGCGTGCTCAAATTCAGCCAGTGCGTCGTGGTCGGCAAACGGTACCGAGTGAGTTGATTGAGAGTTTGCCAGCCGCCCTTGAGCCTTACGCGGTGCACCTGAACGCCGTCGTGCACAAAAGATGTTTCTTCAGTTTGTGAGAGTGTGATGACGTGAACGTCGTGCCCCATTATTGCAAGCGCCGCGGCAGTGCAATGGAGATATTGACCCAGGCCGCCATCAAAATAGGGCTCGGTGACATATTCCGGTGTCAGAAATGCGATTCGCAGTTTGCGGCTCAAGATTCTTTTCTCTTACGGTTAACCCGCCGCATTTTCCCTGGCAAGCTTGGCTTCCGGTATCAAATCGAAAGGGCTTTGATTAGCAATGGCGGCTGAACAGAGTTCGGTTCCTGGTATCAAGGCGTCTCTGGTCTGGCGCCTTACGTTTTCGCAATCTCCCCACGGATGATTACCGTTTGCAGAGTGGTCGGCCAAAGTTGCCGTTCCGGTCAAGCGCGCATATGTTTTGGCAAGTAGCGGCAGAACGGCGTCCGTCGCAAAAAGTTTCTGATACCGCTCACGAGCAGCCTTTCCCATCCGAGTTCGCAATTCGCGATCGTGCGCAAGTTTTTCCATCGCCTTCGCCAACAAAATGCTATCGCGTGGAGGAACAAGGATTCCAACGTCAGGTGTGATCAAGTCCGGCAAGCCGCCCACGTTGGTGGCAATCACCGGCAGCCCGTGGGCCATTGCTTCAATCACGCTATTTGAAGTTCCTTCAGCGAACGAAGGTAAGACAAAGACATCGAGGCTGCGCATAAAAGCGCTACAACCCAATGTGCCGGAATAAGCGCCGACAAACTCACAATGCTCGATGAGGTCTAATTCGCGGACGCGTTTTCTTATTTCGGGAAGCTCCGGACCGGTGCCAGCAATGCGCAAAAACGCTCGCTGCCCGTTTTGTTCGAACTTGGTAAGCGCATCCACCAGAATGAAAGGACCTTTTCCTGTTTCAACTCGCGCTGCAAAACCGAAAACAGTTTCGTTATTGCCCACTACGTTTATTGTGGGTGGAATGCGTTCACAATCATCACTGATGAGGGGTAGTGTGGACATCGAGGGCAGAAAGGGAAAACGAGATAACCACTGACGGGTAAGCGTCGGCGATAACGCGGCGACTTCATTACAAAGCGGTAGAACCTTTTCGAGCCGTTTGTAGTATGGCTCAAGCGCCGGCAGATAATCTGGTGTGCCCATTTCGTGGTACAGAACTGGGATACCTAATTCATTTCCCGCTCGGATCATCATTGCGGCCCCGGTATCGGGTGTGAAGATATGCAACACGTCATAGTTTGCAGCGGCAAAATGTTTCTTGCACTTGCGGTAATGCAGTCGTGAAATCAGGTCAACTAAGACTTGCCAGATCGCGCGTAAGCGATCGGTAGAATTCGGGACCAGGAAGATGAACAAAAGAATACTGGACAGGGAGTTGCGGAGGCCGCGCAGGATCATGAAAGCAATTGAACGCTCAATGACGTTGTCGACGGGCACTCCGGCACGCTCAAGCCGTTTGAAATAACGATCATTGTTTGAATGCTTATATAGCAGCGCGACGTGCGCGTTGTGACCGGCTTGCCTCAGCTTGATGGCATAGGTCACGAGAGTTTCGTCGGCCCCGCTAACGGGACCAGCAAAGTGACTCTTGCAGAGGGCAATTTTCATTTAGGGAAATTTCTTCTCAGCCTGCCTTTATTGCCGCGCATTCAAATTGGCCATCGTCCCCGCCAACATCATCCACGATCTGCCGCTCAAGACTGTGCGCAAAGGGCGAAAGCCAAACGCCTGGCGCATCTTGTTCCGGGCCGATTTAGCATCACCTTCGGCCATGGCTTTCGCCGCGTACTGCACCATTGTCAGATGCGCACTGGCGATCAGTGCGCGCCGTGCCTGCCGGCGCCTGGCAGGAGTAGCGGCGCGCGCGCGCGTTAACTTCAAGGCGCGTTCCTGAACGCCCAACTGAATTTTCAAAATCCCGGCCACGTCTTGCGACATTTGTCCGGATTCATGATTGGCGCGCCGGTAGATGGCCACCGGTTCCTCAACTGCAACTACCGCGCATCGTTCACTCAACCGCAACCACATGTCCCAATCTTCCACGGCAGTTAGTTTTGTATTGAATAAGCCATGCTCGATAAGCGCGGCTCTCCGGGCTACGACAGTGGGCATAGGTATGAAGTTGGATTCCAGCAATTCCCAGAACACGTCGCCACTCGCAAGACGTTCAGGAAAAACCTCGCCGGTGGGAAGTTGCCGTCGCGACTCCGCAATCAAACAGCGGCCATAGCAAAAAGCCGCGCTGGGATTCGACTCCAGGGCGCGCAACTGAACGCCAAGCGTTTCCGGTAGACGCAGATCGTCATCATCCAGAAAAGCAATATATTCAGAAGAGCTGTTTGTTATGCCCGCGTTGCGAGCGGCTGAGAGTCCCAGATTTTTGGACAAGCGAAGGTAATTTATTCCATCGATCCTGGAGCAGAGCTGCGGCGTGTCATCTGTCGAGCAGTCGTCGACAACTGTTACTTGCGCTTTAGCTCCGGCGTCTTTGGCGCTTTGAATCGCGCGCTCCAGTAGCGCGGCTCGATTATGTGTTGGAATAACAAAACTAACTAGCGGCCTGGACACGATTAATTGTAGCACTCGTGCCAGCAGACAGAAATTTTATTAACGTAATGAATGTATGTCGGATTTAACTGGTCTCATACGGGAATAATTGTTTGGCTCGCCAGATACTATCAAGTCGGGAGGAACGGCGAATCCGGTCGGGGGCCTACACCTTGTTTTGCGAACATAAAAATATAAATCAAATCAAACACTGAACACAGGCTCCCTATGATCACAATGAAGCCGCTGCCGTGGGGGAATCCCCCTTCACCAATCGCACCGTAAAGTATCGTTGGTGCGAGTGTACCCAACCATTTGCTAATGGCAATGGTGAAGCTTTGTCCTTCCCGTGTGCCGCGCCTCACTAACATGCCAATGAACAAGACTGACATCAGCAGGTTCTGCAGGAAGGCGGAATAACCGGCGCCGACCCGCACGCCAAATTCTTTGCGGAAAGCGAACTCGATACAAAAGGCTGCGACCAGGACGAGAACACTCCAGCCAATAAAAATGCCGGATGTTTGCTTATCTTTCGCAGCAGCAAAACCGGGCACCCGCACCGGAAAATATTTCTGCCCGAACTTAAAATAAGTAACCAGGATACCGATATCACAGAGCAGCCAGATTGCGTTGACGACCGCCTGGACGCTAATCGTTGTTTGAAATCCGTAGTAAGTGTAAAGCGCTTCCCAGGTGAAGTTTAGAGCGAGGGCGTAAAAGGGAATCGCGTAGGAGCGATGTTTGAAACCGAGGCGAATGCCCTCGATATAAACAGTCGTCCAACAAATCCCGCTGATGAGAGTGAGAATAATTCTGATCGTGTCGAGGTTAGGCATTCGGCTGGGTTAAGAAATGGTGCGCTGCATCAGGAGGTCAGTCTGCGGATCATTGCCGAGGTGAAAAACATGAGTGCCGATTTCAACAAAATTCCATTTCCGGTAGAACGCCTGCGCGCGGGGGTTGTGTTCCCAAACTCCAAGCCATAATGTTTTGTGTCCGCGGCGCCGGGCTTCATCAATGCAGGCCTGCATCAAAGCCGCGCCCACACCGCGACCCAGATGATCCTGCGCAACGTAAAGACGCACTAACTCGATTGGGTTCACGCCAGTCACATTCTCCAGCACATTGCCCGAACGAAGCATCGCATAACCCACCTCCCCGCCATTGCTCTCGGCAATCAGGAACAAGGTTTCCCGGTCAGCAAGTTCGGTCGTTTGTTGCGCGGGACTAAAGGCAGTGGCGAGATACGCAGCCATATCCTCTGGCGAGTTGTTCGGCGCAAAGGTTTCCGAGAAAGTGCGCGCGCCCAGTTCAGCCAGCATTGCGGCATCGCTTGCTTTGCCGTGGCGGATAACGAGATTCTGCGTTGTAGTTCTGGTATCGCTGCCCATCAGAAAGTGGCACAGACTTTAGTCCGTGGCTGCTGAGAAGGACACAGACTGAAGTCTATGCCGCTTAGAGATCGCTTACGCACGTCACTTACGACTGGCTAAAAACTCCTGGGCAGCGGCGTCGGCTTCTTCTTTACTAAGTTCTTTCAACTGTTGGTTGATGCCCCATTCGTGACCAAACGGATCGACTATTTTCCCGTAACGGGCCCCCCAAAACATGTCCTGCACGGGCATTAATACTCGCGCGCCGCGCGCCACCGCGCGCTCAACCAGCGCATCTGGTTCATTTGTCTGAACCGTAATACGCACGCAAGTCCCACCGAGCGTCGTTGGCATTTTGCAGCTGCCGCCTTCTTGTTCCGAGAATTCATCGCTGAGG
>DATAOU010000333.1:0-10270 GCA_036265575.1 Pyrinomonadaceae bacterium
CTATTTGTGCAGTGGCCAGCCCCAATGGCGTCGTCGAGCCAAAACTCTCGCTTGTAGTGGGTGGAAGAATACAGAACCGGGAGCGGTAGCGCCCGGGTCCACCATTCACCATAGCGGGTCCGCAAATACTGATCGACCGAATCGTTGCGAAACTGGAATGCGTCATGGGGAAAACAAATACACGCGCCAAGTAATTTCCGCGTTGAGTTAACGACCCGGTCGCTACCGCTCCCGGTTCCGTATTCGTCGACCCACAAGGCAATAAACAGGCGAGCTCATGATCCTCGCGAAAGTTCAGACGGCTTAGCCAGTTCGCCGGCGATGAGTTCATAGATCGGTCGTGGTGAGGTTCAATTGAAAAACTCCGAAACAATCTTTGTCTGCCAGAACTGCACCTACCAGTCGCGCAAGTGGCTGGGGAAATGTCCCGAGTGCGGTGAGTGGAACTCCCTTGTGGAAGAGCGGAACCGCGCTGTACAGAAGGGAAGCGCGCGCAATACTTTTCAGACTCGCGAAGTCGAGGCGATCGCCTATTCCGAGATCGAATCGCAGGACGAAGTGCGCCTCGCCTCGGGCGTAACGGAATTCGATCGCGTGTTAGGCGGCGGCATCGTCCCCGGCACGCTTGTGCTGATCGGCGGCGATCCGGGTATCGGCAAAAGCACCTTGTTGCTTCAAGTGGCCGATCAACTCAGCACGAATGGCGGCGCCGTCCTTTACGTTTCCGGCGAAGAGTCGGAACGGCAAATCAAAATGCGCGGCGAGCGTTTGGGAATTAAAGCTCAAAATCTCTTCCTGCTGCCGGAAACCAATCTCGAAAACATTTTTCATGAAGTTGAACGGCTCAAGCCCAGCGCTATCGTAGTCGATTCCATTCAAACGGTTTTCTCGGCAATGATTGAATCCGCGCCCGGTTCGGTCTCGCAGGTGAGGGAAGCGGCGCATCAGTTTTTGTTGCTCGCGAAGAAACGCACCATTCCGGTTTTTCTGATTGGTCACATCACCAAAGACGGATCGATTGCCGGTCCCAAAGCCCTCGAACACGTCGTCGACACCGTTTTGTACTTCGAAGGCGAGCGCCATCACAACCATCGCATTGTGCGCGCCGTTAAAAACCGTTTCGGCGCCGCGAATGAGATTGGCGTGTTTGAAATGACTGGCGCCGGCCTGATTCCGGTGGCGAATCCGTCGCAGATGTTTTTGCAGGAGCGGCCGCAGAACGTCGCCGGTTCAGTAGTAACCGCGTGCATGGAAGGAACGCGCCCCCTGCTGGTCGAAATTCAGGCACTGGTTTCGGAAACCAAGTACGGCACCGGGCGTCGCATGACGCAGGGTGTCGATCAAAATCGAGTCTCATTGTTGATGGCAATGCTGGAAAAACGGCTCGGCTTGCAGATGCTGGGTGATGATGTGTTCGTGAACATCGCCGGCGGGTTGGAAGTTGATGAACCGGCGGTCGATCTCGGTGTCGTGGCCGCAATCACCTCGAGCTTTCGCAACGCGCCGATCGATCAGCACACCGCAGTGTTTGGGGAGGTTGGATTGACGGGCGAAGTGCGCGGCACCACTCAGGCGGTTGTGCGCGCGCGCGAAGCACAGGCGCTTGGCTTTAAGACGATCGTGATGCCCTCGTCGAACACGGCTGGATTGGAACGCATGCTGGGAATAAGAACCGTCGGCGTGCGCTCGGTCGAAGAAGCGCTGGAAGAGTTATTTTAGGTTTACTCAATGCTTCACTGGGACCGCGGGTGTCCCGCCCGCAATGAGCGAAGCGCGAAAAACGTCCACCCTTACATTTTTATCAGCGGCAACTGCTTTACCCGCAACAACTCGTTCAGCGCCGGAATATCTTTTCCTTTTAACTGTTCCCACTTCATCATTTGCTGCGCAAGCAAACGCTTATAGGTGGCAAAGGTTTCAGTTGCCTGCGCAGTCGGTGCAGCATCAGCGCCCTCAACCAATTGCAACAGCGAGCCCAGTGAACTGTTAAGCGACGCGACGGAAATAATTCCCACCGGCGGATACTGTGTTTCGACCGCGAGCAACTCGGTCGCCTTCTTGTCGAGCACGCCTACGGCTTCAGCGAGTGGCGTATCAATCGTGCCCTGACTGCGCAAAGTTTTCAGCTGACTGCGCAGCGCGCTAATCTGCTGGATAGTCGCAAAGCTCTGATTCATTGCCTCAACGATCTGTTTCTCGAGCGCAACTTGTTGATTCAATGCGAGCGGCGCGATCTTCACGCGCGGATCCATTTTGACTTCTATAGGAGCTGTATAACTTCGCCCGGCGGCGGTCAGTCTGACCTGATAGGTTCCTGGCGACACGAGTGGTCCTTCGGGAACCAGGATCGCGTCCTCACCGTAAGCGGCGCCAATGGTGTAGCCATATCGCGACGTAAGCGGCCGCTCGTAACGCAAGTCCCAGATAAAGCGATTCAGGCCAATCTTTTTCGACAGCGGGAGCGGCGGTCGCAACCAGTAAGTTGGAAACGACTGTGATTCATCAAGCGCGCGTTGCTGATCGTTGGTGGAATACTTTCTGACTGTGGCACCGCCCGCGTCGAGAATTTCGAGCGTTACTTCGCCTGGTGGTATGGACGTGAAACTGTAGTCAATGATTGCGCCGGCGGGCGGGTTCTTTCCGGCAGGGGTTTCCGGCTGCAGCGGTGTGTCGCGTCCTTCATTCTTTCTGACGCGAATGGCGGCAGCGGGTCGAAACAGGTGAACAGCTTCGTTCGCAACCTGCGCGTTGACTTCTCGCAACGGAGAAATGTTATCGAGGATCCAAAACGATCTTCCATGCGTGGCAATGACCAGGTCGTTGTCTTTGATCACCAGATCGCGGACCGACACGTTTGGCAGATTGAGTTGCAACGGTTGCCAGTCATCACCATCATTGAATGATACAAAGACGCCTGTCTCAGTGCCGGCAAACAACAAACCTTTGCGCACCGGGTCTTCGCGTACCGCATGAATGTAAGTATTCTCGGGAATCCCGTTGGTAATCTTCGTCCAGGTCTTCCCAAAGTCTCGCGTGCGATAAGCGTAGGGCCTGATGTCGTCCATCTGATGGCGATCGATGGCGGCATAGGCGGTTGCGGCATCATGCGGCGAGGCATCAATCAAACTGATCATGCTCCAGGGCGGCAATCCCTTAGGTGAAACTTCGTTCCAGGTCTTGCCTTCGTCACGAGTCAGTTGGACCAGGCCATTGTCAGTTCCGACCCAGATAGTGCCGGCAGTAAACCGCGACGGAGCAATTGTATAAATGACTCCCTTGGCGTCTGCTTCCTTCTCGCCAGGTCGTAGCGTTAGATCCGGGCTGATTATTTTCCAGCTGTGGCCGCCATCGATCGTGCGAAAGAGAAACTGAGAAGATTGATAAAGTGCGTATGGTGCTTGACCAGAAAACGCGAGCGGTGTGGTCCATGGATAGCGGTGCGTTACGCTGTTGCCAATGTCTGCGGGCGTAGGCGAAACGTCCTGGACTTGCCCCGTCTTTGAATCGAAACGATAGAGATCGCCGCTGGTGCTGCCGCCATAAACAATTTGCGGATTCACCGGGTCGGGAAGAATGTAACCACTTTCCCCCGCGCCGATCGGATGCCAGTCACGGAAAGTTATCAAGCCGAAATCGCTGCGGCTTACGATCGAGGCGGTGCCGCTGTCCTGTTGCGCGCCGTAGACGCGGTAAGGAAATTGATTATCAACTGCGACGTGATAGAACTGCGCCGTCGGTTGGTTGTCCCAGCTGCTCCAGGTTTGTCCGCCGTTGAGAGTGATAATCGTCCCCTGGTCCACGCCGGAGATCATGCGTTGCGGGTTTTCCGGATCGATCCAAAGCGAATGGTAATCATCGCCGCCGGGTGCGCCGCGCAACGCTTTGAATGTCTTACCGCCGTCGAGTGACTTGTAAAGCGAAACATTGGAAACGTAAACGACATCGGAATTTTTAGGATCGCTGCGCACTTCACCGAAGTACCAACCGCGGCTGAGGATGCGTGGCTCGACGCTGATGCGCTTCCAACTCGTTCCCGAATCTTCCGAAACGTACAGGCCGCTCTCGTCTCCCGCATCGATAAGTGTATAGACGCGTTTACCGTGCTGCCCGTCAGGCACGTCGATACCAATGCGGCCGACCTTGCCGGTGGGAAAACCATTGCCGGTAACTTGTTTCCACGTTTCGCCGCCGTCAGTTGATTTATAAAGTCCGCCGCCGGGACCGGTGACTGGCGGATAGGCGCTCCAGGCTACGCGATGGACATTCCAAAGGCTGGCGTAGACCGTTTTCGAGTTGTCAGGATCGAACGCCAGATCGATGGCGCCCGTGTTCTCATCTTTGTAAAGCACCTTGGTCCAACTCTTTCCGCCGTCGGTGGAACGAAAAACACCGCGTTCAGTGTTAGGACCAAACCCATGGCCCAGCGCCGCCACCAGCACAACGTTCGGATTCTTTGGATCGATCAGGATACGCCCGATCTGCCGGGTGTCATGAAGTCCGAGATAAGTCCACGTCTGGCCGGCGTCGCTTGATTTATAAACGCCGTTGCCGAGCGAGATGTCGGAACGCATGTCGGCTTCACCGCTGCCAATGTAGATCACTTCCGGATTTGAATTGGAGACCGCGAGCGCGCCAATCGAGGCGACTGGTTGGCTATCGAAAATTGGCCACCAGGTATGGCCGGCGTCGGTAGTCTTCCAGACACCGCCACCAACGGAACCAAAATAAAAGGTATTTGGTTGCCCGCGTACTCCGGAAACTGCCAATACGCGCCCGCCTCGATGCGGCCCGATGCAGCGCCATTGCATCGTGGAGAAGTAAGTATCGGGTAGCGGTTGTTGCGCGAAAACTGAAGACGCGACGATGGCGATGGCGAAAAGGATGCTGAAAGTTTTCATAAGCGATAGCGGGGACAAAAATGTCAGGTTGTAAGCCATGCGAGCGGACAACATTCAAGTTCCAGTAATTTGCAGGTTGGGAAGGGCGGCTGCCCCCGCCCAGATCGAGTGGCATTCAACGCAAGCGCGGGCAAGCGGCCCTTCCCAACCTGCAAATTGAATTACCTTATGTGGTTTCCTGCAATAGCCCAGCTCTCGAGGAGCGACACTTGGATGTGGTCCGGTTTCCAGAAATCCAGAAGTCTAAAATGAGATCGCTTCGGGTTGACTCGCGAATAGACTCTTGTACGAACAAACCTGTAGTGCAAAACATTGTCACCTTCGAGCGCTCGGTGCTGATATTTGTACCTCGCAATATCTCGTAACGGCAATCTAATCGTAACATCCAACTACCGCATCGCAATGTTATAGTTTTGTCTTCAAGGGTTTTCCTTTCCCCGGCGCGCAGCGGCATCAGGTGACACCTATTCTTGGCGTCACTTTTATTCATAAACGTTAAAAATAGAAAGAGGTCCCCCAATGAGTGCTCCGGCAGTTGTGAGACGCGAGGACAGCGCCAAGCGTGTGAACATCCCCAAAGACAATTGGCTCGGCTTTGTCGGCGACGTGATAACGTTCACCGGTGAAGTACGCTTTAAATCGATGCTGCGCATTGATGGACACTTTTCGGGCAGCGTCAGTTCTCCCGATGGCACGCTTATCGTCACCGATGGCGCGAAAGTAACCAGGGCGGTTATCGAAGTTGCTGTGGCGAAGATCAATGGAACAGTGGAAGGGGACATCCGCGCGACGAAGGAACTGGTGCTCGGTCGCAGCGCCAGTGTTACGGGAAAAGTAATGTCGCCGGCCTTAACGGTCGAAGAAGGCGCGCAACTGAACGCCAAATGCCGCCGGGGCTAGCCTTTTTATTCGATTACTTAATATTTGGAATCTTTACGATACTGCCTGGCGCCTGCGGGTCGTTCAGGTTCCTGACGACGCTGACGTACAAGTCTCTCTCGCCATCACCGAAGGCGACATTTGTCGTGCCGGTACCCGCGGCGATGTTAAATACGTGCAGCAGTTTCCCGGCGGGCGATAGCTTTAATATCTTGCCCCCATACAATTGAGCAACATAAATATTTCCCTTGCTGTCGATCTTCATGCTGTCCGGTCCAATCCACCAGGAGTTGGTCCTGTTCGGAGTGAGAAGGTTGAGCAAAGCAAAATTCGATCTGTGGCTCAACGAGCCATCGGCGTTTATCGTGAACTTGAGTATGCAGTTTCCGACAGTTTCGCCGACGTACAGAGTCTTCTGGTCTGGAGAAATACCGATGCCGTTAGCGTAGTTTAGATCGTCGGCCACCTCAACCCATTCCTGACTGCCGGGCGCAAGATAGAGAACCTTGCCCATCACCGCGACTGGCGGATCGACGAAAGGACCAGAAAGCGTTGCATATGCGCCGCCATTGGCTGTCACGACAACATCGTTAATGCCACCGTCCAGCTTCTGACCTTTGCTGTCAACTTCCCAACGGCGCAGCTCTTTTCCCGTTAGATCAAGTTCAAGGATGGCGCCGTGTTCGTCGTCGCATGCCAATAGGAAAGTCTTCTGTTTCGTGAGCGCTAAGCCGTTGTGGCCGCAACCCGGAGTGTGGTTCAACACCGTGGTCGTTTTGCCATCCCATTTCGACAGCGTACTCGAGACCCAACCGACGTAGTAAAGATTTCCGTCAACATATAGCGGGCCCTCAGGACCGAGAACGTTGCTTACGATGGTGACTTCCTGGGCACTCGCTGAGACAAGCGCCGACATAATGGTGAATGCTAAGACGATGATTCGACTTGTCTTCATTCTGGACCTCTCCGATTTGGCAAGCTTCGCTTTCCAGGATTCAGCTCAGCCGCGAAAATTGTAAATTCGTTAAGGGTTAAGCTGGTAGACCTGTTTACGATATGTTGTCCCGTAGTCTCCTTCCGGCACGCCGCCATTTTGGTGCACATAAAGCAGGAAGACTACGGAGATAAAAACCTGTGCCAGCGTTACCGCTAAAAGCGTGTTCTTCTTCCCGTAAAGTTTCATAGCGAGCCAGAGATGAAGGAAGGGAAAGAGAACAATGAGGTATTGCGCATATACTCGGGTTCCTGAAAGCGTCATCAGGATGCCCACCCCAAATAATGTTGCCTGAAGATATAAACGAGCCTCGGGGGAGTTTTCCAGGTGCGCCTGGTAAGCTAAGCGCGCCTTGGGCTGGAGCCATTGCAAAACAATCTTGAGGCCCACCACCAGCAATAATAGGTGCGCCATTCCAACTACGTACGTCGGAACTCCGTAGACCACAGGCTCTCGCAAAAATTTGGTCCAAAAAGCCGAATGCATTGAAAACTGTAGATCGATTCCCAGCGCAATCGCGATCCATTGGGTAAAAAATTTCAAGGTGATCAACTCTTGGAAATTCCACCCGGCTGGCCGGTAATGAACGAACTCGCGCAACCACGGCAACAATCCGATCCCGCCGATCGCACTGCCCAATAGCCACGGAACCCATCGCGTGCTTTTTCGGTCTCGCGCCACTGTCCAGCCCAGAAACGACACTGCCAGGAAAAACCCGCTCATGTGGATCTGACCGATAAGAGATCCGGCCAGTCCCCACAAGAAACTTCCCCATTTGCTCTTTCGGCACCAATGCCCAACCAGGACGAGCAATGAGAAAACAGGCAGCAGGTCACACGCCCAAATCTTGCGCGAGAAAAGAATTGGCAGCGGTGAAACACTAACGAGAATCAAGCCCCAGAGCCAGGTATCCCGTTTCTCTTCAGGAATTGTCAAAACAATGAAGCAGTAGAGTCCCCAAAGCGCCAGGACATTCAAGACCTGAACCAGGATCACCATTCCTACCGGTGTATGGGCCACATAAGCAATTAGAATGAAGAGCCACACACTCATTCCGGGGTTCATCAAACCAACCGAGCTTCTCATGCCGAGCGTTGGCCATGCCGCCCCTGCTGCCGTCGCCCGGCTATTTTCAAACATCCAGATCTCATCCGCCTTCCACTCCATGTCCGCTGGCCAAATCAACCGAAGCAAACTTCCGATTATGAGAAATATAAGCGCGAGGTATTCCAATCGAATTCTCAGAGCAGGAATGGGAAAACTCTGGCTGCGTGGCATGGGGCGTTATCTTCGCACGAATCTGACTGCGAGAGTCAATCAGTTCGTTAGAGGCATAGTGTCCTGGTTTGAATTAATCACTGTTTGTCTTGTGTGCTCTGTACCTCTGAACTGACCTGATGAAATCCACTACAGAGACATACCAGCCCTACACTGGCGTGTGGCTTGATATCTGATACACATCACTGAGCGCAGTCAGGCGGAAAATTAAGAACCGTTAGCCACCAGGCGCGCCACAGGTATGTGTTTGGTGTTATTATCCGGCTCCCCTCTAATTCATCAAGTGCCAACATCAAGGAGTCAATCGATGTCACCGATTTCGCTTGCCAAGCGCCGTAGTTTGAGTTGTTTCCGAGCCATAGCTTGTTTGCTCGTCACCTTCTTCATCATCTCGGTATCAATTTCAGTTTCAATCAACGTCAACGCGCAGCAACCTTCACCCGCGCCGACTCCGGATAACGATCCGCTTAAGGCTTTGCAATGGCGTTTGATTGGTCCATTCCGCGGCGGGCGTGTGACGGCGGTTAGCGGCGTCGCGTCGCAACCTCTGGTTTATTACTTCGGTGGCACCGGTGGCGGAGTTTGGAAAACAACTGACGGCGGCATCAACTGGGAACCGATCACGGATGGCTCGGTATTTGGGACCGGCTCAGTCGGCGCCATCGGCTTGTCGGATTCAGATCCGAATACGATTTACGTCGGCATGGGCGAGTCGCCGATTCGCGGCAACGTGTCGCACGGCGATGGCGTTTACAAATCAATTGACGCTGGCAAAACCTGGAAGCGCATAGGCCTTGAGGACACGCGGCAGATTTCGCGCATTCGGGTAAACCCAAAAAATCCGGACATAGTTTACGTTGCGGCACAGGGTCACGTGTGGGCCCCTAACGAACAGCGCGGCGTGTTCCGCTCGAAGGACGGCGGCAAAACCTGGCAGAAGGTTTTGTACCGCAGCGACAAAGCCGGCGCCTGCGATCTGATTCTTGATCCGACCAACGCAAACGTTCTTTACGCCGCGTTCTGGGAGGTTTATCGCAAGCCGTGGACGTTGGAGAGCGGCGGCGCCGGCAGTGGCATTTTTAAATCAACGGACGGCGGCGATACCTGGACAGAAATTACGCGCAACCCGGGTCTGCCAAAAGGCACGATTGGAATTGTTGGTATTACGGCTTCGGCGGCCGCTCCTGATCGCTTGTGGGCGATTGTTGAGGCAGAGGACGGCGGCGTCTTTCGTTCTGATAACGGCGGTAAAAACTGGACCAAGGTTAATGAAGAGCGGCGTCTGCGACAGCGGGCCTGGTACTACTCGCGCGTCTATGCCGATCCGAAAAATGCCGACACCGTTTATGTTTTAAATACCGGTTTCTATAAGTCGAACGACGCCGGCAAAACCTTTAACTCGATCGGCGTGCCGCACGGCGACAATCACGATCTGTGGATTGCGCCGGATGATCCCAATCGCATGATCAATAGCAACGACGGTGGCGCGAACGTTTCGTTCAACGGTGGAAAGAGTTGGACTGAACAGGATCAGCCCACGGCGCAATTTTATCGAGTCGCGCTCGACAACGATTTTCCTTACAACGTCTATGGCGCGCAGCAGGACAATTCTACCGTGCGCATCGCCAGCCGCACGGTCGATTCGGGAATCAGTCGTCAGGATTGGTACGACGTTGGGGGCGGGGAGTCAGGCTGGATCGCGCCATCTCCAAAAGACTCAGAAATTATTTACGCCGGATCTTACGGCGGTCTGATCACCCGATACGATCACCACACCGGCCAACTGCGCGATGTCTCGCCTTACCCGAACAACCCGATGGGCGCCGGCGCCGATGTTTTGAAGTATCGTTTTCAATGGAACTTTCCGATCCTGTTCTCGCCACACGATCCGAATATGCTTTACGCGGCCGGCAACGTGCTGTTCCGTTCGTTGAATGAAGGGCAGAGTTGGGAAGTGATCAGTCCGGACCTGACGCGCAACGACAAAACAAAGCAAGGCCCGTCAGGTGGTCCAATAACGAAAGACAACACCAGCATCGAATACTACGACACGATTTTTACGATGATGGAGTCCCCGCTTGCCAGGGGCGTAATCTGGACGGGCTCGGATGACGGCCTGGTCCAACTGACGCGCGACGGTGGGAAGAACTGGGAAAACGTGACGCCGCCGAAGTCGATCATGCCCGAATGGGCCCAGATCAATTCCATCGAAGCTTCACCC
>DATAOU010000334.1:0-9419 GCA_036265575.1 Pyrinomonadaceae bacterium
TCGGACATGCCTATGACGACGTCACGTACAACTTCACTGGCTGTAAAGTGTCGCTCGGTATGGGGAGTCTGCGGCATTAACCTCTCCGGCGTTACGATTTAGGAAAACTGAGAGACTGTACTTGGTGAATCAGGGTGGGTCAACGAATGCAGAACCGGGAGCGGTAGCGACCGGGTCATACACTCAGCCTAAATTGGAAGCGGTTATGAATGACACCTAATTGAGCGTGTCACCCGGTCGCTACCACCACCCCACGCGGGCTGCCCGCGCGGGGACCCCGGTCCGCTCCCGGTTCCGTATTTGTTTGAGCCCGCAGAATGCGTTTCATTTCCCATTAAAACTTATTCAGCAGAATCAGTACGCCAATTAAGATGAACGCAACCGCGGCAACGCGCTTAACCCAAATTAGCGGAACGTAATTTCCGACGACACCACCAACGACAACGCCAATCGCCGAGACCGCGGTCAACGCCAGTGCCGCACCGATAAAAACGGCCCATGGTCTTTTTGTTTGCGCCGCCATAGTCATCGCCGCCAGTTGCGTTTTGTCGCCCATTTCCGCGAGAAAGATAACGCCAAAAGTTGTCAGAAAAACGCGCCAATCCATTGCTGTCTCCTTAGGGGGTTTCGACAGGATTTACCCGATTAACAGAATTTGAAAGGATTGGCTTGATAATTTCTTAATCCTGTTCATCCTGTAAATCATGTCTCAAAACACTGATCAAGGAATGCCTATCCCTTTATCGCTGCGAGTAATCTATACTAACTTACATTCTCGCGTCCGTAGTTTCGCTTCAGATTAATGAGCCAAAGCTCACACGACTTTCTCGGTACCGAACGTTTTCATATTCGCCGCCGGCTCGGCTCCGGCGGCATGGGCGTGGTCTATGAAGCTCACGATCGCGAAACCGATAAACTGGTAGCCTTAAAGACGCTCACGCGCGCCGAGGCTTCACACATCTCTCGTTTTAAAAATGAGTTTCGCTCGCTCGCCGATGTCTCCCATCCCAATCTGGTAGCACTCTACGAGTTCATGGTCGAGGGCCAGTACTGGTTCTTCACCATGGAACTGGTCAAAGGCGTCAACTTTCTCGAATACGTTCGGCCGGGTTATCAAGCGCGCCGCAAGCAATCGTCAAAGACACCGACTCTGCTAAAAGGCACGAAAGAGAGTTCGCCTCCGGAGTTACTTGCAGACTACGAAGCGGAGACGCGCCAAATGGACACGGTTGGCGCCACCGACCCGGATGATTCGCGCGAGCGGCGTGGCGATTCCTTGCTGGAAAAATCCAAACTCGATCTCGGTCGTCTGATGGTAGCGATGCGCCAGCTGGCCGAAGGATTGCACGGCTTGCATGAAACAGGAAAGCTTCATCGCGACATTAAACCTTCGAACGTGTTGGTAACAAACGAAGGCCGCGTGGTCATTCTTGATTTTGGCCTCGTGGCCCAGGTTGAAGGCAAAGAACTCCACGACAGTGTGACACTAGCGGGCACTCCCGACTACATGTCGCCCGAACAAGGCGCTCAGTTGCCCATTTCGCGGGCCAGCGATTGGTACAGCATCGGCGTCATGTTGTATCAGGCACTGACCGGCCGTCTGCCGTTCTCGGGAAAATTTTTCGAAGTGATGATGAACAAACAAAACTTCGATCCACCGGCGCCCAGCGAAATCGTCAGCAGCGTACCGCCGTACCTGAATGACCTGTGCGTGCAACTTTTGCGGCGTAGACCTGAAGAGCGCCCCGATGGCCGCGAAGTGCTACGCATACTCGGTCACGGCAAGACTGGCCCCTTGCAACGTCCGATCATGTCAGCGCCCACGCCGTCTAACTTGCCTGCAGCCGAGTTCGTAGGACGCGACCGGCAGTTGCGCCAGCTCAACGATGCCTTTGCTTTCACGCGTCGCGATCAAACGGTGACAGTCTACCTGCATGGCAGCTCGGGCATGGGCAAGACCGCGCTCGCTCGTCATTTTCTAGATGAGTTGCGTAACAGCGAAACTGAGGTGGTGATTCTCGAAGGTCGCTGTTACGAGCGCGAGTCAGTTCCCTACAAAGCGCTCGATGGCGTGGTGGACAGCTTAACCAAGTACTTACTGTCATTGCCCGACGTTAAGGCCGAAGCCCTGATGCCGCGCGAGGTGCTGGCGCTGGCCCGACTTTTTCCGGTGATGTTGCAGGTAGATGCTGTGTTCAATGCGCCGCAACGCGAGCATGAAATGCCCGATCCCTTCACGTTGCGACGCAAAGCTTTTGCTGCTTTGCGCGAATTGCTTGCGCGCATCTCTGATCGCCAGCCACTTGTCCTCTACATTGATGACCTGCAATGGTCCGATGCCGACAGCACGACCTTGCTTGAAGATTTGCTGCGCCCGCCTGACTCGCCGCCGCTGCTGTTGTTGTCGAGCTTTCGTACCGAAGACCTTGAAGCAAAGCCTTTTTTGAAAACTTTATTGGCGAAGGCAGGAACGGACAATTGCCGCGAAGTTTATGTTGGCGCTTTGCCCAGGTCAGAGGCTTACCAGATGTTGGACCACCTGCTGGGCGCGAAGTCGACAGCCCTCGCACAGTTTGCCGATGCTATCGTTGGCGAAGCGCGCGGCAATCCATTTTTGCTGGAACAGCTTGCGCGCTATGCCTTGACCAGCGATCAAACTGCAACGACCGGCATCACGCTGTCGATGATGCTGGATGCGCGTTTGAGCCACCTGCCGCAAGACGCACGCGCGTTTGTTAATGCACTCGCGGTGGCGGGCAGGCCAATCAATCCCGAGGTTGCCTATCAAGCGGCGGAACTAGCGGGCGATGAGTTGCAATTAATAGGTTCGCTGCGGGCGGCGCAGTTCATTCGCGCGGGTAACGGGCACACGCTCGAGTTGTATCACGATCGTCTACGCGAAACGCTGGCCTCACAGTTGTCACCAACAAAAGTCACGCAGATTCATAAACGCCTGGCACATGCCATCGAGATGCGTGGCATCGACGATCCGGAAGCGTTATTTGAGCACTACCTCGGCGCGGGCGAACGCATCCGCGCGGCCAGTCATGCTGCGGTGGCTGCTCGCAAAGCAGCGAGCGCGCTCGCGTTTGATCGTGCTGCCGCGTTTTACCGGCGCGCACTGGAACTGGCGCCGGCGCGTGGCGCCGAACTCGTCGATATGAAGCGCGGACTCGCCGAATCGTTAGCGAACGCCGGCCGTCCTGCTGAAGCGGCGGAAGCTTATCTGGAAGTAGCCAAGCTGAGTTCGGCAGCTTCCAGTCTTGATTTCCGTCGCCGCGCCGCGCAGCAGTTGTTGATGGGCGGGCACATCAAAGAAGGTCTTGAACTGATCAAATCGGTGCTGGCGGCAGTTGGATTCAAATTGCCCGCTGGCCCACGGCGCGCGTTGTTTTCGCTGCTGTTGAAACGTCTGCAGATCAAGTTGCGCGGCTTGAACTTCACTGAGCGCGACGCAAGTCAAATCCCGGAAGCGGATCTGGTGCGCATCGATACCTGTTGGGCCGTTGCGGCCGGACTGGGTGCAGTTGACCTGATTCGAGGCGCGGATTTTCAATGCCGTTACCTGCTGTTGTCTTTAAAAGCCGGCGAACCTTATCGCATCGCGCGCGCCATGTCTTTTGAAGCTGCGCAAAGCGCTAACCGCGGGGGCAAAACGAGAGAGCGCGTCCTGCAAATTGTGCAGCAGGCCCAGGA
Organism: Pyrinomonadaceae bacterium; assembly: GCA_036265575.1. GTDB lineage: Bacteria > Acidobacteriota > Blastocatellia > Pyrinomonadales > Pyrinomonadaceae > PSRF01. The sequence goes on from DATAOU010000334.1 coordinate 3,697, forward strand.
ACTATCCCAGAAGGTGGGCCATCCCCACGCAATTGGATTGGCAATCTGGTCGCGCGGCGTCTGCTCTTACCTGGTGGGCGAGTGGAAGGTTGCCGCGGAACAATGTGAACGCGCCGCAGAAGTCTTGCGCGATCGCTGCACTGGTGTGACCTGGGAATTGACGATGGCAAATCGGTTCATGTTGAGCTCGCTGTTGTATCTCGGCGAACTGGCCGAGGTTTCGCGGCGCGTTCCTTCACTGTTATCAGCCGCGCTCGAACAGGGCAACGTTTTCGCCGCCACCGATCTACGCACGCGTATGAATTCGATTTGGCTGGCAGACGACGATCCGGATAAGGCCAGGGCTGAAGTTATTGAGGCGCTGAAAGCGTGGCCGCATGAAGGATTTCATTTGCAACACTACAGCTCGCTGTTGGCCCAAGCGCAGCTCGAACTTTATACGGGGGACTTTGATGTTGCCTGGAAGCACATCGAGGGACAGTGGCCGGCGCTGGAAAACTCAATGTTGCTGCGCACGCAAGTGCTTCGCATCGAGGCGACTTACCTGAGCGCCCGCGCGATTCTGGCGACGGCGTTAAGCAACCGGGATCAAAATAAGTTGGCTCTGGCAGAGAAGCTGGCCCGCAAAATCGAAAATGAAAACATGGACTGGGCCAAGCCATTCGCTGCGGTCATCCGAAGCTCGGTAGCGCATCAAAGCAACCAGCACGCTGAAGCCACGACATTGCTCGCCACCGCCGCCGCCGGTTTTGAACGAGCGGAGATGCGACTCTTTGCCGCCGGCACGCGCCGTCGTTTAGGCGAGCTGCTAGGTGATGAACGCGGCCGGCAGTTTATTGCGGACGCCGACGCCTGGATGACTGCGCAACGAATAAAAAATCCGGAGCGAATGGCGCGCATGCTGGTGCCGGGATTCTAGCAGTGCTCCGTTAAGCAACCGGAGTCTCAAGCCTTGTATTTGTTTGGAATCTTCTCTGCCTCCTTTGTGTTCTCTGTGACTCGGTGGTGGGCAGTCGTTAATAAAAGATTCACCACGGAGACACTGAGGACACCGAGGATGCACGGAGAAAAGGCTGCAGTTTAGTCAGGCCTAAGCTGAGAGTGCAATCATGGACACACTGAAGACACTCACCTACGACGTTACCGGCGCGATCGCTCGCATCACGCTCAACCGACCCGAACGCGGCAATGGCATCACTTTTGAGATGCCCGCCGAGTTGGCGGCTTGCGTTGAGCGTGCGAACCTCGATCCGGTGGTCCATGTGATTGCCTTGTCAGGAAATGGGAAGGGCTTTTGCGGTGGCTACGATTTGGTGATGACCGCGGAACAAAAACTGGGCAGTGAAGGTGAACTGATGGGTTGGCCCAAAGGCTCGCCAATGGATCCGAAAGTACAGGTTGCGAATCACGATCCCGAAGGCACCTGGGATCCCATGATCGACTACGCCATGATGAGCCGAAACGTCCGCGGGTTCATGAGCCTCTTTTACAGCGACAAGCCCGTTATCTGTAAAGTTCACGGCTTTTGCGTGGCCGGCGGCACTGACATGGCACTTTGTTCCGACCTCCTAATCATCGAAGACACCGCTTCAATTGGTTACCCGCCGGCGCGCGCCTGGGGCGTCCCGACCACGGCCTTGTGGGCTTATCGAATTGGGGCCGCAAAAGCGAAACGATTGTTGTTCACCGGCGATTGCCTGACCGGCAAGCAGGCAGCGGAATGGGGACTGGCAACCGAGTCGGCGCCGGCCGACAAGCTAGATGAACAGTTTGAGAGTCTGCTCGAGCGCGTAGCAAAGTTGCCCATCAATCAGCTAGTGATGATGAAACTTCTAATCAACCAAACGTTAATGAGTCAGGGACTGCAGACTTCACAAATGCTGGGCACGCTTTTCGACGGCGTCGCGCGCCATACGGAAGAAGGCTATGCGTTCCAGCAGCGCGCTGGTGAAGTTGGATTCAAACAAGCGGTGAAGGAGCGCGACGAACCGTTCACCGAGAAGTAATGCAAACTCTCCAGGAGACCCAATCTCAATGATCTTCAAAAGTCCTCACGCCCCCGTCAGCATTCCGGACTCGACGCTCACCGATTATGTTCTGCGGAATGCGACAAGTCTCGGCAATAAACCCGCTCTTATCGATGGACCAACTGGGCGCACCTACACCTATGCGCAACTGCCGGATTTGATTGGCCGGCTCGCTGCGGGTCTCGCCAAACATGGGGTCAAGAAAGGTGAAGTGTTCGCGATTTACAGTCCGAACCTGCCCGAAGTTCCGCTGATTTTTCATGCTGTTGCCAGCCTCGGCGCGGCGACGACCATGGTGCCGCCGCTGTTCACCGACGAGGAAATAATCAGACAACTGAAGGATTCAGGCGCACAATACTTGTTCACCATCCCGCCGCTGATGGAAAAAGCGCAAGCAGTAGCCCGGGCCGCAGGCATCACAAAACTTTTCGTGATTGGTGAGACTGAGAGCGCGACTTCGTTTGCTTCGTTACTGGCCACAGCGCCGTTGGCGAACAGCAAGATGATTAATGTCGACGAAGATGTCGCGGCTCTCCCTTATTCCAGTGGTACCACTGGATTTCCCAAAGGCGTCATGCTGACGCATCGCAGTTTGGTGGCCATGCTGCGGTTGATGGAAGCAAACGAGGCATTTTCTCGCGACGATACGATGATCTGCGTTGTGCCGATGTATCACCTTTATGGTTTGCACATTGTAGCGAACCTCGGCCTCAGCGAAGGAGCGACAATCGTAACGGTGCCGCGCTACGACCTCGATCAGTTTCTGCAAGTGCTGGAGAAATACAAAGTCACGGTCGCCCCGCTGGTGCCGCCGTTGGTACTGACGCTGTCGCGCGCCCCTCAGGTGGACCAACACGATCTGTCGGCGCTGAGGTTGATTCACTGTGGCGCGGCCATGCTGGCGGACAAAATTGCGCAGGACTGTTCGCGGCGTCTGGGCTGCGAGATCAGATACGGGTATGGCATGACTGAAGTCAGTCCACTCTCGCATGCCAGCCTACCGGATCGCGAAACTCACAAGCCCGGTTCGGTTGGGTTTTGTTTGCCTAATACCGAATGCAGGATTGTCGATTACAACAATGGCGCTGAGCTTGGTTCCAACGAAGAGGGCGAAATTTGGGTACGTGGCCCGCAAGTGATGAAGGGCTATCTCGGTAATCCGGAAGCAACGCGCGAGATGATTACGCCGGATGGCTGGCTGCGTACTGGCGACATTGGCTACTGCGACGAAGACGGCCGCCTGTTTGTGGTCGATCGTATTAAAGAGTTAATCAAGGTCGGCGGCAGGCAGGTCGCACCGGCGGAACTTGAAGCTGTGCTGTTAACCCATCCGGCGATCGCCGACGCCGCAGTTGTGGGTAGTCCGGATGAGAAACATGGCGAGGTTCCCAAGGCTTTTATTGTGTTAAGGACGCTGGCAGTTGGTGAAGAGATCACGCAATTCGTCGCGGACCGCGTCGCGCCCTACAAGCGCATTCGTCTGATTGAGTTCGTAACTGAAATTCCCAAGAGTCCGGCGGGGAAAATCCTGCATCGCGTCTTGCGAGATAAGGAACGACGAGCGGTTGCGCCTAATTAACCAGAATCAATCGCTTGCTAGATTGCCGGAAAGGCCCTGCCTTTCCGCACGGGAGGCGGCAAAGCCGCTAAGAGCTCTCAAACCGCCTGCGCTACTGCTCGCTTTTCAGCAGCCCGGTTCTTCAGCAGCCCAGACGTCAGAATATGTTCATGCAGTTCACCCTGCGCATCCGTGACCATGGTCGGTTCAAAGTAACTTTCGAAACGTGAATCCACACGAAACGCGGGAGTATACATGTGGTCCAACGGTTCCGTCGAACTAATGTAGGTGCGCGGGCGCTTCCGTTTTTTTGCCCAACCAAAGGCAGTGAATGAAGTAGTTAGCGGTTGGGCGCAAACTAACAACCCGGCGCCTACGGCCAATATCATCTGCATCTTCGTAAGTTTCGAGTGATAGATCTTTGTGAAGCGCGCGGCATGCTTCACCACCCGACCGTGAAATCCCTTCATGCTCTGAATGTCGTCAACAAACTTCACTACTTCATCAATCGGATCCACGGGCTTCTGCATGACCGTGGTTCCATCCATGTCGCGCAATTTAGTATTTGGCAGGATGCTGCGTCTTTCCAGACACTCGTAAAAATAAGGCGTGCCTAAAAGCGGAATCGACAAAGTCACAAACGACGGCACGGTGATTTCCGGCGTGCCAGTAATGAAATTCAACTCGCGCCGCAGATCTGAAACACTGCGCGTGGTGACGTCAACCATCAAACCATAGCTGAAAACTACGCCCGCATTCAGCGACTTGCTAATCATCTCAACCTGGGGCGCCCTCGTGTTTTGCAGCTTGTTAAAGTTGCGCAGCCAGTCGTTGTCAAACGATTCGAGACCGCTAAAGAGTAGTTCGCAACCGGCTTCTCTTATCAATTGCAGGTTTTCGTCGCGGGCATAAAAGTCATTCGTGACCAGCGCGCCCCATTGATCAAACTGACCAGCCGCGCGCAGCTCGTTAATCAGTTTGAGCTTGGCTTTGAAATGATGGCGGTCGCTGCCATAAAAATTGTTGTCGAGAAAGAACATGCGGTTGCGTTTTCCCGACGCCAAAATTTGGCGGCGGATGTAATCCAGGTCATACGTCTGGTAACCGCGGCCTTCAGCTGTCAGCGAGCAGAACGAACAGCGAAAGTTACAGTAGCGGGTAGTTTCGACGTAACCGATGCGCCCAAGCCAGTAGGCGAGGTCATAGCGCGGAATCATGGTCTCGGCTACATATTCCGACCCGAATGCTTCTGTGATGACTTCGCACAGCTCTTCGATGTCGCCGAGACAGACGTAATCAAAAACTTTTTCTGACAATAGCGGCAGCGAACGCACCGGTGGACCACCGGCAACGACAATGACTCTGGGATTTTTCGTGCGCGCATAAGCGGTGAGGTGCAGCATGCGATCAAAACTATTTGTCAGTCCGGTCAGCACCAGCATGTCCGGCCAGGCGAGCAATTCCTCATCCTCAAGTGGGCCGCTGGCCAGTTCGGTATAACAGCGCACATCGCAAAGCTCGCGTGCGAAGGCGCCGGCAAGATAAATCGGACCGACTGCCTGGGGTATCTTCGTGGTGCGGCGAATTGGCTGACGCGAATCATCAAAATAACAATTCACCACCAGCACACGCTTACGCGCCTTTGCGGTTCGGGGAATGGCTGTATGTAGTTGCTCGCGCATTAGAATCTCAACTGCGAAAACCGCTTCGAGCTTCTCCTATTCGTCGAGTTCAGCTTGCTTTGTAGATCCGGACAACTACGGGCCTTTGCGAAAGCCAAATAGCGAGGCAGTGTGGTGGCAACGGGTGCATCATGAGTTGGGCGTACTGTACTCTCATCCGGCGAGATTAGGCAATGAAGATTTCTTCCTAAAGCCGCTACTTCCGATCGAGCGAAGGGGCTGAGTTTTGCCGAAAACGTGCGATTTTTAGCGCGTTTGGTTAACTTTCAGACGCGAGCCTTTTGAGTGCGGTGGCGAGGCGGACAGAAACATTTTCCGGCGTCAGGGCATACTGGCGGAAATCGAAAGTGGTCACCGGGGCGACGCCGTAACTCGCGGAAGTCAAAAATATCTCTTCGGCCTCCGTTAAATCAGCCAACTCGTACACGCCTTCGATTACGGGAAGGAATTGTTTCG
>DATAOU010000335.1:0-4036 GCA_036265575.1 Pyrinomonadaceae bacterium
CGGACTCTTTGACGTTGGGAACAACTTTCTCTGCAGGTTGAAACGCACAACCGCTCAAGCCGGCCAGCGCCAGCGAAGCGCCCATCAATTTCAGAAACGTGCGCCGCTCGAATGGATCGTTCCATTCTTCTGCATGCTGCGGATACTCGCGCTCAACGAACTCGCGAAACTCGGGCGAGTCTGACAGCTCCTCGAGACTGCGCCAGTAGCTCTTGCCGGACATGCGGACATCCTGACCGCTTTGCTCGGCGAGAATCCGCTCACGCATCAGCTTGAAATTTATGTGTCGGTCTTCAGACATCGTTTGTACTTGGTTCGCGCTTCGCGCTCATTTGCGGGCGAGACGCCCGCGGTCCCAGCGTTGACGTTCGCTTTCATCACCGGTGACACGTTGAGCAACTCGTCAAAATCTTAGGCGGTTGAATTTTATAAGTCGCCAGCAGCGCACTACCTTGCGCGAGTTCTTCCTTTGTCTTGTTCTCTGGCCGCCATCCCATGTTGAAAATCTCTTCATGTGGTCGCACAAACTTCTCCGGGTTTCGATGACAACCCAGACACCACTCCATTTGCAGCGTTGATGCCTGGTAGGCAATCGGCATTTGATCCACGCGGCCGTGGCAGGTTGAACAGCCGACACCTTTGTTCACATGAATGCTGTGATTGAAATAAGCGTAGTCAGGAAGATCGTGCACCCGGATCCATTCAATCGGCTTGCCGTCGCGGAAACTCGCGCGCACCGGCTCCAGGTAAGGGCTGTCTGCCCAAATCTGCTTATGACAATTCATGCAGGTGCTGGTTGGAGGTAGTCCGGCGGAGGCGGCAACTTCGACTGATGTATGGCAATAACGGCAATCCAAACCATCGTCGCCAACGTGATGCTTATGACTAAATTGGACGGGCTGTTGCCGCTCAACCCACTGACCGGTATTCCACGATGAACGGTTCAATTCAGCGGTGACCCAAAGCGCAGCTACCAGAATAAACACCGCGCCATAGATCGTCAGCTTCGCAAGGGCGTTGGTGCTGTGATGAAAAATCTGAGGCATCGCCGCAGCTTTGCTAATCCTTCATGACAGATCGAAATAGGAGAACTTGAACTAAATTGAAACGAGCGGCGATAGGTCACCGCGCCCTGCCCGAGAATCACACTTCGCCGACGCGGTCACAAAACCCGCTACGTCTAAACTATTTACTTGCAGAGTGCTAATTACTTTAGCAGATGACTTAATTTTTTCAAATTCTCATCTGAAATTTGAGATCTCAGATTTGAGATCTTAGGTTTGAGATCGGAGATTTGAGATCCGCGGTCAGCTAATCGCAGAGTCACGGGCGAGCATCGCAGCGCCGATGGTAGCGGCATCATCACCCAGCGCGGCGACCAGGATCTGGGTTGCTTCAAAGCACGGCTGGAAAGCTCGTCGTTTCGCTTCCTGAATAATCGGGTTGAGTATCAAGTCGCCCGCCTGCATCACTCCGCCACCAAGCACGATGCGCTCGATGTTCAGAAGATTGATAACGCTGGCTACTCCCGTCCCGATATATTTTCCGGTGCGTTCAATCATCATCAGGGAGAAATCGTCGCCTTCTTTTGCCTCACGCGCCATATCATCGGCGGTGAAATCTTTATTCATCGCCAGCCTCGAAAGCGATGAGGTGTTGTCGCGGTTGAGTCGTTCATTGGCGCGCCGCACGATGTTTGGCGCCGAAGCCACGGTCTCCAGGCAGCCGGTGTTGCCACATTCGCACTCTGCGCCTTCCGTGTCGATCGTGATATGCCCTACTTCACCGGCCAGGCCGGAAGCACCCGTCCATAGTTTTCCGTCCAGAATGATCGCCCCACCGATTCCCTGGCCGATCGTTATGTAGAAGAGATCGCGGCTGCCGCGACCGGCGCCAATCTTGAATTCACCATACGCCGCGGCATTGGCGTCGTTTTCCAGTTCGAAGCGCAAACCTGTTGCTTTCATGAGTTCGGCGTGAAGATCATCGCGGACTATGCCCGGCAAGTCTCGTGAAGCCAACACTCGATCAGTTTGACGGTTGACCAACCCCGGTATGGCGATTCCGACCGCCGCAATATCGCTTGCGGTCTGACTTAAGTCGCTGACCACCTGGACCACTTGCTCCACCAGGCCGTCCCGCCGCAGCACCGCCTCGTGGCGTTCGGCAACAACACCGTCGTTGCTTACCGTCGCCGCTCTGAGCTTCGACTCGGAAAGCTCTATACCTATGAAACTTGACTCGGATTTAGGGGGCATTGCGGTTGAAAAACCTTCCTGTGACAAGTTCGCAACTGAGGAAACAAGCGGAAGCATAATCGAGGGTACTAGGGCTGTCAAACATGCCTTTCTGCGTGTAGAATAACCCCCCGCGCTTGAGGCTCTTCTCGGGATTCGCCGTTTTGAACTTTGTACTTTGGGCTTTGATTTTGCGTGATCGCGAATCAGAGCCCACAATTCAAAGCTCAAAGTACAAAGCTCAAAGTTCGGTTCAGGTCAATGCAAGTACGATCGATTCTATTGCCGACTGATTTTAGTGAATGCGGCAACTACGCCCTGTCTTATGCAACCTCGCTGGCACGGAAGTTTGGGGCTTCGTTAATCTGTGTGCACGTCATTGAGCCAATCGTACCGACCGTGGGTTATTCCGGCATGACCGAGCCCTTGCCGATTGCCGATATCTCGGACCAAATCGAAGACTCGGCCGAGCGCGAGCTGCCAAAATTCGCCGAGTGTGAAGAATGCGCCGGGTTGGAAGTTGAGGAAATAATTGCTCACGGCGACGCAGCTTCGGAGATTGTGCGCGTTGCCAGGGAGCGCCAGGTTGATTTGATTGTTATTTCATCGCACGGGCGAACCGGATGGGGACGAATACTCTTTGGCTCAACCGCGGAAGCGGTGGTGCGCCACGCGTCCTGTCCTGTGCTGGTAGTGAAACCGCCGGACGAACGGTCGTAGTGAGCAGTGGGCAGTAGGCATTGAGCAGCCACAAGTCAGTCAGTTAGTGACTGCCCATCGCCAACTGCCCACTGCTCATTTTTTAAATATGCATCTCGATTTTCTTTACGACTACATCCTTCGCTATGGTGTCTATGCGGTTTTTCTCCTCGTGATGCTTGAGTGTGATATCACTATGTTGCTGGCCGGCGTATTGGCCCAGCGGCGCTTCCTGGGCGAGAACAGTTTTGCCTGGGTCTTGCTTGCCGGAACGCTGGGAGGCGCTGTCAGCGACAACATTGCCTATCTCACCGGCAGAACCTTTCGCAAAGGTGTTCGCGAACTAAGCTTCTATCGTGCCGCCCGGCCTCGAATAGAACGCTTGACCTACAAATTCGGCGGGCTCTCGATATTTCTTTCCAAGTATATTTACGGACTGCGCTGGGCGGCCTGCATTTTTCATGGCGTCGGGCGCATGCCCTATCTACGTTTTGTGCTAGTGTCATTGACTAGTTGTTTTGCCTGGGTATTTTTGGTTAGCGGCGCCGGCTATTTTTTCAGTGGCGCGATTATCGGACTGATAGGCGACTTTCAGCGGCTGGGCAAAGTGCTCCTGGTGATTGTCGTGGTTGGTATCGCCTGTTTCTATATGGCAGAACGTTTTTGGCTTTCGCCTAAGGTTGAAGAAGCTGACCCTGAGCGTTTGCAGGAATTTGAACACGCTGCGCAGGAGAAGTTGCAGGGGCTAAGGCAGGAGTTTCAGGAGCACATTCCCTTTAAGCATTCGCGGCTGAAGGAAGACAAGAAGCGAAACCGCGCTAAGCGACGCAAAATTAAAAGACACTGAACTTAGTACTTTGATCTTGGTACTTTGTTCGTTTCAAGGTTGTTACTTGACACTGCTCGTGAACATCAGAGCTCAAAGTTCAAAGAACAAAGTTCAAAGAACGCTGGTCAACAATGCTAATTGAATCGTCAGCTCCAACCCGTGTCGATCTGGCGGGCGGCACGATCGACATCTGGCCGCTCTATCTATTTCATCCGGGCGCTGCCACGGTAAATTTCGCCACCTCGCTGCGTGCTTCCTGTCAGATCAAGAC
>DATAOU010000336.1:0-1887 GCA_036265575.1 Pyrinomonadaceae bacterium
TGATGCGTCAAGTATGTTAATGCCTTTGGGAGAGGGTGGGGAGAGGGCTTGGCGTCGCAAAACCCTTCCCCTTTTTCCCCCTTCCCAAAGGTAAGGGGACAATGCCAAGTCCAAAATTCTCGGTAAAGGACCACCGAAAATTCGAACTCTGAGCGCAGCAAGACTAGCGAATTCCTACCAGGCCCTGCACCGACTGAATAAGCTTTTCTGAGTCATAGCCGACGCCGTCTTTAAACACGATCTCAACCTTTTCGATGTCGCTGATGTTTGCCGCCGGATTTCCCTTCACTACCATCAGGTCTGCCTGTTTGCCCGCCGCGATTGAACCTATGCGCGCATCTTCGCCAAGAAACTTCGCGCCATTAAGAGTGGCGATTTTGATCGCTTCCAACGGTGTGAAGCCGGCTTCGACTAGTAGTTCGACTTCACGCAAATCACCAAAACCAGCGACCACGCCGCCATTGCCGGTTGGATCGAGTCCGGCGATTAGTAAACCTCCGGCAGCGACGAACGCGCGTTCGAAGTCCATCGACTTGCGCACGAGTGTGGCAGCCGGCGAATCAGGACTGACGCGCGATCGGGCAGTCAGGTAACGTACGCGCGCGTCTGCGTTCATTACGGCAAGGACACGCGGATTCAGAACTGCTGCCGCGGCGCCGATGCCGCTTTGACTGACTGGCGCGCCGGCTTCAAACACCGGGAGGGTGGAAGTGAGCGCTACCTTCTTGGCCACGAGGGTGCGAATAGTTTCCTTGACGCCATCGCCGCTGATATCGAGTTTGAGCAAGCTGGCGCTGACAGCTGCGGCGGGACACTTATCAGGCTCCTTATTGGGAACGAATTCCGAATCGGGAAGTAGGCCGTGCTCGAGGTTGTCGATGCCCAACTCCGCTGCTTCGCGATAACCGATCGAACAGAGATGGCCGGTTATTTTCAATCCTCTTTTGTGTGCTTCCTCAACCGCCGCGCGCAGTTCGTCGCGCGTAATGTTCATGTAAGCTTTGAACGACGTTGCTCCGGCGTCGGCCCAATAGTTCACCATACGCCGCGCATCATCGGCGCCAGTGAGTTCGTGCATCACCGGCGTAAAGGAGCCGCGACCTTCCAGATAAGGCGCGGTTATGAACATCTTTGGTCCTATCATGCGACCGGAATCAATTAGTCGCTTGATTTCGAGATCGGTGTACGGGGCGACGCTGCCGGTAGTGCGAATCGTGGTAACGCCCAGCGCGAGATAGAGTCGCGGAAAGCTCGTACCCATATCCGAATACATTGGCGGCGAGCCACCCATCGGGAAAAACATGTGGTCGTGCATGCCCACCAGTCCGGGCATCACTGTGTAGCCAGTGAGGTCGAGCGTTTGTGCATTCGGCGGCACCTTCGCATCCGCACTTGGGCCAAGCGACTGGATCTTTCCGCCACTAATGATGATTGTTTGGTCCTCGCGGGCCGGCGCGCCGGTGCCGTCAATCACACGAACATGCGCCAGCGCGATCAGCGGCGCTTCGGTGCGGATGAATTGCTGCCGATCAGGTGTCTGAGCAAACGCAGTTAAGAAAAGAGCGAGCAACAGGATAATTGAAAGTGAGTGCTTCATAGATTCAACGCAGTTCACAACAGTCTCAAGAATAGTTTTTGCGCGGAGCGATCTCATTAGCACCGTGGCTTTAGCCCGGTGTTACGAGAATTGCTCCGGTATCTTTAACCGTTTTAACGGTTTTTCTCGCTCAGATACAAAACCGTTGAAACGGCATTAACATACTTGACGCATCAACTTGTTTGGAGTCCGCGGAGCGGACGTTAGCGTAAAGCCTGGGGCGTGAGCCCCAGGTCAGTTACCAAAAAGTCGATTGAACCCGCGAAGCGGGTGATAGCCGTTGCGCAACA
>DATAOU010000337.1:0-10307 GCA_036265575.1 Pyrinomonadaceae bacterium
CCAGCGATTCAGTGTAACTTAATGAATTCGGGTCAAGGTTGTACCGCGTGCGCGCAACATCAACACAGTCACCCACGATTTTGCTGAGGTCGACATTGGTCTTATTCAGCCGCCGGCCGCGGACTCCAGCGCGTCCTGCGCGCAAAACCTGCTCGACAGTTTTCAACAAGCGATCGTTGTCGGCGAGCATGGTGTCGTAAAACTCCTGGCGCTGCTCTTCGCTAATTTCGCGGGTCTTGAGCGTTTGCAGGTAAAGCCGAATGGAAGCTAACGGAGTCTTGAGTTCATGGGTGACCGCGTTGATAAAAGCGTCGTGTTGTTCGTTACGACGAATCTCGCGGATCAGAAAAGTGGTGTTCAGAACCAGGCCGACAATTATCACTATGAAGAAGACGATGCCCAAAACGAGCATTGCCACTTCGCGCCAATTGAGAATGATCCAGCCAACATTGAGCGCCGTCGCCAGGGCCACGAGGCAGGCGCCCAGGGTTATGAAGAACGCGATTGACTTGCGACGACCACTTACGGACATGGGCGGATTGTATCAGGAGAAAGGGGCCAACGAGATTCGCGCGACGAAGAAAAAGGAAGATTTACCATTTACCATTTGCCATTTACCATTTTTCATTATTTGCGGGCGGTAGTGGTGCAAGGCTCTCTAATCTTCCGCAAAAGAAAGAAAACGACTAGTCTTTCTCTTCAATGGAAAACTAATCTTCTCCTCAATGGCAAATGAAAAATGGTAAATGGAAAATGGAAAATCCTACTCGATGCCAAATAAAAAAGTAGGCAGCTCGTCCGCTGCCTACTCTCCCTGCCTAGTGCTCCTGCCGTTCTGACCGTCTGCCGTTAAGCTGCCTTTTGCAGTTCACCGACGGGCTGATGCGCGGCCATTGCGATTTGCTGTTGGCTGATGAGCCTGATACTCCGGGCCAGGCCCAACATCTGCAGCACTCGAATTCCGTACCAGTTAAAGTCAATTTCATACCATTTCAAGCCATGTCGCGCAGCGCGCGGATAGGCGTGATGGTTGTTGTGCCAGCCTTCGCCAAACGTCAGCAACGCGACCCACCAGCTATTCGTTGAATCGTCACGGGTCGCAAAGCGGCGCTTGCCCCACATGTGCGTTGCCGAATTTACGAGCCAGGTGAAATGCAAACCAACCGTTACGCGAAGAAACACGCCGACGAACATCATCGGCCAGCCGCCAATTGCGAGTAATACAATGCCACTAAGAATTAGCGGAACAAAGTACAAGCGGTTCATCCACACGTGCACCGGATCCTTCATCAGGTCAGGCGCGTAGCGCTGCATTGTCTCGTCGTCGTGCTGCTGGGCGGTCCCGGTCAGAATCCAACCCATGTGTGCCCACCAGCCGCCGTCACGTGGCGAATGTGGGTCACCGGCCATGTCTGTCTTTGAATGATGAATGCGATGAGTGACAACCCAATTGATGGCGCCCCCTTCGAGGGCGAGCAAACCGCAGAACGTTAGAAAGTATTCCACTAGTTTCGGAGTTTTATAACCGCGATGCGTTAAGAGTCGATGAAAGCCCATGCCGACTCCGAGGCTGCCTGAAATCCACCAAAGCAGAATCGTGAGCGGCCAGACTTTCCAGCTAATCATGAAAAGCGAGACGACTGCGCAGGTATGAAAGATGATCATGAAGACGGTCGTGTTCCACTGAATGACTTTTTTTGTTTTCGCGTTGTTACTGTCCATCAAAGCTCCTGAATAATTTTCCCGAACATTCTCATCAACTGAGACGCAGTCATCCTAACAGTCTGATCGTTTGTGGGTTGTAATACTTATGTAAGGGCAACTCCTGTAAAAGGCGATGTAATAGTTATGTAAGCATCGCGGCGTTCGACGTGAAACGGGCCACTTGGGCCAGCAAAAGAGCCGACAACTTGCATGCCCGAAAGGTATAAGGCATTATTGAAGCGTCACTCCTGCTCTCAAGCATCAACGGTGATGCGCCACGCCCATTTCGACGGTCCGGCGTTTTTTGGATACTGCGAGAGTTGGTAATGAAAACTTGAAGAAGCTGCTCATCTGAGCGTCCGAACGCAAGCCTTCGCTGCAGCCGTTACTCCGAAGTCCCCTTTGATTCGAAGCTTCTCCTTAAGGCTCCAAGTGAGCAAGGAAAACTCACCTTTATGGCTATGAAACTTTATGTTGGCAATCTCTCGTTCCAGACCTCGAGCGAAGATTTGCAGCAACTGTTTGCCCAGGCAGGCACAGTGGAATCAGCATCGGTAGTAGAGGACCGCGACACCGGTCGTTCGCGTGGCTTCGGCTTCGTGGAGATGGCTTCGAGTGAAGAAGGTCAGAAAGCAATAGAGCAGTTTAACGGCACCGACTTTAACGGTCGCAACCTGACAGTCAACGAAGCCCGGCCGCGCGAAGATCGCGGTGGACGCGGCGGCGGTGGTGGACGCGGTGGCGGCTATGGCGGCGGACGCGGCGGTGGCGGCGGTGGACGCGGTGGCGGTTACGGCGGCGGTGGCGGCGGCGGACGCGACGATCGCTCACCTCGCTGGTAGGCTAACGACGGTGAATAGTGAATGGTAAATGGTGAATGAGAACAAAAGCCAACCTGCCATTCACTAGCCCGTCATAATACAGAAGTTATGTTCGAACGCGCGGCATTGTATTTACTATTCACTATTTACCATTCACTATCACTAATTGAGAGAGGCGTTCATGGAAAAGGAAAAGATTGAAAAGCAGACTTACGCGGTTGGTGACCGGGTTGAGAAGCTATGCGAAGTATGCAACGAGGAGCGCGGGCACGTCGTTGCATCAGTCACCAAACGAGGATTGATTTCGCGCGTTACCTGTCCCAAGTGCAGCACGAAGAGTTCGTTCTCGAACTCGGCTAAGCTGGCCAAGGGCCGGACGAAAGCAGAGAGCACGGATCCGTATGATTGGACGCGGACTTACCGGGCCGGCCAGACCATGAAGCATCCAATCTGGGGCTCAGGCGAAGTTACTGCGTTGATCGAACCGCGAAAGATCGATGTACTGTTCGCAGATCGCATTCGACGCCTGATCCATTCACGACCAGAAGCGTAAACAAAGAGCAATTGTTTTTGGACGCTGCCGTAGTTGGGAGTCTTTAGAGATCTCCAGCTGCCGGCAGCGTTTCAGTTTTTGCTGCGCTCTCCTCCCCACGCCAACGGCGCGGCAGCCTTACCCGGCCTGAAGCAAACAACGCCAGCCAGAACACACCCGAGGTCGCGGAAAGCAATCCGCAGATGACCGTCAACGTTCGCGGCGTAATCGCGCGCAGTGACCAACCTGCTATTGAAGTTGAGAGACTCCAAATCAATATTTCGGTTGCCCGGTCCGTGGTTGAGACACGTCCGCGTAGCTTGTCCGGCACCAGTTGCATGAGCAGCGTCTCTTGCACTGCAAACTCAGCGCCCAACAAAATTCGGCCAACGAAAAGCAGCAAACACGCCAGCCACAGACTGGGCATGATTCCCATCAGCGCAAAGAACACGCCCTGGGCCACCAAACTCCAACCAATAAATCCGGTAATCTTGCCGCGCAGTTCGACATAAATTCCCGCGCGACGAGCGATCATCATCCCAATGAACAAGCCAATCCCCGCGGCGAAGTAAAGCGCGGCTACAGCCGAGTCGCCACTGATTCCGTGTTGGCCCACGAACACGATACCGCCAAGTCGATCAGAAATGAGATTGATCGCGCCGCCGCCGCTGGCCCATAACACGTTAGTGAAGATGATCGCCGCGACCGGTGCATGGCTGACGATGTAGGCCCAGCCTTCGCGAATGTCTAACCAAAACGCGGGACGCGTTGACTTCTCCTGCTCACCGGCCGGCGCCGCAGCCTGTCGGGTTTGTTCGTCCGGAATGAGCCAGACTGAAAACGCCGAAGCCACGAACGATATTGCGTTCACGATAAACGCTGCTCGATAGCCAACGTTTGCCGCAGTCCAGCCGCCGAGCGCTGCGCCGAAAGACATCAGCAGAAAGCGCGAAGAGAACATCAACGCGTTGCCCGCAAGCAGATCACGCTCGCCGGTTATGTTGGGAAGTGAAGCATTTTTGGCTGCCTCAAAGAACGCCCCAAAGAAGGAAAGCAGACCCGTGCAGACATAGGCGATCCAGAACTGTTCTGGCCCATGGACCAGAAGAAAACCAAACGCCACTCCTACCCGCGCGAGATCGGAAATGATCATCACCGTGCGGCGCGACCAGCGATCGACGAAGGCGCCGGCGAGCGGGGCAAACATCGTAAAAGGAAGCAGCCGAGCCAGCAGCATGATGGTCGTGACTTCCGGATCACCATGCGAAAGCGCGCGCACCAGCCCCAGGCCGGCAATGAAATTGAACCAATTGCCGAGCTCGGAAATAACCTGCCCGATCCACAATCGTCGAAACGACCGATTGCCACGCAGGAGCTGGAGGTAGGTTAGTGAATCCATAGAAGAAGATTAGTTTCGAGTTTCGAGTCTCGCGTTTCGAGTTGTTATCCTCCGACTAGACTCGGGCAGAAATCCGAACTCGGAACTCGAAACTCGAAACTTACTAATAAAAAAGCCGCCTTGATAAATAGGCGGCTCAATTCTCCCTAAGTGATTGAAGAATTACCCGCCGACGAATTTTGCTGCGCGCTTTTCGAGAAATGCTCCGACGCCTTCTTTAAAATCCTGAGTCTCTCCTGATTTAATCTGTAGCTTCCTTTCCAGGTCTAACTGGGTTGCATAATCATTAGTGGCGCTCGCTTCCAGCAGTTCCTTGATTCTTCCGATTGCCGCGGTCGGCGCCTGGGCCAACCGTTCCCCGAGGGCCAGCGCCTGGGCCATTAGTTCAGCGTCGGGCACGACTTGGTTAATCATTCCCAGCTTGAGCGCATCGCCGGCGGTGACCGCTTCGCCGGTCATCATTAATTCGGCAGCACGCTTCCAACCGATCAGACGCGGCAAGATGAAACTCCCACCGCAGTCGGGCACCAATCCGATTTTTATGAACGCCTGGTTAAAGCGAGCGCTTTCGCCGGCGATTACCAAATCGCAGGCTAGCGCAAGATTGCAACCGCCGCCCGACGCAGCCCCGTTCACCGCGGCAATAATTGGCAGTGGCGTTCGCCGAATAGCGAGGATGCATTCATTCAACAGTTGCAAGGGCTCGTCAAAAAAAGCACCGGTGTTGCCACTCTCGGCCATGCTGCGCATCTCGCGCAAATCGCCACCGGCGCAAAAGGCGCGTCCCGATCCCGTCAGAACGATTGCACGAGCGCCGTCTGCCTGCGCTTGAGCTAACGCCGCCAAAAACTCCTGGCCCACTTTCGTCGTTAACGCATTCAACGCCTCAGGCCGGTTCAAGGTGATCACTGAAACCGAGCCGCGCGCTTCTATTTGCATCGTTTCAAAATTCATGGCTTCTAATTCGGGGCGCACTTTACCGGCGTTAACAGTCAACGCTGTACTGACCCTGCTCTCCAACTGGAATAGTCGAAATCGACGCTACGTTCTTTGTGCGGCGCGATTGGCGCTAAAGCACTCGCCACAGAGAACCGGACGTCCGCTCGAAGGTTTGAAAGGCACCGTATCCTGCTTACCACATTGATCGCAGGTGATCTCGAATCGTTCGCGTTCCCCGCCACCTCCTCTGGAGGAGCCAAAGTTTGAACGGCGCGAGTCCCGGCAGGGCTTGCAGCGCTTTGGATGAGTCAGGTTGCGTTCCTGATAGTATTCCTGTTCACGCTCGGTAAAAGGAAATGTATTTCCGCATTCGGCGCAAGTGATCTCGATGTCTGGCATGTCGCTGTTCTCCCACGAGCGCGGAACGGGTACTGTTCCACGCTCTTGCTCTTCGGAACTGGGGCGAACCATCCTGTTTCGTTCCCTTGGCCAGCGTCAGGATGAGGATGCAAATAAATCGTCCAGCGTACGCTTGCGGTCGCCCGAATTCCAAAACGGTCAAGTGGGGGTGAGTTTACTCCAGCGAGGGGAATGGTTCAATAAAATCGGAGGCAGTTGGGCGACGGGGCAGTATTGTCGACCGATAAAGTTGACTTGTCGTGCGCGGCGAGAAATTAAAGTTCGTCGGACGATGATTGCAGTTCGGCCACGTGGCGGCGCACAGTTTCGCCTAATGTTTGCAGGTTGTAACCACCTTCAAGACAGGAAACGATGCGGCCCTGACAGGCGCTTGCGGCCCATTGCTTGACGCTTTTAGTGAGAGAAACAAAATCTTCATCCTCGAGCAACAATTGGCCTAACGGATCGCCAAGGTGGGAATCAAAGCCCGCGGAAATCATAATCAGGTCCGGATTGAACTTGCTGCTGATATCCTCAAGCGCCGCTTCAAACATTCGCTTTTGTTCAGTCGCCGGCGTAGCTGCACGCAAGGGTTGGTTCAACGTATAGCCGGCGCCACGGCCAACCCCGGTTTCGCCGCGCGAGCCAGTGCCCGGATACCAGGGATACTGATGCATCGAAAAAAAGAAAACACTCGGATCGTCATAGAAGACACCCTGGGTGCCATTTCCATGGTGCACATCCCAATCGATGATGGCGACGCGTTCAATTTCCGGGAAATGGTTCTGAGCATAACGCGCGGCAACCGCGACGTTATTGAAGAGACAAAAGCCCATCGCTCGCTCGGCCGTAGCGTGGTGGCCGGGCGGCCGCACCGGCACAAACGCATTCGTCGCCTTGCCCTGCATGATCAGATCAACTGCTTCACAAGCTGCGCCGGTACCGCGCAATGCGGCGTCGAGTGAACGCATCGATACCACTGTGTCCGCATCAAGATATCCGGTTCCCTCGCTGACTACTCGTTCTATCTGTTTGTAGAGCTGTGGGGTGTGACATGCCTGGACGTCGCCCTTTGGCGCTTTACGCGCCTCGACTTCGAGCAGCTTGGACCACAACTGCACGTCGTCGCGAAGCGATTTCATGACGACGCTGTAACGCGAAGCCGATTCCGGGTGACCGGGGCCAGTGTCGTGCTCGTGAAATAACGGATGATGGACTATTGCGGTGGCCATAAGAACTCGTAAATGGTAAATCGTAAATCGTGAATAGAAGTAGCATAGACTTTAGTCTGTGCTGCCTCGAAGAGTTCAAACCTACAGTCAAATCCACTCGAACCGTTGAAATCGTAAATTGTAAATCGTTAATAGTAAAACCCGAGCCGTAACCACGAATCATAGTTCGCAAATAGAAATCGAACCAATGGCACTCGCCAGGCACTCCCACTCTGGGCGCCACACAACGATTCACGATCTGCGATCACGATTCACGGCCACTGACTGTCTTGAATCTCAGCAACGTCTTCGGGTCTTAGACTTAAAAGCATACGTGGTTGTTTATCCACACCTTTAGCATTCCGGCAAATCTCCTTGAAAACGCAAGTATTTGCTTAGTCTTCCCAAACATTCAATCTGACCGACAGACCTTGGCGCTCGGGAATGGCGATTGCACCTACGACTTCAACGACTTGGTTTTTCAACATCACCTACGAATAAAAAACAGGAGAGATTCAAATGGCATACGACGACGAGCAAGCGCGGAGAAGCAGGGTAGTTGTGGAAACCCCAACTTCCAGACGTGAAGTCACACAGACGGAAGCTGTTCGCAACGATCGCGGCGGCATTTCCGGAGCAACGGTAGGAATAATCGTGGTGGTAGCAATCGCGCTGATAACGATCGTCGTTCTGTTTCTGATGAACGGACAACAGACGGATACGACCAATGCGAACCTGGCGGCGCAGCAGCCGGCCGCGCAACAGCCGGTGATCGTGCAGCAACCAGCACAGCAACAACAACCGCCCGTCATCATTCAACAACCGGCGCCGGCGAATCAGCCGCCGGTGGTCATCAACCAACCGGCACCAGCGGGCGCTTCAGCACCGGTTAACACTTCCAATGACGGCCCAATTCAGTCGGCGATCGACAAGAAGATTAGCGATGATCCCAACCTCTCAACCTTAGGAATTACTGCCACGGTACTTGACGGCAAGGTCACGGTGACCGGAACTGTCAAGAGCGAAGCGCTCAAGTCGCAAATCGACAGAATGCTGCGCGCGATCAAAGGTGTGAAGCAGGTCGATAATCAGATTATCGTGATGAGCTGAGGGAAGAAGTACTGAGTGCTGAGTTTTCGAGTTTCTAGTTTCGAGTTTCTAGTTTCGAGTTTATAGTTCGGAGAGGTGAGCACCCAGCAAAAACTAGAAGAGCGCCGCATTCCCTTAACTGAATGCGGCGCATTTGTTTTTACGACGGGTCTGGTCAGAACTCGAAACTAGAAACTCGAAACTAGAAACTCGAAACTCGGAACTCAATACTCAGCACTCTCGCGTCAGTACCCCTCCGTATGTTGCCGCAGCCACTCGTCAAGCTCTTCTTCCGTCGGCTCGCGTCCCAGGTCCTGGCGCAAACGCTCGTGCAGAAATTCATGCTCGGCGCGAGCGGCATCGTTCAAGCCGTTTGGATCTTTTTCCGCCGGTTCGTCCTTAGAACTCATAAACTCGAATCTCCGCTGTTTCGATTGAAGTTTCGATTGTAAGATTTGCTTCCTCGCCTGTCACCACCAGCCGTCGCTGATCGCCATTGGCAAAAAAACCGACGTCAGTAATCACACATTCGACTTGAGGCTGCGTTATGTGTCGCAATTGGTCCGCATGGAGTTTATGCGCCAATAGGTTGTCAACGTCGGCCTGAATCTCGCCGCGCGTTTCGTTGCTCACCGCCAGTTCTGCGGTGGCGACGGGATGCGGCAGCAACCCCATCTCACCGTCGACGAACATGCTCCAGACAAACCCGATGTCGAGCAAAACATGCAGCGTCTCATCGAGAATGAAATAACCAATCACCGTTGCGCCGATCACGTGCGCAATCACGTGATCCTGGTGCGTGCTTGTTTCCGCGGCTAGCCATTCTTCAATCATGTGCTGTCAGTACCTTCATACTTAACTAGTGACTTTGCTTTCATCGCCGCAACACCGGCCGAGAGCAATGAACCGGCGCCGCCGATAACTACCGACAACGGCGCGCCAATCAGCGACGCGACCACGCCCGCTTCTAATTCGCCTAATTGTGGTCCGCCCATGAAAAAGACCATGTTGATGGAAGTCATGCGGCCACGCAAATGATTAGGGGTCGCCAGTTGCCGGATAGTTTGTCGCAAGACAGTGCTGACGGTGTCCGCGGCGCCCGTAACCGCCAACATCAGAAGCGAAAACCAAAATATTCGCGACAGACCAAACGCGATAGTCGCCAACCCAAAGACGGCAACTGCCCAAATCACAACCCTTCCCTGCCGGCGAAAGCCGCCGCTGCGCGCGATCAGCAGCGCTGTTAACACCGAGCCGACGGCCGGCGCCGCAGCCAACAAACCTACGCCGCGCGCGCCAACGTTCAGAATTTCTGCCGCAAAGATTGGCAGCAACGCGGTTGCTGAGGCGAAGAAAGTAGCAGCGAAGTCGAGCGTCATGGTTTGCACAATAACCGGCGTGCGCCAAACAAACGCTAATCCCTCTTTCAAGGCAGCATAACTTACGCGGTTTGCTTGTTCCGTCTGTTCGATAGTTCGTCCGCTTGTTCGCATTGCCGCAAGCGCCGCGATGACCGCGACAAACGAGACCGCATTAATGGCATAGACAGCGGCGGGACCATGACTCGCAAGCAGAAACCCACCAATCGCCGGACCAACAATCATGGCCACGTTAAAAACCATCAGCCCGAGACTAACGGCGTTGGGAAAATCTTTTGCGGGCACCAGCGTAGGCATCAAGGCCTGGCGCGCGGGAATATCGAAAGCAGTGGCGCCGGAAGCGGCTGCGGTCAGCAGATAGATGGGCCAGACGCTTTGCAGTCCTGCCAATGTCGCTAGCGCCAGTGCGCTCGCGCTTAGCAGCATCACGGTCTGCGTCGTAATCATTAGACGTCGCCGATCCATCGCATCGGCAACCACGCCGCCCATCAGCGAGCAAAGAACGATGGGCACGCCTTTAAAGAGTCCTACCAGACCGAGGGCAAATGCCGACTTTGTCAGCAGGTAAACGTGCCAATTGATCGCTACTGACTGCATTTGCGAACCCGTCACCGAGACAATTTGGCCCATCCAAAGCAGACGAAAGTCGCGATGGCGCAAAGCTGAAAAAGATGATTTGGAGTTTTTGCGAGTAGTTGGCGGGGAAGAAAATGAATCGGGATCAGGCGCGGCCACAGTCAACAAGGTTACATGTTTGCTGTCAGCCGCTCAAATCTACTCAACATAGTGCTGTGCAAGCTGCGTTTGCAGTTGGTCCGGCACCGACTTCCAACT
>DATAOU010000338.1:0-11420 GCA_036265575.1 Pyrinomonadaceae bacterium
TGCTTATCGATCATGCGCGAGATAGCTTCTTTTGAAGTTGCGCCGACAACGCGCTCTTCTTCTTTGCCGCCTTTGAAAAGGATCAAGGTGGGAATGCCTTTGATGCCATAACGCTGTGAAATGGACGGGTTGTCGTCGACGTTTACTTTCACAACGCGTGCGTTGGTCGAATATTTCTCGGCGATGGCATCGACGGTGGGCGCAAGCATGCGGCAGGGAGCGCACCAAGCGGCCCAGAAATCTACCAACACTGGCTTGTCTGATTGCAAAACGTCTTGCTCAAAACTGCTGTCGCTAACTTCGCTAACGTGTTCACCCATATCCGTTCTCCTTCGTAGCATAGACTTTAGTCTGTGCTCTTTCGTTATTTATCAACCTCGGTGCTGCTTCGCAATTAACCCAGACTAAAATCCGTGCCACTTCAATCAGCACAGACTAAAGTCTATGTTACTAGGACACTACCGCGTTTGTTTTCGCCTCGACACCGACCAGCTGTTCGTACAAACCAATATATTTCTTAGCGGCTGCGTCCCAGGAATTGTCCTGGGCCATACCGTTAAGTTGTATCTTCTGCCAAATTTCGGGCTTACTGTAAAAGTAAAGTGCTTCACGGATTTTATCAAGCAACGCGCCGGCATGGTACTCGCGAAACTTGAAGCCCGTGCCAGTGCCATCCTGCGCATTGAAATCTTCCACCGTGTCGTCCAGGCCGCCGGTTGCTCGCACGATCGGAACGGTCCCGTAACGCATGCTGTACATCTGGTTCAAACCGCAGGGCTCATACTGCGAGGGCATCAGAAACATGTCGGCTCCCGCTTCGATCTGATGGGCGAGTGGTTCACCTGCGTAGCCTTTGTAAATGCCGACTTGCCGCGGCGCCTGATCGTGCCAGCTCTGCAAAAAGTCCTCGTACTCTTTCGCGCCCGCGCCCAGTGCGATAAAGAAAGATCCGGTTTGCAGAATCGCATGTGATAGTTGGCGAATCAGGTCATAACCCTTTTGCGAAACCAGGCGCGAAATGATCGCGATGATCGGACGATCTAAGTCTTCCGGCAGCGCAAAACGGCGTAGCAGATCGCGCTTACATTCACGTTTCCCGGTCAAATCTTCAGCGGAAAAGTTGGCGGCGATATGCGGATCCGTTTCCGGATTCCAAAGGTCATAGTCAACTCCATTGGTGATACCAACCAGACGATCACGACGCGCCCGCAACAGCCAGTCCAAGCCGGCGCCTTGCTCCGGCGTTTGAATTTCTTCAGCGTAGCGACGGCTCACGGTTGAAAGAGCATCGGCCGAGATTAGGCCCGCCTTCAGGGCAGAAGCGGCGCCCTTGAGCATGAAGTCATCTTTCTCCGGCGATTCACCAAAACCGAGCCACCATAGATCTTTGGGATCAAACGTTCCCTGGTAGGCGAGGTTATGTATTGAGAAAACTGTTTTCGTGTTTTTAAAAAACTCATCGTGACCACGGCGTGCGCGTAACTCGCTCATCGCAAAACCGCAAGGCCAGTCGTTGCCGTGAATCACATCCGCTTGCCAATCGAGTTTTTTCAACAGAGCAAGCGCGGCGCGTGAGAAAAAAGCATAGCGCTCGTGGTCGTTGGCATAGCCGTAGATCGATGGCTTGTTGAAGTAGAGTCCCGCATCAATCAGGTAAGCGGGAGCGCCCGCGGCGTCGCTTTGAAAAACGCGAATCGGCGATGTATGCCCGCGCCATTCGACCGGGACATCTTCGATGACTTCATCGCTGAGCAGGCCGCGATCAATCTGCTGATGAAGCGGAAGAACGAGCCGCGCATCGACGCCCTGTGCGACCAACGCTTTGGGCAGCGCGCCGGCAACGTCAGCAAGCCCGCCCGTTTTGGCGAACGGCACCGCTTCCGATGAAAGAATCGCAATGCGCATCAGGGAAAAAGTTGTAGGGGAACGAATGAAGGACGAAAAAGCAGAGGCCAAACAAGAAGAACAAAAGACGGATGGACACGAATGTTTCATCCGCCTTCAACCCTGCTCTTAGCTTTGCATCGAGGCGAGAAACTCCGCGTTTGATTTGGCCTTCTCGAGCCGTTCGAGCACAACTTCCATTTGCTCAACCGGGGAAAGCGGATTCAAAACGCGACGCATCACCCAGATACGGTTCAAGTCTTCCTTGCTCAGCAGTAACTCTTCTTTCCTGGTACCCGAGCGCTGTAAATCGATAGCCGGGAACAGGCGTTTGTCACTTAGCCTGCGATCGAGGTGAATTTCCGAGTTACCGGTGCCTTTGAATTCTTCAAAGATGACGTCGTCCATGCGCGATCCGGTATCGATGAGCGCGGTGGCGATAATCGTCAACGAGCCGCCCTCTTCAATGTTGCGCGCGGCGCCGAAGAAACGCTTCGGACGTTGCAGCGCATTTGAGTCAATACCGCCGGAAAGAATCTTGCCACTGGGCGGCACGACCGCGTTATGGGCGCGTGCCAGTCGCGTAATTGAGTCAAGCAGAATAACCACGTCGCGTTTGTGTTCAACCAGGCGCTTCGCTTTTTCAATGACCATGTCGGCCACCTGGACGTGACGCGTCGGTGGTTCATCAAATGTTGAGGAAATAACTTCGCCGTTGACCGAGCGCTGCATGTCGGTAACTTCCTCAGGGCGCTCGTCGATCAGCAGGACAATTAACGTCACTTCCGGATGGTTGGTAGTAACGGAGTTGGCGATTGTCTGCAGCAACATCGTCTTGCCGGTTCGAGGCGGAGCGACAATCAACCCACGTTGGCCCTTGCCCAAAGGAGTAACCAGGTCGATAACGCGGGCCGAAAGATTTTCCGGCGTCGTTTCCATCTTCAACATCTCTTCCGGATACAACGGCGTCAGGTTGTCAAAGAAAACCTTCTCACGTGCCTGGTCAGGCGACTCAAAGTTGATAGCTTCAACTTTGATCAGCGCGAAATAACGTTCGCCCTCCTTTGGCGGCCTAATCTGACCGCTCACGGTGTCGCCGGTGCGCAGATCGAATTTTCTAATCTGCGACGGCGAGACATAAATGTCATCGGGGCCGGGAAGATAGTTGTATTCAGGCGCGCGCAGGAAACCAAACCCATCGGGCAGCGTCTCGAGCACTCCTTCGGAAAAGATCAAACCGCTTTTTTCGGTTTGTGCCGCCAGGACTTTAAAGATCAGCTCCTGCTTGCGCATTCCGGTGGCCCCAGGCACATCCATGCCCTTGGCGATATTCGTCAGCTTGGAGATGGACATCTCCTTGAGGTCGGCGAGGTTCAGGAAGCCTTCTTCCTTACCGCGTCGCTCTCCGCCATCTCGTTCCGGAGCATCTGCAGTGGCTACGGATGCGCCGTCATCGTTGTCATCGCTGTTCGCGCTCGATGCGCGTGAACGTGTTCTCTGTGACATGTCAATTGATTCCTAATTATCTAGTGGGCGGTTGTTTCTTGCCGCGACCGAATTTGTTAGCTTTGGAGGTTAGAACTTGAAAAACCGGGTATCCCTGTTGCGGGTGATCCTTGCTCGTCGATTAGCGTCAGGCGGCAAAAAAGCTCTTCACTGGCACCTTGCAAAATGCCTAAATATCGAATGACTAGACGGGGAATTATTGTGATGCAAAGTCGATAGCCATCCGTTGGAAGCCTGGTTAACAAAAAAAGGGGTTTTGAGAATTTTGAGCTCTTCGCGCTCGATTTGAATTCTGGAAGGACATTCTTAACCGATCCACAATTTGTAATCAAGGGCTGACAGCTTAAGAACCAGCCAGGGCCTTCTCAATCGTATGCCAAAGCTCGTTTCGCCCCTGCCCGCTCTTTGCTGAATAAGCTATCACGTCTGGTGTTTTGAACACGCGTCGCGTGCGTTCCAAACTCTTTTTCAAATCATTGTTAGATAGCTTATCGGATTTTGTGGCAACTATTAAGCGTGGCTTGGCGCTGTGCTCAAGCCAGTCGTGAAGCTGCAAATCCAATGTTGTGGGTTCGTGGCGCGAATCTACGAGCTGAATTGATAGCACAAGCTGTTGTCGCTTTGCAAGGTAGCTCGTAACCATCTCGCCCCAGCCCAACCGCAGTGATTTCGGCACGCGCGCATACCCAAAGCCGGGAAGATCAACGAAACGAAAATTATTATTGATGTCAAAAAAATTTAGCGACTGCGTGCGGCCCGGTGTGTTGGACGTACGCGCCAGACCGCGGGTGTTCAGCAGGGAATTGATTACGCTTGACTTGCCGACATTCGAACGGCCCATAAAGGCGATTTCGGGTCTTGCCTCGCGGGGCCAGTCGCTTTCCTGGAATGCGCTCTTAAGGAATTCGGCGCTGGTGATTTTCATGCGTTGAAGTCCGATAAGCTTTAGCGTGCCGTAAAGCGCGACAAACTAAAGTTTATCGGACAGTTGTGGTCAGCTCAGGAAGCAGCCGTCGCCGCTGCCTGTGCCGTCGCCGTGCGTTCTTCACGCATCGCGGCAAATCGTTTCATGCGCTCGCGCAGCGCCGTGATCTTTTCCTCGTAGTTGGGAACGCGCTTTACCAGTGTTTCAAGATTCATCAAAAACTCCGGATTACCGAATAGCTGGCGCACTTCCGGAATGATCGGCGCGACCTTGGCATATACAAAAAGATGCTCGCCGTTAGTCTCATTGAATAGCTTTTCGTCAATGGCGCCGTTGTTGACCATCGCCGCAGCCATGTCCCAATAGGAAATTACCATCCGGTAATGACCGCTATGCTCGCTCAAAAGCACATCAATAACGTCCTGCACACTGGTCGGATTGAAAGTAAACATCCAGTTGCGGGCTTCACGCATAGTTGCTTCGCGTCGCAAATCGTAGAGTTTCAGAATTAGATCTGCATCGTCGTGTTTGCTCATCATTTCCTCCAAGGGGTTAAGTTGCTTTAGGGATTGCAGCAACAGGTGTCCAGAGTTCAAGCTACGCCTGCCTTTAGGGCGACAGCCTAACCAAAAGGAACTCTAAACCCTGCTGATTTGAAAAAAGTGTTAGCTTGTTTGAATACCTTGCGAGGGCGGTTCCGTGGTCCAGAGTGGCGGCGCCTTAGCTTCCTCGGGCGCGCCTGCCTCGGTTGGACAGGAATCTTCGAGCGCAAGCGCCAGCACTTCATCAATCGTTTCTACGAAATTGATGCAGAGCGCATTGCGAACTTCCTCCGGGACTTCCGGCAAATCCTTTTCATTGTCCTTGGGTAGAATGATGGTGTCGATGCCAAACCGGTGCGCGGCGAGCAGCTTTTCTTTTACGCCGCCAATCGGCAACACGCGACCACGCAAGGTTATCTCGCCGGTCATAGCTACATTCTTCCTGACAGGCGTGCGCGCCAAAGCGGACGCCATTGCCGTCGCGATCGTAATCCCGGCTGATGGACCATCTTTCGGAATGGCGCCTTCGGGCACATGAATATGCAGGTCGCGCTTGCGAATGAAGTCGATGCTCATTGCCAGTCGCTCAGCGCGTGCCTTAATACAGGTCAACGCTGCCTGTGCCGATTCCTGCATGACATCGCCCAGCTTACCGGTCAACATCACACCGCCCCGGCCTTTAGTAAGAGTCGCTTCGATCTGCAGCACTTCACCGCCGACTTCTGTCCAGGCCAGGCCGGTTGCCAGGCCAATTTCGCTTTCGGCAGCCACGCCTTGTTGGCGAAACTTAATTGGACCAAGCATCTCGCGAACGCGCGCGGCATCGACGATTTCTTTGTGCTCTTCGGTCACACTGTCGGCCACAAAGCGACGCGCGAGCTTGCGACAACAGGAGCCAATTTCACGTTCCAGATTGCGCACACCGGATTCGCGAGTAAAGTGGCGAATAACTTCCAGCAGTCCCTCATCCGTGAACTCGAACTGCTCCATCTTGAGACCATTTGCTTCCGCTTGTTTCGGAACCAGGTGGCGCTTGGCAATTTCAAGCTTCTCGCGTTCGGTGTAACCGGATAGACGCAGTATCTCCAGGCGATCCTGTAACGCTGGAGGAATCGTGTGCAGCACGTTTGAGGTGGCGATGAAAAATACTTTCGACAGATCGTATTCGACGTCTAGGTAGTGGTCCTGGAACGTGTGGTTCTGTTCCGGATCCAAAACTTCCAGCAAAGCCGCGCTTGGGTCGCCACGAAAGTCAGCGCCCAGCTTGTCTACTTCATCGAGCAGCACCACCGGGTTTATCGTGCCTGCTTTCTTCATCATCTGAATGATCTGCCCCGGCAAGGCCCCGATGTATGTGCGGCGATGGCCGCGAATCTCAGCTTCATCACGCACACCGCCCAGCGACAAGCGCACAAATTTTCGTCCGGTCGCGCGAGCAATTGACTTACCCAGACTGGTCTTGCCAACTCCCGGCGGACCAACGAAGCACAGAATTGAGCCCTTTGGATTTTTCACCAACTGGCGCACGGCAAGGTATTCCAGAATACGCTCTTTGATTTTTTCCAGGCCAAAGTGATCCTCATTGAGGACCTCTTCCGCCTTGGTCAGATCCTTGATCTCTTTTGATTTTTGCTTCCAGGGCACGCTCACCAGCCAGTCGATATAGGTGCGCGAAACAGTGCCCTCCGCAGACATCGGGGGCATTGCTTCCAGCCGGTGCAGTTCCTGCATCGCCTTGGTCTTTGCCTCTTCGGTCATGCCGACTTCTTCGATCTTCTTCTTCAGGTCTTCAAGTTCGGCCTTCTCGTCTTTACGGCCCAACTCTTTGTGAATCGCTTTGATCTGTTCGTTGAGGTAGTACTCTTTCTGCGCCTTTTCCATCTGCCGCTTCACTCGCGTTTGAATGGTGCGGTCGAGCTGCCGTTTCTCAATCTCCAGCTCAAGCAACTCAATCAAGCGCTGCAAGCGGGCCTGAGAAGAAAACAATTCGAGCAGTCCCTGTTTGTCTTCCACGGAAATGCGCAACTGCGAAGCAAGTGCGTCAGCCAGATGCGAAGGATTTTGGTTGCGAAGCGCAGTCTGCAGCGCATCTGTTTGCGCTTCCGGCGCCAGGCGCAGGTGTTGTTCGACCAACTGGCCAATCTTCTGCACCAGCGCGTCGAGACGTGTGCCGTCTTCGTTGACTACCGGCGCTCGCTTAACCAACGCCATGAAGGTGCCATCGGTATTTTCGATGCGCACGGTAGTGGCCCGTTCGCGACCTTCAACGACGACTTTGATTTGACCGTTGTCCTGCTTTTGCGATTGCAGAATCCGGCCGAGCGTGCCTACACCATAGATTTGGTCAGGTGCCGGCTCGTCGATGGTGGCGTCGTGTTGAGTGGCGAGAAAGATAGTGCGATCAGCCGCAAGTGCCTGCTCGAGCGCGCGCACCGAGCCCGCGCGTCCGATCTTAAAAGCTACTTTTGTAAACGGGAAAATTACGACGTCGCGAATTGGCACCATCGGGTACCAGGCGACGTCAGCAGGACTGCGATCAGAATATTCTTCCATAATTGCGAATGAACGGACTTAGCTGCGGCTGCTTGCAACAAAGGCGAGCCGCTTAAACTGCCGTCTCGCCCCTTCAATAAGATGTCTAATTGTAAAGCATTTCCCGGGCATCCGCCACAGTGGCCAGTCTCAGGTGGCGAGACTTCACTATATGGCGCCGCACCGGAACAGACTAAAGTCTATGCTCCTAGGCAGCCGCGCCATCAATACCTGCCAACCCCTCGCCCGGTACAGCGCGATGGCGCTCGACCATTTCGCTGGTGATCACAAACTCTTTTACGCGCTTTTGTGAAGGCAACGTGTACATTGCGTCCAAAAGCAGCTCTTCAAGAATCATCATCAAGCCGCGCGCCCCGACTTTTCGTTCGACGGCTTGTTTTGCAACGGCCTTCAGCGCATCTTCGGTGAACTTGAGTTTGACGTTGTCGAAATCAAATTTCTTTTGATACTGCTTGACCAGGGCGTTCTTCGGCTCGGTAAGAATCTTGATTAACGCGGCCTCGTCGAGTTCATGCAAAACTCCGCACACCGGCAGACGGCCGACGAATTCGGGAATCAAACCGAAACGGATCAAATCCTCGGGTTGCACTGCCGCCAGCGCTTCTGCGTGCCGATGGCTTCCGGTCTTCACTTCCGCCTGGAAACCGAGCGACTTGTTACGCAGCCGGCGACCGATTACCTTTTCCAGACCCACAAACGCGCCGCCGCAGATGAAAAGGATGTTCGCTGTGTCGATGGGGAAGAACTCCTGATGCGGATGTTTGCGGCCGCCCTGCGGTGGGACATTCGCAACCGTGCCTTCGAGAATTTTCAACAATGCCTGCTGCACGCCTTCGCCTGACACATCGCGTGTGATTGATGGGTTCTCGTCTTTGCGGCAAATCTTGTCGACTTCGTCAATATAGATTATGCCTTGCTGCGCCCGCTCGACGTCGCCGTTTGCGGCTTGCAGCAGTTTCAGGATGATGTTTTCGACGTCTTCACCGACGTAACCGGCCTCGGTCAACGTGGTGGCATCGACGATCGTGAAGGGTACACTCAGCATGCGCGCCAGCGTTTGTGCCAGCAGCGTCTTGCCTGTCCCGGTTGGACCTATCAAGAGAATGTTTGCTTTCTGGATTTCAACGTCGGCGCGGCGGCGACCAAGCTCGATGCGCTTGTAGTGCTGGTAGACCGCAACCGCCAGTCGCTTCTTCGTTTCATCCTGGCCAATAACGTATTCGTCGAGAAAGCTTTTGATTTCGCCGGGTTTGGGAAGCGGTGGACGAGTTGCTACTGACTCGGCCTGTTGGTCATCGGTGATGATCTCGTTGCAGATGTCAATGCACTCATTGCAGATGTAGACGGTTGGGCCGGCAATGAGCTTCTTGACTTCGTTCTGCGATTTACCGCAGAAGGAACAGCGCAGTGTGTCGTCGGTTCGTCTAACCATATTTCCGGGGGATCTCCTTCGAGTTTCGATCGAACCTGTTACTTAGGAACTGTCAGGGAGTTGTTGGGAGTTTCGGGAGTTGCAATCATTGAACGATAGCGCTCGACGCATTCGTTACAAATGAAAGCGCTCTTTCCAATCATGCCTTTGGGAGCGCCGCTCGCGTACTGCGGTGTGCCGGCGACGATGTTAGCCACTTCACCATTGGACCTTCCGCAGAAGGAGCAACGGACACCGCGTGCTTTCATTTTGGCAATCATAGAGTCTTTGCGGTGTGTCCACTGTTACTCGCGGTGGGCAATCACCTCGTCTATTAAACCATAATCCTTGGCTTGAGCGGCAGACATAATTTTGTCGCGCTCGACGTCACGCTCGACTGTTTCGTAGGTTTGGCCGGTGTGTTTGGCAATAATTTGCGAAGTCAGTTCGCGCATGCGCAGAATTTCCTCAGCCTGAATGCGAATATCTGTCGCCTGTCCCTGCGAACCGCCGCTCGGTTGGTGAATGAGAATGCGCGAGTTAGGAAGGGCAAACCGCTTGCCTTTTGCGCCCGCTGCCAACAGCAACGCGCCCATCGATGCGCACTGGCCGACGCAAATCGTGGTCACATCCGGCCGGATGAATTGCATCGTGTCATAGACAGCCATGCCCGCGGTGATCGAACCACCAGGTGAATTGATATAGATGTTGATGTCTTTCTCGGGATCTTCAGCCTCGAGGAAGAGAAGCTGAGCCACGATCAAGTTTGCGATTTGATCGTCGATCGGAGTGCCAAGAAAAATGATGTTGTCTTTCAACAGTCGCGAGAAAATATCAAACGCGCGTTCGCCGCGTGAAGTTTGCTCGACGACCATGGGAACTAGAGCCATATCAGGTATGAACCTTTCAAGTAATGAATACAAATCAGGAGTCAGAACTCAGAAGAAAAGCTGACTCATTCTGAACTCTGACTCCCGATTTCTGTCTCCTCAGTTTCGCTCCACTCTGCTTCGGCGACCTTCGCATTTTCGACCAGAAGATCAAGCGCTTTGCGGTTGCGCAATCTGTGCGCGATGCTACGTTCGCCCCCATCCTTTGTCAAGACACCCCGCACTTGTTCGATCGGTTGTTGCGAGCTTAACGCGATGGCCTCAATCTCGGCATCAATGTCTTCACTTGAGACTTCGATCTTTTCTTCATCGGCGATGCGCTCGAGCAAGAGCGTGCTGCGCACATCCGCTTCCGCCTGGGTCTTCAATTCTTCTCGCGCCGCTTCCCAATTCAGTTGCTGGTTGCGGGGATCGACTCCGCGACCAATCATGTCGCGCACAATTGACTCCAAACGACGGCTGGTTTGTTGCTCAATCAGGCTTTGCGGTACTTCAAACTGGTTTTGCTCGAGAAGTTTAGCCATCAGGTCCGCGCGCAAACGATGATCCGACTCCTGCGTCGCGCGCTTTTCCAGGTCTTCGCGAATTTTTGTGCGCAACGTTGTCACCGAGTCGAACTCTTCGCCAAGGCTTTTGGCCCACTCGTCGTCTATCTCCGGTAGTTCTTTAACGCGCACGGCCGTTACCTTCGCTGTATATTCAACGCGCTTGCCGGCCAGACCCTCTGATTTGAAGTCTTCCGGATAACTAACCGTGAAGATCTTTTCATCATCGGCCTTCACGCCGGTAAGGCTCTCAGTGAATTCCGGTTGCACGCCGCGACCACCAAGTTCTACCTCCACGTCGTCGGCCTTGATATTTTCCTGATCCGGATTGTCCAAAAACTTGCCAACCAGATTTACGGTCACGGTGTCGCCGTTCGCCGAGGGCCGATCTTCAACCGGCTGCATGGCAGCCGAAGTTTCGCGAAACGCGTCGAACATCTCTTCGACATTCGCGTCGGAGATTGGGCGAACACGGCGAGCTACTTCCAGGCCTTTGTAGTTTTGCACTTCAACTTTCGGCAAAACTTCGACGTTCACTTTTACTGAAATTGGTTCCTCACCAAACTTCTCGAGTCCGGCAGCGTTCTCGAGCTCGACGTCCGGCTCTTTGATAGCATTCAACGCATGCTTGTCTATGGCCTGGTTTACCGCATCCGGAATCAGATGCTGCAAGACTTCGGCGCGAATCTCACTCTTGAAACGATTGCGCACAACCGCACGCGGCGCATGGCCCGGACGAAAGCCTGGCACGCTGGCCTGTTTCGCATACCGATCGCTTACCTCGTCGTAGCTCTGCTTAATCGCCGCCGGGTCAATCTCAATTTTTATCTCTTTACGCGTTGGAGAGACGTCAACAAATTCTGTTTTCATTTATGGTTTTGAATAATCGCTTTCTTAGAAGTTAGCAAACAGCAAACAGTGAACAGCAAACAGCCGGACTGGAATCGTTCAGAGGAGTCGGGATTGCCAGTAGTTTGGCTGTTTGCTCGTTGTGGTGCGAAAGGGGGGACTCGAACCCCCACACCTTTCGGTACCAGATCCTAAGTCTGGCGCGTCTGCCAATTCCGCCACTTTCGCAAGCTTCCGATCACCATAAAACAACTTCGTTTTGGCAGAAAAAAAGAATATCACGCGATAGTGCTTTCGTCACAAAGGGGAATACCG
>DATAOU010000339.1:0-19116 GCA_036265575.1 Pyrinomonadaceae bacterium
TCCCGCAACAACTTATTCAGTCGCGCTGACGCGTGGTTCGCAACGGACCAAGATTTCAGTGGGCTCAAATCCCTGGTCGGCGCGCCCGCGCAGTCACAACATCGCCAAAATTTGCGAACGCTACGGCGGCGGTGGGCACGCAGTCGTTGGCGCGATTTCGTTTAAGCCAGAGGAGGTTGAGCGCGGCCGGGAAGTGGTGAAGGAGATTGTCGCAGAGCTCTCAACAGAAGACAGTAGGCAATAGGCAGAAGGCAGAAGGCAGTAGGCAGAAAGCAGAAGGCAGTACACAGGAAGGCGGCGGGACCAAGTTGATCCCACCGCCTTTATTTCTGCCAACTGCCTTTTGCTTACCTGCCTTCTGCCCGCTACCGCGCCATCAACGCTTCAATCTCGCCCGGATCCTTCGGCACCTTCGTAGTCAACACGCGTGGTCCATTGCTGGTGCACAGCACATCGTCTTCGATGCGCACGCCAATGCCAAGATACTTTTCTGGAATGTCTTTCGTGTCCGGCGCGATATAAATCCCCGGTTCGACTGTCATTACTGTGCCCGGCTCGAGCGCTCGCGATTCCTTGTCATAGTAATAAACGCCAACGTCATGCACATCGATCCCCAGCAGGTGCCCAAGCCCGTGCATGTAAAACTGTTCGTGCTTCTTTTCTTTGATGAGGTCCGGCGGATTTCCTTTTAGTAGCCCCAGCTTAACCATCCCTTCAGTGAGGATTTCGACCGATCGTTGTTTCAGTTGATCGTGCGTGGTGCCGGGCCTGACCATATCGACACAGGCGATTTGCGCTTCCAGCACCAGATCGTAAATCTCACGTTGCGCCGGACTGAAGCGGCCATTTATGGGAAACGTGCGCGTGATGTCAGACGCATAGCCTTTGTATTCGGCGCCCGCATCGATTAACAACAAATCGCCGTCTTTCAACTCACCGTCGTTGTTTATGTAGTGCAGCACGGTGGCGTTGGCGCCAGCTCCGACAATCGAATTGTAGGATGGACCAGACGCACCCTGTTGCCGGAAAATGCGTTCGACAAGTGCTTCAACTTCATATTCTTTCATGCCCGGCCGCACAGTTTTCATGGCTTCGACATGCGCTTCAGCGGCAATGTCGGCAGCCTTCTGCATCAGCTCAATTTCTTCGTCACTCTTGAAGACGCGCATCTCGTGCACAATCGTGGCCGGATCGATAATCGTTCGCGGGGGATGAATCGGCTTGCGGTTCAGCGCGCGCATCTGCGCGATCTTTTGAATAACTTTGTGGTCCAGATCCGGATACGCCCCCAGCCGGTAATAAAGTTTCTCAGCGCCATCCAGAATTTCCTGCAGTTTCCCGTCAAACTCTTCGATAGGAAAAGACTCTTCCGCACCAAAATCACTCTTGGCGCCTTCAACGCCGGCGCGCCGCCCCACCCAGATTTCCTGTTCCTTATCGCGCGGCCGTACGAACAGCGTGTATTTGTGTTCGCGTGAAGGAGCGATGACCGCGATGGAGTCAGGTTCATCAAATCCGGTTAAGTACAAAAAATCGGAATCCTGACGAAAGCGATATTGCGTGTCATTGGAACGCGTAGCTTCGCGCGCGCTGGGAATGATGGCTACTGATTTCTGGTCCATGCGGCGCATGAACTCAGCAAGTTGCGGTCGGATCATGAAGGGCTGCTCCTCTTGCGAAATTGATGGATTGTTTGCTGCGCATTGTAACCGAGCGCTCGGGAAGGAACGAAACGCCGTCGCAGAAGTACCACTTTCGACGGTTAAGAGGTCTAACGGATTAAACTTGGGCCGGTTTGGCCTTACTAAGATCGGGAGTTCCTGCGGCTGCCCGGCGCCAGCGAATGATCAGCAACACCAGGGCGCCAAGACCGACGACGATGCTGATCAGTTGCGAGGTTGAAAGGCCCGTTCTGCTCGTCAGTCCCAACACGT
The DNA here is from genome assembly GCA_036265575.1 of Pyrinomonadaceae bacterium. Taxonomy (GTDB): domain Bacteria; phylum Acidobacteriota; class Blastocatellia; order Pyrinomonadales; family Pyrinomonadaceae; genus PSRF01. The sequence continues at coordinate 1,935 of DATAOU010000339.1, forward strand.
CGCCGCGCGGATCATCGCGCACAAACTCAATCAGGAAACGAATGATGGAATAGAGCAGCGCATACATCAGAATAACCTGGCCCTTGAAACGCCGGTGCTTGTGTAGCCAGAGCAGGAAGAAGAAAACGATGAGCATCGAGAACGATTCGTAGAGCTGCGTCGGATGCAACGGCACGTCGATCGGCACGCCAGTGATTTCGTGGCCCAGCTCCGTAAACTTCACGCCCCACGGCAGCGTCGTCGGCTTTCCCCAGCAGCAGCCGGCTGAAAAGCAACCAAGTCGGCCAAAGAAATTTCCCACTGCAATTCCCGGAGCGCACGCGTCGGCTGTTTGCCACCAGGGCAACTTGTAGCGCTTCATCAGGAAATAGCCAGTGAGCACTGCACCGATAAGGCCGCCGTAGAAAACTCCGCCCGAGCGCAGGAAATCCAGCGAGATAAGTTGCAATGGGTGATCGCGATATTCGGGCTCTGTAAATAACATCAACAACTTTGAGCCGATGAGGGAAGCCAGCAGCATCCACAAGCTAAGGTCGTAAATTTTTTCTTTCGGCAAACCGTCGCGCGCACCCAGCTTTACCGCAATTAGAATGGCGCAAAGAAACGCCAGGGCGAGGAACACGCCGTAGGTGTTGATGGGGAAATTGCCGATGCGGAAAAGTTCAGGAAACATTGGAAGAACGTAAATCGTGAATCGTAAATCGTGAATGTTGACTACTGACTACTGACTACTGACTTCTTCTTGTCAAAAATAAGATCCACTGCCAGCAGCAGCGCGCCGATGGATATGCTGGCGTCAGCCACATTAAACGACGGCCAGTGATATGAGTGTGCGTGCAAGACGATAAAGTCGATCACATAACCCAGCCGCGCACGGTCTGTCAGATTGCCGGCTATTCCGGCGAGTAGCAAAGCGCAGGCGCCGAGCACGCGATCGTCGTTGCGCGGCGTGCGCACGAAATAATAGAAGACTGCCGCGGCCGCAAGGATTGCGAGCCCGACAAAAAACCAGCGGCCAAAAGAACCGCCTTCCTGCAATTGTCCAAATGCGATGCCGGGATTTTCGGTATAAACGAGATCGAAGAAGCCTTGAATGATAGTGCGATCGCCCTGGAAGCGGAGGGTGCGGACCGCCCATGCTTTGGTCGTCTGGTCGACCATGTAAATGCCGAAACTTGCAAGCAGGTAACCAAAGCGCCAGCCCATGCGTGCGCTAGTACTCAATTCAGCTTTATCGACCGTGGCGTTCATCTTCGTTAAGCTTCGTCTTCTTTATGGTTTTGCGCCTTCGCCGCCTTCCATGCCGAGGAGCCAGGAAAACCTGCGGCAAATTTAAACGCTATCCAGTTAACGCCGCTTCCTGTTCAATTTCTGACAACGCCGCAACGCAACGCTCGCAAACGCCGGGATACTTTTCAGACTCGCCCACTCGCGTCGAGTAGTTCCAACAACGTTCGCATTTCGCGCCTTCAGCCGGCAATACTTTCACCGTAAAACCGTCTGCGCCTTCGTTCGATCGCGTTACCTCAACCTGCGAAACGATGAAGACATAGCGCAACTGGTCATGATATCGCTGTAACAAATCAAAGCTGGCGCCAGTTGCAGCGATTTCAACGCGAGCGTCAAGCGAGCTGCCAATCACCTTTGCGATCCGTGCTTCTTCCAGAGTCTGCAACACGTCTTCGCGTATCTCAAACAACCGCTTCCAGTTTGAGACCAGCTCCTCGTCGACTACATCCCTGGCCTCAGGCAATACTGCGAGGTGTACAAACTGGGGCCGCGCGTTGTCCGGCGGTAAGTTCTCCCAAATCTCATCAGCAGTGAATACCAACAGCGGCGCAAGCATCCGGGCGAGCGCATCCGCGATGCGCGCAAGCGCGGTTTGTGCTGCTCTACGCGCCGGATGCCGTGGGGCGAACGTGTAAAGCCGGTCCTTCAGAATGTCGAAATAACGCGCCGACAGTGTCACCGTACAAAAACGGTAAAGCGCATGATAAGCGGTGTGAAATTCGTAGACGTCAAACGCGGCGCGCACCGTTTTTATCACGGCATCAAGCTCGGCCAGCGCCCAACGATCGATTTCCTGCATGTCCGCGTCTGACACACTGTCGCGCGCCGGATCAAATCCATGAAGATTGCCGAGGGCGTAACGCGCCGTGTTGCGAAGCTTACGATAGCCGTCAGTGACGCGCTGTAGAATTTCTTTCGACGAACGCATGTCATCGAAATAATTTGAAGACGCGCACCACAGTCGCAGAATGTCGGCGCCGGATTCCTTGATTACCTCATCAGGGGGAACGGCGTTGCCCCCCGACTTGTGCATCTCTTTGCCCTGCGCGTCGACGGTCCAGCCGTGCGTGATGACCGCTTTATAAGGCGCGCGATCGTGCGCTGCAATGCCGACCATCAGTGACGAATTGAACCAGCCGCGAAACTGATCGCCGCCTTCGAGATAAACGTCTGCGGGCCAGCGCAACTCTGGTCGGCTCTCCAAGACCGCAACCGAGGACGAGCCGCTATCGAACCAAACGTCGAGAATGTCAGTCTCCTTGGTCCATTCGGTCGCGCCGCATTGTTTGCATTCGTAACCATTGGGTAGCAACTCGCGCGCTTCTTTTGTGTACCAGGCATCGGACGATTCGCGCTCGAAAATGTCGGCCACGTGATTGATTACGGCAGGTTCGGCAACCGCTTCAGTACACTTAGCGCAATAGAAAACAGGAATCGAAACTCCCCACACCCGCTGTCGCGAAACGCACCAGTCCGGCCGCCCTTTCAGCATGTTGCCCATGCGTACTTTGCCCCAGGCTGGAAACCATTTGACGCGTTCCACCTCGCGCAGCGCTGCCGCGCGCAAAGACGTGGCGCCTTCAGAAAAGTTTTCTGTGAAGTTGCTGCGGTCGCGACCGTCTTCGTCTTTCTCAACGGTCTCAACTACAGCACCGACAGCGTGGTCCATTGAGATAAACCATTGTGGCGTGGCGCGAAAGATTACGGGGTTCTTGCAGCGCCAACAATGCGGGTAGCGATGGCTGTATTGTTCGGTGAACAACAACACACCCCGTTCTCTCATGAACTCAACGATTTTCGGGTTCGCCTCGAACACACTCTGACCGGCGAAGTGTTCCACCTCAGGTGTGAAGTGGCCGGCGTTATCGACCGGGCAATAAATTTCCAGACCGTAACGCTTGCCGATTACAAAATCGTCGTGGCCGTGACCGGGCGCCGTATGAACACAGCCAGTTCCAGCTTTGCTCGCCGGCTGTTTCTCGCGCGCGTCCTTAACGTCGAGTTCAGTTTCGGCATCAGCTTCGCCGCCGAGCGTGACATGTTCACCAACCATCAACAGGGACGGGCGATTAATCCAGGGGTGACGACATTCGAGCCTATCCAGTTTGGCGCCAGGAAAACGCGCCACGACTTTTACGTCGCGTGGTCCGTCATCGCCCTGAGCGAGTTCACATTTTTCGACGACCGCGTCCAGTAACTCGCTGGCCACGATGTAAACCTCATCGCCGTTTTCAAAGGCAGAATACTGATAGTCCGGATGGACCGTGATGCCCAGATTTGCGGGCAGCGTCCAGGGCGTCGTGGTCCAGATGAGAACGAAAACTTTGCGGCCCGCAAGTGCCGGATCGATCAACGCAGGATCGCTCGCAAGCGGAAACTTCACATAGACCGAAGGGCTGGTGTGTTGATGGTACTCAACCTCGGCTTCGGCAAGCGCCGTCTGATCGTGAATGCACCAGTAAACCGGACGAGCGCCTTTATAGACGTAGCCGCGCTCAACGAAGCGTCCAAACAGTCGCGCTGTTTCGGCTTCGTAATGGTTGGACATCGTCAGGTACGGGTTGTCCCACTCGCCCAAAATTCCCAATCGCTGGAAGTCGCGGGTCTGACGTTTGAGTGCTTGTGCAGCGTGTTCGCGACAGGCGCGGCGGATAGCAACTGCCGGCATGTTTGCTTTCTTCGCGCCCAGCTTGCGATCAACGTACAACTCAATCGGCAACCCATGACAGTCGTAACCAGGAACGTAGGGCGCGTCGTAGCCCATCATGTTGCGCGACTTAACGACGAAGTCCTTCAGAATTTTGTTCATTGCGGTGCCGAGATGAATGTCGGCATTCGCATAGGGCGGTCCATCGTGCAGAATAAATTTGTCGGCGCCGGCGCGCGCTTGCCGGATCAACTCGTAAAGACCCGCCTCAGTCCATTTTTTCAAACGGGCGGGTTCGGTCTGGGCCAGGTTTGCCTTCTGAGAAAACCCCGTCTTGGGCAGGTTGATGGTCTTTTTAAGATCGAGTGGCGTTTCAGTAGACATGGTTTCGATTTCTCAATACTAACAGCAGAGTTGTTTTGCCGCCAAAACGAAGCGTCGAAAGCTGACTCTGTGCGTCCTTTGTGATCTCTGTGCCTCGGTGGTGGATTCGTATCACTGTTTTTTTAACTCACCACAGCGACACAGAGATCACAAAGGACGCACAGAGAAACTAAAAACCCGAACCAATCTTCCGAGGACGAGTGGTTCGGGTTTCTTCAGCCTTTAATAGCTTGAGCCGTTTCAGCCAATAAACATCTCATCCTCTCCGTAAGTCTGATTAATGGGCTTTGGCAGCGGTGCCACGAGAACTTCGAGGCCGCGCCGAAAGCCCGCCATAATTGCGGCGATCTCGCGCGCCGGCTCAACCACGCGGCGCTGTATGAAATCTGTAGTGGTAACAATCTGATCGTGGGTTCGGTCGATGGTACGGCTGACCAGTTCAACCTTGTCGCGCGCCTCGCCCGCTGTGTCGCTGACCAGCACCTTTAGTTCGCCGACCTCGTCCTTGATGATTGCCAGAGACTCGGAGAGGTTCATGGTGGCTGTTGAGAGATGACCGGACACGGCGTTGATCTGTTCGGCTATTTGCTTGCCCTGCACCGCGATTTGCTTGCCTTGCTCGCTGATCACAGTGACGCGCTCGATTAGCGGCTCGAGTCTTTGCTCCAGTCGAGTCACGGACTTCACTGCGCGATTAACAAAGACCGCAATCGCGATCATAGCCACAGCGATGATGATGAAGGACAACGCAATCACCACCATCACCCAGAACATCGGATCGTTAGGATTTATTTGCAAGGCAAGCATCGTGTTGATTTCCGATTGCCAATTGCCGATTTGAGAGTAATTAGAAGCTGCTCACTGTCGCCGGTTGGCAAAGAACCAATCGGCAACTCGGCAATGCAAATCGGCAATTCGCTAGTTCGCTTTTTCGGTGTACTTGGGCGCTGCTTCGAGCCGGCCCGACATTTCTGTCTTTCGCTTCTCTTCCTGGTAAGCCTTCTTGCCGGCGTCGATAGCGGCCGCTACTGTGCTGGTTTGGCGCGTCGCTGTTTCACGCGCGGTCTGCGCTACCTCGCCAACCTTGGTCGAGGCTTGCGTGTAGAGCTCGGAAGCTTTTTCGCTCGCTTGCGAGTAGAGTTCGGTCGCGCGCTCACGAGTGGCGTCATAGTATTCGCCGGCGCGTTCGCCCACCTGTTGCGCTGCCTCACGGGATTTGTCGATGCCTTTGCGGGTCGCGTCGGCAATGTCGCCGCGCAATTCCTGGCCCGACTTGGGAGCAAAAAGCAGAGCGATAACGGCGCCAATGCCGCCACCGATCAGGAGGTAGGTGAGACGCGTGGAAATGCTGTCGCCAGAGTCACGTCGATAATCATCGTTTGCCATAACAAAAGTCCTTTCTAGGGAAGCCTCGGCCTCCGGGGCCCGGCTGGTTAACATAATGAATTGGAGATTTTCAGACTCGGACTATAACAAACCGGGGCGAAACCGCGCAAGAAACGTGGGCTAGGAAAACTCATGCGGTTTAGAGTACAAGCTTTAGCTTGCGTTTTCGCTGGGATCCGAGAACCGCAGCCTAAAGGCTGTACTCTGAACTACTGGCCTCAATTAGCAGCACCGCTCATGCAGTTTAGCGTACAAGCTTTAGCTTGCGTTGCCTCGTTCATTCCTTGAACGCTGAATCTTCGCCATCCGAACTCAGCTCAGACTTGCCACCGCCTGCATATTGGTCCAGCTTTCGGTAAAGCGTCTTGCGGCCAATGCCGAGTGCCCGCGCCGCGTGCGTCTTGTCACCATGCGTGTAATCCAGCGTCGCCTCGATCGCCTGCTTCTCGATTTCATCCATCGACGACGGCACGGTTACTTCAAACGTCGTCGTCCGTCCCTCGCTGGCGGCGCGCGCGCGCTCAACCTTGATCCGGTCCTGCTCCTGCAAGGCAATCCTGCTGATGGCTTCGGGCAGATCTTCCAGCTCAATCTGACGTCCGGAAGCAATAATCACCGCGCGCTCGATCGCGTTCTCAAGTTCGCGCACATTGCCGGGCCACTCGTAAGTGATCAACGCCTGCAGCGCGTCTTTTGAAATTCCGGAAATGAAGCGCCCGGTCTTTTGTTTGTAGTGCTCGAGAAAATGAATGACCAGCGGGTGAATGTCTTCAGGGCGTTCGCGCAGCGGCGGCAAAACAATTGGGAAAACGGAAAGCCGGTAATAGAGATCGCGCCGAAACGTCCCAACGTCTGTTGCTCGTTCAAGGTCCACATTAGAAGCGGCGATGATGCGGACGTCAGCCTTTATCACTTCGCTGCCGCCGACGCGCGTGAACTCGCCATCCTGCAAAACACGCAACAGCCGAACCTGCGCCGACAAACTCATCTCGCCAACTTCGTCGAGAAACAACGTGCCGCCGTTAGCTTCTTCAAATCTTCCCTGACGGCGCGAGCGGGCATCGGTAAAGGCGCCTTTCTCATGACCAAACAGCTCCGACTCAAGCAGCGTCTCGGGAATGGCGCCGCAGTTGAGTTTTACATAAGGCTGATCTTCGCGGCCGGAGTTGTAATGAATTAAGTTCGCGAGTAATTCCTTGCCGGTGCCTGATTCGCCCTGAATGAGCACTGTGGTTTGCGTATCGGCGACGCTAAGCGCCAACTCGATCGCACGTCGAATGGCAAACGTTTGACCAATCAGCCGGTCTTCGCCATAGCGTTCGTGCAACGCATCGCGCAAGTGCATCACTTCTGCCGACAATTGATCCCTTTCCAGGGCCGTGCCGATTTGATCAGCAATGCCTTCGACGAGAGCAACTTCGTGATCCTGAAAGCCACCTTGGCGGGCTTCGCTCCATACCAGACCGAGCAAGCCGAAGGTGTGACCGGCAACGCGCACCGGCGCGACCAGTGCGGCGCGACCGCCGAGAATCGAGTTGAACATCAAACGAAATGGAAACGGCAGGTCAGAATCCAACAGCCGCAAAGTCTTTCCTTCGGTCAGCACTTCGATTGCCTTGGGAAACTCGGTGAGATCAAGCGACTGTGCATGTTCCTCAATTAAACCCTGCACTGATTCGATAGTTGCATGCGGCGCGGCTTTGAAAGCTACCAGACTAATGCGGCCGCCTTTCGGATCGAGCACGCCCAGCGCTGAATAATCCGCACCCACGAGTGTGATTGCGCGTTCGAGCACCAGCGACGAGACTTCGCGAAAATCGGATCGGGCATTGATCGCATTGGCGATTTCCAGTAGCGCGCGTTTTGTTTCCGCCTCTCGCTCTTTGTCTGTGTAAAGTCGCGTGTACTGATAGCCCACGCCGATCTGCCGCGCAATCGATTCGAGAAAGGCGACTTCATCGTCAAGCCAGACACGCGGCGTGCGCGTGGTGTGTAGTCCCACCAGGCCAAGCACGTCCTCACCAAGTAACACCGGCACAACCAACAACGAACGCGTACCCAGGCCTTTCGTCAGCAGGCGCAGCTTGGGATCGAGGTCCGGCGCCGAAGTGTCGTCAAAGCGGATCGGTTTAGTTAGATCCACGCGTTCTGCCAGTTGTACCAGATCGATTGGAATCGTAGTGCCGAGACTGGAAGGCACATCGTTGGAAGCGCGCCATTCGTGACTGATGCGCAGTTCGCTGGGCGAGGTCAACTGGATAACATCGCAGCGATCGACGTTCATCATGCGTCCCAGCTCCGAGACGATAACGGTCAGAAAACGATCGAGGTTGATGGCCGAGGGCAGCGTCAGCGCGAGGCGATTGATAATTCCTTCGCGCGCCTCGTGCATCTTGATTTTGCGCTCGAGCGAGAGAGATTGGGCGGTGTCTGACATGGGGATTTAGTTCGTCAGGATCATAGCGAACGGCTGGCGGGTAAGCAAACTCATGCTGATGCACTTTTTTTATTTTTCTCCCTCTCCCTTTGGGAGAAGGTTGGGGAGAGGGCCTGTGCGCGACAAGCTTCGCACCCTCCCCTGGCCCCTCCCAAAGGGAGGGGAATCAGGCAAGTTCCAACAACTTGTTTGGAAGTCCCTTCTCATGTCAGCCGGTTCTTAACGTTAATCGACAAACTAAAGTTTGTCGGACATAATATTCGTATGCCGATTTACGAGTTTGAATGTACCAAGTGTAAGGCACACACTGAAGTCTTTCAGAAGATGAATGACAAGCAACCGACGAAGTGCCCCAAGTGCGGTGGCCGTTTGGAAAAATTGATTTCAGCGCCTGCTATTCAATTCAAAGGCTCAGGTTTCTATCTGACCGACTATGGCCGCAGCGGTCAAAAGGCTCAGGAAAAAAAGAAGAGCGAAGCAACCAGCAGCGACGACAAGAAATCTGATAAAGCGGAAAAGAAAACTAAAGACAGCTCCCCGAGTACGAAAACTTCCGACAAAGCTTCCTCAACCAAAGTCTCCACTGGTGATTGAAGCCCACGCGTTTTGAGTTCATGTCCGACCGAGTAACCACGGCAGCCCCAAACAGCGGCCAGAAAAAGGGAAGGCGTTTGTCTGCTTTCTCAATTTTCATTTGCCTGGTAGCGGTGTTCGGTACTGGCGTGGCATTGATGGGCCAGGCGGGTCGCAAGCCGGCCACTAGCGGCGAAGGCGGCGTGCTCGTCAACGTCGTCGCTAAACGCAATGATGAGTCAAACCAACAGATCACTTCCAAACAGCTTTCGATTTACGACAATGGAGTTGAGCAAACCATTCGCAATTTCACCCCCGATCCCTCGCCGGCGCGAATCGTGTTGCTGGTTGATAACTCGCTGACCATCCGCGCAGACGTCGACAAACTCGAAAAGGCAGCCCGCGAATTTGCTTACGAAATCTACGAAGGGGACAAGCTTTTAATAGTGGGCTATGACGAGCAGGCCGAAATCGTCGCTGACTGGACCGATGACGCAAAGGCGATTGACCAGGCGCTGAAGCTGTTTCGCAAAAAGGGCCAGCCACATTTATTTGACGCCGCCAGCGCCGTGATCGAGGAAGCGCTGCGAGCAACTCCGGGCCAAAAACGCGTCATCGTCGTTATCAGTGACGGTCTCGATCGAGGCAGCAAAACTAGTTTTGAAAAAATACTTGCTCAACTGCAATCGCTCGATATTACCGTTTACGCTGTTCAGGCGCAGGACCGCACGCGCGGCGCGATTCGTCGCGATGTACCCAAACCAAAACAGGTAATAGATAAGCTGGTAGAGGGGACTGGCGGCATGATCTTTTCGATCGATGAGCCGGCGGTGGCGGCTAAAGCGATTTGCGATGAGTTAAAAAAGAATCGTTACGTGCTGTCGTATCTGCCTTCGAATGCGCCATTGGGTGAATCGCGAAATTTATTGATTGCCGCCGATGAGGGAATTACGGTGCGTTCAAAGACAGTGCAGCCGCCAAACTAGACGATCATTCAAGCAGTTCAGAGTCCAACCTTCAGATTGCTTTTAGTCGCGGGCTGCGCACGCAGAAGCTTGTACTCTGAACTGCTTGTCGCGACCGGCTCAGTTTTTTCTTCGTGAGTAGATATAGAAAAGCACTGCGATAATTATCAGTACCAGGCTTTCCATGAAGACGAAGAAGCGCGGAACAAATATCCCATCCTCGTCGTGAGCATCTGAAAACGCCACAAACGTCCCCAGAATCAAGCCCGCCGCCAACCAGACTATTTGTCGTCTGCGATCCCACATATAAGTAAACAGCAAACAGCAAACAGTAAACAGCCAATCAGCTAGCTTCCGGCTGTTTGCTGTCTACTGTTTGCTGTTTGCTACCTCAAGAGTCCGGACAGCCAATGCATGATGTTCAGCGCAAACTGCCGGTCGTCATTGCCAGGCACGTTCATTCCCATCTTGAAATTATCCGGACCAGCCACTTGCGCTGACAACATGGCCGCTTCGCCCAGCATCACCACGCGACCCTTGCCCAACTTGAACGCGATAGCTTGCGCCTGTCCGGCCACGGATTTCCTTTCGCCACCCATGGCTCCGGCCTGGTCGGTTGCTGTCGCCGCCAAAACCAACAGTTGCGCCGCTCCTTGTGGACCCTTTAAAGCCTGACCGGTAAAACTCTGCACACGACTGATGCGCTCGCTGTCGTTTCGTCCCTCAGTGATTGGGTGGTCCAACAACAACTTGTTCTCGCGGGAAAAAATCAGCAGCGTCGGATTGTCCGCCACCGAGTGTTCGCGATCGAAGACATAGCCTTTGCTCATCTCGACGTCGAAACGCTTAGCGAGAATCTGCGCCGCCGCGCCGAAGGGCGCGTGGTCCGCAATCAACAGCAGCGCGCCGCCGTTACTAACCCACTCGCGCACTACATCGCATTCCGCTTCGGTGAACGCGGGCTTATCGGCCCCTTCATCATCCATTTCCTCGGCGCCGAGCGCGTTAGCAATGATCAAAATCTTGTAGGTCTGCAACGACTCTTTGCTGAAAGGCTTGCGGTTCGCCGAGATCTGATAACCGTCGCTGAACATCATGTCGACAAATGGCTTGTAGCGACCGGTTGCTGTATGAAAATTGTTATGAGCTTCGTCAAACAACACGCGCGGAAAGTTTTTGGTGTAGGCGGGGTGCTCGATGTGCGGGTTGAAGTTCGGATCAGGAACCTGTTGGGCAGCGGCGACGCAACCGAGAATGGTGATAAATCCGAAGACAAAAAAGACTCGCGCAATTTTAGGGATCATAGTTTTTCGGTTCTATGTCTAATGAATTTGCGGCTCTGCCGCGTTCCGTGCGGTAAGCGGCAAAGCCGCAAATCCGAAGGCACTAAACTTTTGTCTGCAGTCTCTCGAGTCTTTCTGCCGCAAGTTGCAGCGTCTCATCCTTCTTGCAAAAACAGAATCGCACTTGCTGCGCCCCGCGTTCGGGCACGCTGTAGAAGCTCGAACCTGGCACACACGCGACACCAACTTCCCGTATCAGGTGTTTTGTAAACTCGACGTCGTTCGCAAATCCGAAAGCCCGGATGTCGGTCATGATGTAATAAGCGCCGTCGGGACGAAACGCGCCGAAGCCTGCTTTCTCGAGCACCGGCAAAAGCAGATCGCGGCGCGCGCGATAGTCAGCCTGCAGTCGATCGTAGTATTCCGCGGGCAACGAGAGGGCGTAAGCTCCGGCACTCTGTAACGGTGCCGCCGCGCCGACAGTCAGAAAATCGTGGACCTTGCGAATGGCGCTGGTGATCTCGGGGGCGGCAATGCAATAGCCCACCCGCCAGCCAGTCACCGAATACGTCTTGGACATTGAGTTGACGATAACAGTGCGTTCGCGCATGCCGGGCAACTGGGCCATGGAGATGTGTGCGATCTCAGCGCCTTCGCGCGGATAGAGAATGTGCTCGTAAATCTCGTCGGTGAAACAGAGCGCATCAAACTCCTGACAAAGGCTGGCAATGAATTCCATTTCCGCGCGCGTAAAAACTTTGCCGGTCGGATTATTCGGATTGCAAAGAATTATTGCGCGCGTTTTTGCGTTGAAAACTGAACGCAGCTCCTCCTTATCGAAACTCCAATCCGGAGCGCGCAACGGCACATAACGAGGTGTGGCGTCGGAAAGGATCGCGTCGGGAGCATAGTTTTCGTAGAAGGGTTCGAAGACGACAACTTCCTCGCCGGGGTCAACTGTTGCCATCATCGCCGCAATCATTCCTTCGGTTGAGCCACAGGTGACGGTCAACTCAGTTTCCGGATCAACATCGAGGTCCAGATACCATTTTGTTTTCCGCGCAATGGCTTCGCGAAAATCGCGCGCGCCCCAGGTGATTGCATATTGGTTGATATCGTCGGCGATGGCCTGCATGGCCACCCGCTTGATGTCTTCGGGCGCGGCGAAATCAGGAAAGCCCTGGGACAGATTCACGGCGCCATGCTTGAGCGCTTCGCGCGTCATCTCGCGAATGACGGATTCAGTGAAGAGACTTGCTTTCTTTGAGACGCGATTGGATTTGGAAACTATTGGTGTAGTCATGACAGTCTAAAGTGTTGCTTCCTCTGTGCGACTTTGTGTTCTCTGTGTCTCTGTGGTGAACAAACTTCTTACCTCACCACAAAGACACAAAACACCGAGATCTCACAGAATAAATTGTTCAAAAAACAAACACTAGGCGGTGAGTGTTACTCATTACTCTTCATCATCGGAATCGCGATGTCTTTCTCCAGGGCGGTTTTTTCCGCCTCTTCATAACCCGCATCGACGTGGCGCGCAACTCCCAGACCGGGATCGTTTGTCAGCACCCGATTGAGACGCTTCGCGGCTTCATCAGTTCCATCGGCGACTGACACCTGTCCGGCGTGCAATGAATAGCCAATACCCACGCCGCCGCCATGATGAAACGATACCCAGCTCGCGCCGCTGGCGGTATTCAAGAGCGCATTGAGAATGGGCCAATCGGCAACCGCGTCCGAACCGTCTTTCATCGCCTCGGTTTCACGAAACGGAGAGGCGACCGAGCCAGTGTCCAAATGATCGCGGCCGATAGCGATGGGGGCTTTCAAGTCTCCCCGCTTCACCAACTCGTTGATTGCTTCGCCCATCTCCGCGCGTTCGCCGTAACCAAGCCAACAGATCCGCGCCGGCAAGCCCTGAAACTGAACGCGATCGCGCGCCAGTCGCAGCCAACGATTCAAGGTTCTGTCTTCAGGAAAAAGTTCAAGCGCGAGGTCGTCTGTCTTCCGAATGTCAGACGCGTCGCCGGACAATGCCACCCAGCGGAAAGGGCCTTTGCCTTCACAAAAAAGCGGCCGAATGTATTCCGGCACAAAGCCGGGAATTTCAAAAGCGTCTTTGCAACCGGCGTCGAAAGCCATCTTGCGAATGTTGTTGCCATAGTCGAACACGACCGCGCCCGCACGTTTTAATGCCAGCATCGCTTCGACGTGATCGGCCATCGATAGCATTGAGCGGTTGATGTACGAGCGCGGATCGCTTTGGCGTAATTCAACAGCCTCCGTCAACGTCAGTCCGGCAGGTACATAACCGTTCAGCGGATCATGCGCGCTGGTTTGATCTGTAACTGCGTCAACCTTGATGCCGCGGCGTACAATCTCAGGAAGAACTTCAGCGCAGTTGCCCACCAGACCGATGGACACCGCGCGTTTCTGTTCGCGTGCATCCTCGATGATGTCGAGCGCCTCTTCCAATGACACTGCCAGGCGATCGCAATAACCGTTTAGCACTCGCCGTTCGATGCGCGCCGGATCGACATCCACGCCCAGAAAGATCGCGCCATTCAGAGTTGCAGCCAGCGGCTGAGCGCCACCCATGCCGCCCATGCCGCCGGACAAAACCAGTTTGCCGCTGAGGTCGCCGCCGAAATGTTTGTCCGCCATGGCCGCAAACGTTTCGAACGTTCCCTGCACGATGCCCTGCGTGCCAATGTAAATCCAACTGCCGGCCGTCATCTGTCCGTACATCATCAGGCCTTTGCGTTCAAGCTCATGGAAATGTTCCCAATTGGCCCAGGCGCCGACGAGATTGGAGTTGGCAATCAAAACTCGCGGCGCGTATTCGTGAGTACGAAACACGCCGACAGGTTTACCTGATTGGACCAGCAACGTCTCATCGTTTTCCAGTTGCTGCAATTCCCGCACAATTGCTTCAAACGAGGCCCAGTTGCGCGCAGCTTTGCCGGCGCCGCCGTAGACAATCAACTCTTCCGGCTTCTCGGCGACGTCAGGATCGAGATTGTTCATCAGGCAGCGCAGGGCCGCTTCCTGGTGCCAACTCTTGCAGCTAAGTTTGTTGCCCCGCGGGGCGCGGATGGTTCTGACAGACATGTTACTGATCGTTGTAAAGCAAACTGTTAGTTTGCGGCGCTTACCGGGCTTCACGTGAGTGGCGACAAGTCGCCGCAAACTAACAGTTTGCTTTACAGCAGCGAATCAAACTCGCCGCCGCGAATTTTCTCACTAACCTTTTGAATATCATTTGACATTGAACGATCGTCGTTCAACGGTTCGACCATGGAGCGAACGATCTCATAGCCCTGTTTCACACCGTGGCCGGGCGCCAGCGGTTTGCGATGTTCCAAACCTTCGGCGGCGGTAATTAACTCGATAGCTACGACCTGCTCGGCAAGGTTGACGATGGAACGGAGTTTTGTCGCCGCTGTCATTCCCATTGAAACGTGATCTTCCTTGCCGCCATCAGTCGGCACATTATCCACGCTGGCTGGATGGGCCAGGACTTTTGCCTCGCTCAGCAACGCCACCGCAGTCACCTGCAGCATCATGAAGCCGGAAGCTATGCCCGCTTGTTTAGTTAGAAACGGCGGCAGGTCTTCATTGGCGTCGGGATTCACTAGTCGATCGATGCGCCGTTCGGTGATGCTGATCAAATCAGTCAATGCAATTGCGGCGTAGTCGAACGCTAAACCCAGCGGCGCGCCATGAAAATTCCCACCCGATAAAACTTCTTCAGTATCAGCGAAAACCAGTGGGTTGTCGGTCGCGCTTCCGGCTTCCGTTTCCACAACCGCGCGCGCGTACCGAAGCGTGTCGCGCACTGCGCCATGAACCTGAGGCATGCAGCGCAAACTGTAAGCATCCTGGACTCTAGGATCGTTTTGCAGATGCGAGTCGCGAATCTCGCTGCCGGCGAGCAAGCCGCGCAGGTGAGCGGCAACTTCACCTTGTCCCGAATGCGCTCTCGCGGCGTGAATGCGTTCATCAAAAGCGACTGGCGTACCTCTTAAAGCTTCGAGGGACATTGCGCCGGCTACATCGACGAGTCGAGTCAGTCGCTCAGCGCGCTGCAAAGCCAGGCTCCCAACTGCGCCCATCGCCTGTGTTCCGTTCAGGAGTGCCAGGCCTTCTTTAACTTCAAGTTGCAGTGGCTCAATCCCGGCTTGTTTCAGAGCCTCAATGCTCGAGACGCGCGCGCCCTTGTAAAAAGCTTGGCCTTCTCCGATCGCGCACAACGCCAGATGGGCCAATGGAGCCAGATCGCCGCTCGCGCCAACCGATCCTTTTTCCGGAATAACCGGTGTGACACCGCGCTCAAGCATAGCGACGAGAGTTTCCGCGGCGACTGGTCGCGCGCCACTCAGGCCGCAGGCGAGGACGTTTGCGCGCAACAGCAACATCGCGCGGGCTTCGGGAATCGAGAGCGGACTGCCTAAACCACACGAGTGACTGCGCACTAAATTCAATTGCAACGTGCGCAACTGGTCCGGCTCGATACGCACATCCGACAATTTGCCAAAGCCGGTATTAACGCCATAAACAGTCCGATTTTCGGAAACAATCTTCTCGACTACGCGCCGCGATTGTTCCATGCGGCTGCGCGCGTCGTCAGCAAGGGTGACGTGTTCCTGCCCGTTCGCAACGGCCGCGATTTGCTCGAGCGTTAGTTTTTGTCCGCTAAGTTGAAGCATAGAAAAGACAGAAGTCAGAAGTCAGAGATCAGAAGTCAGAGATCAGAATTCAGAGGTCACAGCTAAGAGCTAAGAGCTAAGAGTTAAGAGATCAAAGTCAGAGAGGTCGCAGCATAGAAGTGAACACTGTCATCTGATCTCTGACTTCTGGCCTCTGATCTCTGGTTTCTGACCTCTGTTTCCCGACCTCTGACTTCTGCTTTCCGGTGTTTCGCTGATGTCGATCTTCTTAAACTCGCCAGTGGCTGCGCCGCTACGAACGCGTTGCCGCGCACGTTTGGTGCGGACAGTTGTGCGGGCAGCGCCGGTCGCACCGCGCGTCCAACGGCTCATTGTTCTGAGCGGGCGTAAAGCAAACTGATGTTGTGGCAAAACCTCACCAGTTGCTTCCCGCAGGCGCACGGTACCAATCGCAAAAATAGCGATGGCGGCATTGAAAATCACGCCCACTACAAAAACGAACCAGCCCGGCACAATGCCAACTGCCGCCCGATCGATAAAGCTGTTAAAGTCGTGCGCCGGAGTGGGATGCAGGTAAACTTTTAGATTCCAGCTAAGCGCCAGCAGCGCAAAGATCCACAAATAATTTCGACGCAGTCGTCTGCCGACTGCCTCCCATTCGGTAATCGTGAAGTGTGGCGTGATCAAATCAGCCGCCAGATGTTCTGCCCAGGCTTCGTCAGGCGGCATGCCCTCCGGCGCCAACATTTGCGCGAAATATCCCGTCTCAATTATCCGCACGCGGCTGGACCAGATTTCGTAATAGCGATAACGGCGAGCTTCCATCAATAGAAAAATTGCGACCAGCACCGAGTTGATGGGAATGACAAAGTGCGGATTAGCCCCGGAACTAAAAACGAACGATAAGGTTGCACCGGCAGTGAGGACGGCCCAGTTTGTTGTTGTATCGAGACGATTGCGCCAGGTGTTTGAACGTTGCACCTCGCCACGATAGAAATGAATCATCGCGGTGTTAAATTCTGCCGGCGCCATCCGGCGCATATGCGCTGCCGGAGTTTGCACCACTCGTTCCGGTGGTGTTGCTTCGGGCACCGGAGCCGGCCGCAGGCGCGGTTGCACTCGGTCCGTCGACAGCGGCCCGCTTGCCTTTGTCTGGGCTTCAGTGGTCATTAGAAAAGCTCGATGACAGGACCGGTGAATGTTAGCGCAGTGAATTCCGACTCCAAGCTAATATAACACGCTGCGAACAACGGTCCGTAGTTTTGACCAGTCGCGCAATGCGCTCTTTTGTGAAGTCGAAAGCATCGTTTGCAAACTGGTGGACGTGCTGCCTTGCAAAAATAATCACTCGCTTGACAGTGTTTGACAGCCACACCTATAGTTAAATTTTCCGCTGTTTGACCTGAATTATTTCTGTTATGACTGCTGCAGCGCAAAGCGAAATGGATGCGCACTGGATGCGCCAGGCTCTTGCAGCAGCGCGCGACGCCGCACAGCTCGGCGAAGTTCCGATCGGCACGTGCATTGTTGTCGGGGACGTGGTCCTG
>DATAOU010000340.1:0-4358 GCA_036265575.1 Pyrinomonadaceae bacterium
AGCTTTGGGCGTATTAGCAGCGGTCGACGAATCACAGTCAAAAGATCCGACGCGGTTTCCCCGCGGCGGCGTTGGACTTTGGAGCGAGGTACCGTTTCGCTTGCGACGTCCGTTAGGAATTCTGACCGGCGCGATTGATAAGCTGCTGGTCACGCCCACAAATGGTAAGGGCTTTGATATTGAAATCATCGACTTCAAAACCAACCGCATGCGTACTGGAACCGCGAATACTGGGACCGCGGGCGTCTCGCCCGCATTCGGTAGCCTTGGCACTCAAGCCTCGACTGAATCCGCCAGCCCGAACGTTTCCGCATTTACAGAACGGCAGGGACGCCCGCGGGCCCAGTATTTACGGTCCCAAAGTCAGGTTGACCAATTTGCTTTTAACTTCGAAGAGCCGATCCCCGTTGAGGCGGAGCCAGCGGTCGAAACAGTTTCTGTTGCAGAGCAAGTACAAATTGCGGCGTCTGACTATCAGCTACAGATGCAAGCTTACGCACTGGCCGTCCACGACTTACTGCCGGCGCTCGCGGCAAAGGGCGGGCTTATCAAAGTTACTCTCCACTTTTTAGATCCCAACGTAGAGTTTCATTTGGCCGCGGCGTTACTTTCGCGCGACGCGTGCGCGCGTGCAATTGACGAAGCAATGATGGATATTATTGCTTCGCATGAACCCGTAGAGTTTCCGGTGCGACCTGCATTGCATTGCCGCAGGTGCAGCTTCCTCAGCATTTGTCGGGGTGGCCGCCAGTGGCTTCGTGCAAATATGGCTGTACGCCGCCCGCACCAATTACGGCGGACGGCGGACGCCAATTAGCCCCCGCGATCAAAATGGAGGTGACGAATAAAGGGAGGTCGATCGATGGTAACGAGCAGCGGAGCGGCAAAAGGTCTCGAGTCAAGGGCAAAGAATTCTGCGCAGGCGTTGCGTTGTCGCCGAAAGTTTTTGCGGTTCTTTCCCGCGGGCTTCCGCGATGAAACTTATATCGACTGGGAACGCGGGTATAAATGGACTGCCCATGAGCAGTGGAACGAGGCACTGGGCCGCAAGGCCTTTCGCGACTTACTGAAGCGGCGCGAATTTTCTGACATCGCAACGCGCGCGGTGCGCATTGAATCACGGACGAACCTGCTCTTCTCTTTTGAGAAGATGGCGCTGCGCGACGCGGTGAAGACGCCGGCCGGTGCGCGCTTGTTTGCTGAAGGGTTGTTTGAATTCCTACACGGTGGTGGCACGCTTGAGCGCAAGTTCAACCGCTGGGTTGAAGCGGTGGGCGAGCTACCGCGCAAACAAACACGCGTGTTGACCTGGCCGCTGGTAACAGTTTTCGGATTCATCGCACAGCCTGACATTCATATTTTTCTCAAACCAAACGTAACCCGCATTGCTGCGCGCGAATATGGTTTTAACTTTGAATACAAATCCCGGCCATCGTGGGAGACGTATGCGAACCTGCTTGAGTTTGCTGCGACTGTTGGGAACGACTTGCGTGACATGGGACCGCGCGACATGATCGACATTCAATCGTTTATGTGGGTACAGGGTTCAGACGAGTACGAAGAGTGATCTGCCGCGAATTCGCGCGGATAACGCGGATATGAAAAGGAAGTTAGAAACAGTTCTCCCCATTAGCCTGTTTCCTCTTACTCAGATCTGCGTCTATCCGCGTCATCCGCGGCTAATGCCAGGTGCCGAACCGGAAACAACTTATGAGCAAAACTGATACTCCCCAGGTTGGCGGGCCCGCGCCCGACTTCACTCTTAACGACGGCAACAATGAAAGCTGGCGGCTTGCGGATCAGCGCGGCAAGGTAGTAGTGCTGTTGTTCTATCCCGGTGATGAGACGCCGATTTGCACGCGGCAGATGTGTTCGGTGCGTGATCGCTGGGAAGACTATGCCGCGACGGGCGCCGAAGTAGTAGGCATCTCCACAGACTCAGTTGAGTCACACAAAAAATTTGCCGAGCATCATGACTTGCCGTTGCGCTTGTTGTCGGATGTGAATGGCGCAGTGGCAAAACAGTATGGCGCGCAGTCGTTAATTCCCGGGAAGGTGGCGCGCTCGGTTTTTGTTATTGATGCGCAAGGGAAGATTACGTATCGCGACGTGCGACCGCTCGGTTTATTCAAACCGAAAGATGATGCGACGATCGCGGCGATCCGCGAGGCGCAACAAACCAAATGATTTGCCGCAGATTTTCGCGGATTCTTGTAGATAAGAACAAAGCAGAAAACCTTTCTGTCGCTCGGCCCCGAACCCGGGGTTATGTAGTTTCTTGTTTCTGGTCCGCGCAAATCCGCGTTGGTCCGCGGCAACATTCTCATGGCACCAAAACTGCTTCCTTCGTATCCCACCGCTTGAATCGTCGCACCTGCTCATACATTATCTAGGTCCTGGATCTTAAGATGGCAAACGTTCAGCAACGGCTTCCGGAAAACGTTCCCGGCGACTTTTATGTCGACGCCACTTGCATCGACTGCGACACCTGCAGCCAGTTGGCTCCCTCTCTGTTTCACGATCATGGCGAGCAGTGCAGCGTCTATCGACAGCCGCAGACGCAAGCCGAAACGCGGTTGGCCTTGATGGCTCTGGTCGCTTGTCCAACCGGATCGATCGGTACAACCGAGAAGCACGATGCGCACATTGGCATTGACGCCTTTCCCATGCTCGTGGCCGATAACGTTTACTTTTGCGGCTTTACTTCCGAAGCCAGTTTTGGGGGCTGGAGTTATCTAATCGTGCGTCCACCGGGCGAGGGCGGCAATGTTCTCATCGACTCACCGCGTTTTGCGAGTCAACTTGTTAAGCGTATTGAGGCCATGGGCGGCGTTACTCAAATGCTGTTGACGCATCGCGACGACGTTGCCGATCACGCATTGTTTCGCAAGCAGTTTGGCTGCGAACGCGTGATGCATGCAGACGATGGCGCGCGCCGGCTGGGGGTCGAAAAAATAATTGAGGGCGAAGCTGAAGTTTCGCTCGATAAGGACATCGTCGTGATTCCGACGCCGGGTCACACACGCGGCCACGTTGTCTTTCTTTACAAACAGAGATTCCTGTTCACCGGCGATCATCTCGCCTGGTCGCCCAGACGCCACACTTTGACGGCGTTTCCGAGTGTTGCCTGGTATTCATGGAGCGAGCAAACGCGTTCGATGGCCAAGCTCGCAAACTACAATTTTGAGTGGGTGCTGCCCGGACATGGCGACCTGCATCACGACAGCGCGGCAAACATGCGCTATCATCTCCAGTCCTGCATTACCTGGATGCAAACGCGCTCGTAAAATCCGAAGAGCAAACTGTAAGTTTGTGGGGATGGTTGGCATTCAACCCTTTCGCGAACTAACAGTTTGTATTACCCACAAGTGAGGTCAACATGGAGAGAAACACAAAGATTGCAATCGGCTGCGGTGGTGCGGGCTGCCTGGGCTTGATCGTAGTTGCGATTGTCTGCGTCATTCTGTATTCGACTGGATATATTGCGATGCCCGGCGGCAGCAATGCCAACCGCAACGAGAACTTCAATGCGAGGAATACAAATTCGAATTCCAATTCAAATGCAAACTCAAACCTGAATGAGAATTCAAACAGCAATACCTCCAGTTCTTCTTCTTCCCTCACTGATGACGATAAGCACAAATTGTTTCAGGCGGCCGGCATGACGCGAGACAACGCGCTCATCCAAAAAGTTTTGCACAAGATTGGACTTCTTACGCCGGACAACGACATGTCCGACGCCTATGCCCCCTTCGTGAAGGAGCATATGGAATGGGCAAAGAAGAACACCGCCTTTATTCAATCAGTGCTGACCCCCGACAAAGCTCGTGCCTATGTCGATGAGCATATGGACGACTAATTAATACTAGTCCAATGTCCAATGTCTAAAGTCCAATGTCGGGCGGATGACTTTGGACATTGGACATTGGACTTTAGACTGCTTTCATGGACCCGTCTCGAATCCGCAACTTTTCAATCATCGCCCACATCGATCATGGCAAATCGACTCTGGCGGACCGTCTGCTGGAGTTGACCGGCGCCGTGACCGGCCGCGATATGGAGGCGCAGATCCTGGACGACATGGATCTCGAGCGCGAACGCGGCATTACCATCAAGGCACACGCCGTCAGGCTCGACTACAAAGCACGCGACGGACAAAACTATGTCCTCAACTTGATCGATACACCCGGTCACGTCGATTTCTCGTACGAAGTGTCGCGTTCGCTTTCAGCGTGTGAAGGCGCGCTGCTGGTAGTCGACGCTTCGCAGGGCGTTGAAGCTCAAACGCTGGCAAACACTTATCTCGCCATTGAGCACAATCTCGAACTCATTCCGGTTATCAACAAAATCGATCTGCC
>DATAOU010000341.1:0-3296 GCA_036265575.1 Pyrinomonadaceae bacterium
TCTCTGTTCGAATGCCCAATTTGTTTGGCGAGTTCCATTTCGCCGAAAAACGCTTTTGGAAGAAATTCGCTTGACGCACCCCGCGGAATTTCGGTGAATCCCAGCTAACCAGGCATGAAGCCTTTGCCATCCACGTCAAAATCTCTCGTTGGCGTATTGTTCGCCGTTGCTCTGGTCGCGTGGAGCCCGCTCCAGACGAGGGCTGATACGATTGCGCTTAGCGTTTCAAGCTCCTCCTCTATCATATTCGGCGACAATACAACTCTCGGCTACGCATTTACTGTCAGCCCCGATCTCTGCGACGAGCCTAGGTCTTTTTGATTTCCAAAACGACGGTTTGGCTCAATCTCATGCCGTGACTATCTGGACGAGCACTGGCACGCAGCTGGTACAAGCCACAATCCCCGCTGGCATAAGTGCAACCCTGGTCGACGGCTTCCGCTATGTCTCTATCGCGCCCTTCCTCCTCGTTCCAGGCACTTATACAATCGGCGGCTTCTATGGCGGCGATACTGATTTTAGTCTGGACGCGGCTTCTTCGATTACAGGTGCTTCCGGGCTTTCTTACGGTGGTACGAGAAGCGCAATTGGATTCACGTTTCCATCCGGCGACGCCTTTGTCGTCCCGAACAGCTACTTCGGTCCAAATTTCCAATTTATCACAGGTGTAGGTGTCCCGACACCCGACTCAGGCTCGACGTGGGCCCTGTTGCTGCTGGCTGTGACGGCAGTGCTTGGATTGCACTTGCTTCTACATAGGCGTTCGCAGGCTCGAAAGACTAATCTCTTTTCGCGTTAACCCAGTCCGGGCCACACGAGTCGCAGATTCGAGTTCCAGAAAAGCAGTTAGCTTTTCCTCTGCACGCACAACGTAACGCTTGCAGCGGTCGCTGCGATTATTGGTCAGCATTGTTCGCACAATAGGTAGATACAATCGCCATTTCCAATTCCAGAAACGCTGTCAGCTATTCATCGGCACGCACAATGTAACGCTTTCCGTCGTCGCGATGAGCATCAGCAATCCAGATTGTTCGCCCGCGAGAATCAATCGCTGAGACGTAACCCCAACTGTACCAGCCGCGAGCGTAAAACAGGCTGCTCAGCCTGAAGCTTCATTTGCGGCCGTGAAGTCCCTCGACAACGTTCTTGTCCAGATAAACGTAGCCGAGGAAATCTCCGTATTGGTAAACTTTCACTAATATGAAATTATCGGGCACGTTCTTCGGCCTGAATACCGGGTCCGATTTGTAGAAGCCGCCCTCAGGCGGTTTGCCTTCCGGCCATAATTCGACGCAGGCAGGCGGCAGATTTGGATTAATCACGAAGTCGAACTTGTTGCGCGCTACTTCGTCGGAATACGCTGAATACACCTCCACGACGTTTCCGTCATCCAACTCGATCGGATGCCAATGCGATGCCAATTCCCGGGCCACGTGCGTCGCAACATAAGGGCCGAACGTCCGCTCCTTGAACGCACTCGGAAATCCCTCAAACCTAGCGTCAGGACCGTACAGATCGCGGACGCGTTTCTGTTCCTTCTGAAATGCTGCCCACTCCGCCTTGCACTCGCTCGTGTCATAGCGGTTGAAGCATTCCGCGTGATACCGCACAAGGCGAGCAACAACCCGCCAGTTTGCCCGCCAGCCGTTCACTTTACCAGTCTCATAGTCTACGCCATCGCCTTCGACCGGATCGGGAACCTTATTAACATTCGCGCCGTGAAAGTCGCCCTTGCTTTGAGCGAACTCGGCCAGTTTAAAAGCCTTCTTTCTGAGCGCCTCCAAGTTGCGCGAGCAATCGGGTTGAGTTTTGCCAGCGCATTTCTTCTGCCATGCGGCGATCTTTTCGCCCAAATCTTCGGCCCTAACATACAGCGCGGCCTGCGACCCCATGGGAGTGTCGCGCTTGAGTCGAAATGTCCAACTTGCGCGCGGATCGGTTTTGACGATTGTTAGCGTCCCTGCGGCGACACGCGCGGTTACGGCATCCTTCGGCAATGCCCCGGCTGACATTCTTTGCTCCGCATTAAATTTATCAACCACAAACGGTTTGCCCGCGTGATAGCTGATTAGCGTCGGACACAACACGTCACCCGGTGTTCTTCGCACGCGCTCGACACTGTCAGCCATTGCCTGCTCCCTTATCGCGATTTCATTTTTAAAGCGGCGGTCAACTAGCAGCCGGATAGGCTCGCGTTCTTTTGGCACCAGCAGCCGCGCGCATACCACTAGCAACAGAATCGCCTGAGCTACGGCTGGCGGAAACCGGCGCGCCAATGGCCACAAAGGAACTTGTGTGTACGCCAGCCCCAGACCTATCGCGACGGCTATCACGAGATCAAACTGAGCATTGGTCCATACGCCGGCGCCGGTTCTTTGCAGGAAAAATGCCGCCAACGCAATTGCGATTAGACCGGTACAAAGCCGAACACTCCGATCATGCCACCTCGCACAGCCATTACTGACGCAAGCGACTAAACCGATCAACACCCATTGTAAGTCCTTAACGCTGCAAATGGCCTTTTTAAGCGAATAGTGTCTCGGGGCCAAAATGTTAAGGAAGAAGTCGCCGCCGAAGCTGACATAACAAATCGCAATGCCAGTCACGATCACGACAGCTGCTACGCATAAACATTTTAGCGCTTCGCGCCGACGGTTCATTCCAAGCCATGCGAAAGCAGTCAAGGGCATTGCGATGATGTTGTGCTTAACAAACCCTGCAAAGGCCATCACGAGAACAGGCGTGACGTATCCACGGTCTCTCGATCGCGCACCGAGAAACGCCAAAAAACCGAACGCCATAATGGCGTGACTGATGAGTTGCGGCTCATTCAATCCGACGTATGACCTAAAAAACCGGCTCATCATGGCTATGTAGAATGCAGCGCTGATTACCGCAGCCGCTTGAGTTCCACCCAATCGCCTGACGCTCAAAGCGATTGCTGTCGCGATCGCGATTACGGAAATCAGAGACAACAACCTCCCGGCTAAGACGGCATCACCGATCAGTCGACCGGCTAAACCCACGATATAAAAGGACAGGGGCGGATAATTGTTTGTGATGAGTTGAGCGGTAGACGGATAGAGCGGCATTTTACCCATGGCCGCATCAGCGAAATAAGCGTTCCACCCCTCATTGTCTGTAATCTCGATGTTGAGAAAGGCGCGATACACGGGCCATGTAAACGCCAGGATCGCTATGACATAGAGTAGCCACTGAAGGAGACGGATATAGGGCGGGTTATGGATTTTTCTCCTCTCCGGCTGATCGAGTGTACGGTGCTCTTTGGGGATCTC
>DATAOU010000342.1:0-11489 GCA_036265575.1 Pyrinomonadaceae bacterium
TCGAGCACGGTCTGCAGCGTTTGGAGATGCTCTTCGAGCGATCGCCTCAGCATGTTAGTGGTGTTGGGGTCAGTGGTCATTGGTGTGAGCGCGCTCGGAAACGCGGTACCTAAACAGCGACGAGGGAAATTACCACAGTTACTGGCGACCCCAAAACTTGCAGCCGCTCGAGGCTGTGCGGCGGCGTCTTGCTGCGCGGCTATGCCGCCTTCCGTGCGGAAAGGCTCTGCCTTTCCGGCAAGTCATTTGACAATATTTCGCGAGGCTCAGCCTCGCGAAATAAATAAATGATGTTCGGTCCGGTAAGGCAAAGCCTTACCGCACGGAATGCGGCATAGCCGCGAAGCCCATCTGATTCATGTTTATGGCCAACGTCGCATTCTTGCCTACGCCGTTGCCTAATTCCTTGCGTCATTTCTAAAAGCGTTATTTCTTCCACACTGCTTGCGCAACTATTCC
The DNA here is from genome assembly GCA_036265575.1 of Pyrinomonadaceae bacterium. Lineage (GTDB taxonomy): Bacteria > Acidobacteriota > Blastocatellia > Pyrinomonadales > Pyrinomonadaceae > PSRF01. The sequence goes on from DATAOU010000342.1 coordinate 460, forward strand.
TCCCCGATGTAGGCTTCGCTTCATTTTGATCAGGCGCCATCGCTGCTGATCCTCATTGGCTGCAAGAGATCTCCGAACCGAATTTAAGACCAGACTACCGCGAGTCATGACCATACCTGCAACACCCATGCTGAGACAGTACCAGGAGCTGAAGCAACAGCACCCCGGTACGTTGTTGTTTTTCAGACTGGGTGATTTTTATGAACTCTTTTTTGAAGACGCGGTAACCGGCGCGCGCGAACTACAAATAACCCTTACCGCCCGTCATAAAGAAATTGGCGATCCGGTTCCCATGTGCGGCGTGCCGCACCACTCAGCCGCAAACTACATTGCCCGGCTTGTTCGCAAAGGCTACCGCGTGGCCATCTGCGAACAGACTGAAGCAGCATCCAAGACCAAAAAGCTGGTACGCCGCGAAGTAGTCAGGATCGTCACGCCAGGAACTCCCATCGATCCACAGCTGCTCGAAATGCGCGAGAGCGTTTTCCTCGGCGCTGTTTGCGCTGCCGGTGAAACGGTGGGCGCGGCCTTTCTCGATCTCTCCACTGGCGAGTTTCGCGTTACACAGGAAAGCGGTGCCGGCGCCTGGGAAAAGATTCGGTCCGACATTGAGTCGTATGCGCCGCGCGAGTTGCTCTTCCCTGCCTCGCTCGAACCATTAATAAAGGCCGGCCTAACCGGAAAGGCGCAGACGGCGCCGCTGCCTTTGTCAGTTTCCGCCGGCGACGATAAGGGGGGCCAAGCGGCTCGCAGTTCCACCATGCCGCAGTTCCCTGAAATCACTTTGACGCCGCTCGAAGATTGGTTATGGCAAGCGAATGACTGCGCGCAGTTGTTGCTCGATCATTTTGGCGTACGCACCCTGGCTGGTTACGGCATTGAGAAAAAGCCTGAAGCGGTGCGGGCGGCGGGCGCTTGCCTACGCTATGCACAGGAAACACAGCGGGCCGGCGCCAATCACATTACGGACTTGACCTACTTTGAGCCACAGGACCATCTGGTCCTGGACCAGGTAACTGTACGCAATTTGGAGTTGGTTGAAGCACTAGCTGGCGGCGGGCGGACTTTGTTGGCGGTGATCGATCAGACGGTTACGGGAATGGGCGCGCGTCTGTTGCGCTCATGGTTACTGCGGCCTTGTATCAAACGCGGTGAAGTCGAGGCGCGGCTCGCTGCTGTTCAGGACCTCACCTGCTCGCAAATCAGTCGCGACAAACTACGCACGCTCCTGAAAGAAGTTTCCGATTTGGAACGACTGATCGGCCGCATCAGTCTCGGTTCAGCCACGCCGCGAGATTTGAATGCGATTCTGCGCTCGCTCAATCAGGTGCCGGCGATTCGCGAAAGTCTTACGGCGATGGAATCGTCGCTGATACAGGTGCTGAATGAGAACTCCGATGAAGTGCCGGAAATCTGTGCTTTACTCGCGCGCGCGCTGAGCGATGACCCGCCAGCAAAGATTAGTGATGGCGACACGATTCGCGCCGGCTATTCAACTGAATTAGATGAGGTGCGTTCGCTTAGCCGCAACGCGAAACAGATTATCGCCACCCTTGAAGCCTCAGAGCGCGAGCGCAGCGGCATTGCGAACCTGCGCATCAAGTTTAATAACGTCTTCGGCTATTTCATTGAAGTGTCCAAGGGAAATATCGCGCGCGTGCCTCCGGAGTACGAACGCCGGCAGACGCTGACGAATGCGGAACGATATACGACACCTGAGTTGCGCGATTGGGAAAAGAAAGTTTTAGGCGCTGAAGAGCGCATCGGCCAACTGGAAGCGGATCTATTCAACGACGTCTGCCGGCAGGTTGCTGCGGAAACCAAACGAATTCAGGGAACAGCACGAGCGCTGGCGGCGCTCGATGCGCTCGGCTCGCTGGCGGAAACTGCTGCGCGGCAACGGTACGTCAAACCGCTGATGCACGCTGGGGATGAGATCGAAATCATTCAGGGCCGGCACCCGGTGATCGAGGTATTCAACGAAGACCCTTTCATTCCAAACAGCATCTACCTGAACAATTCCACCGATCGCCTGCTGATCATCACCGGGCCAAACATGGGCGGCAAAAGCACAGTGCTGCGGCAAACTGCGATCATTTGTATTCTCGCTCAGATGGGAAGTTTTGTGCCGGCCGAGAAGGCGCGACTGCCACTTCTTGATCGAGTATGGACCAGAGTCGGCGCGTCGGACGATCTGGCCCGCGGCCGTTCGACGTTCATGGTCGAGATGACTGAGACGGCGGCGATCCTACACAGCGCCACGCCACGTTCATTGGTCTTGCTCGATGAGATCGGGCGAGGCACCGCAACATTCGATGGACTCTCAATCGCCTGGGCCGTCGCGGAATACCTGCACGATTCGCCTGAACACGCGGCGAAGACGCTCTTCGCAACTCACTATCATGAGTTGACTGAACTCGCCGAACGCTTGCCCGGCGCGCAGAACTATCAGATCACAGCGACCGAGCGTGAAGGCGAGGTAGTTTTTCTACATCGACTCGAACGCGGGCGTGCTTCAAAGTCTTATGGAATTCAGGTGGCGCGGTTGGCTGGACTGCCGCCCGCCGTGCTGGACATTGCGCGTCAGGTTTTGGCGAGGCTGGAGCGTTATGAGTTCGACGTCTTTGCGGAAGAAGACCAGCTTGTTTCGCAGCCAGTGCCTGAACCGCTTGCGGCGGCGCAAGGCGCGGGCGGAAATGAATCTGCGACCGTGACTCCGGCAGCAACTGCGCTCGACGCAGCTACTCGGAGAGCGGGCCGGCGCAAAGCTGCGGCGCAAGCGTCGCTGTTCGATCTCGCAAATCAGAAGGCCATCGAAGAAATTCTCAATGTTGACGCGGACAAGTTGTCACCTGAAGAAGCAAAGAAACTGCTGCTGAAAGTGCGCGAGCGCCTGATGTGAGAATTCTTTTTGTGGTCGTATTCAGAATATTCACCACTGAATGACACAACCCACCCAACCTAACAGGTCGGGAAGGGTGGCTTGCCCCCGCTCTTCAAACATTTGAAAATATTTACAGCTGAACCACACAACCTACTCAACCTAACAGGTTGGGAAGGGTGGCTTGCCCCCCGCTTGGTTAGAGTTGAGAATATTTACAACTGAACAACACAACCTTCCTAACCTAACAGGTTGGGAAGGGCGGCTTGCCCCCGCTCTACTTTACTTAGCTCTTGTCGCGCTTGTGATAAGTCCTCCACCCCAATTTCTTAACCGCACTCGAAAGCTTCTCGGAATCATCCGGCCACCACCACTCCTTATCGACCGGTAATGGCTCTTGTGAGTCATCGTAAAAAGCGCGAAAACTCGACCAGCGATAATCTTTGGTAGCCTTAACTACTCTCGCCTTGACTGGGTTGCCGTGGATGTAATGAATTTTTTGCCAAACCATCCAACCACTCCAAAGCGGCTGAGCTTTGAAACTCTCCTGCCAAACTTGGTGGCTAGACCCGTCCACATCGGGAGTCTCGCGAAGAAACTGGTTGTCGGTGTCGATCCTAATAACTTCTCGGGCAGTTAAACTCTTCAATGCGCCATTGAACCCTCGGATGTCGCCGTCTCGAGGATTAACAATTAAGTGAAAGTGATCGGGCATCAGTACATAAGCGATCACTTTGGCCGGCCATTTATTTTTCAGATCATGACACACGTTGAAGAAGGCCTTACATGCCAGATCGTCTTCGAAGAATGGCGTTCGTTTAACTAGATTTCCAGTTACGAAATGCAGAGCACCGGGGAGGTTTTGGTTAGACCACTTCTTAGCCACCATCAGAATCTGAACTGGACTGAGAACTTGATCAAGGGGTAGGCGTTGTGCTGGTGAATTTGTTCAATGCAAGGAACTTGGTAATGCGGCAAAGCGGGGGCAAGCCGCCCTTCCTGACCTGATAGGTTAGGTAGGTTGAGTGCTTCAACCGCAAATACTTTTTAATTTGGGAAAGCGGGGGCAAGCCACCCTTCCCTACCTGCTAGGTTGCGCTGCTTGCCTCTTGAGGGTTAGCTACTTCCTATCCGCCCAAATCAGGCTAATTCTTTGCTTGCTGCGGCGGTGAGTCACTCACTGTAAACCAGTCACCCTGCCCATCGTTGGTGCGCAGCATGCGCATAATTTCATCAAAATTAAATGGCCGCGCGCCACGACGCCCAAACACCGAAACCTGGTTGCCACTTTCATCAACTGCTCGGTCACGATCCAGCGGCTTCGAAACCGCCAGCGCCTCGCCTTTAGTCTTGTAAGTCGCAATCAAAACCGGACGTGGTCGCGGACTAAAGCCCGCATACTCCGGCATGGTCTCCGGCGAAGTGAGTTGCAGGATGCGCAGACCATTTTTTCCATCAGCGACATAGGCAAACAGACTGGCGTTGGTCATCGCAGTCTTTACCTGATGTGCGTCGTTGAGTTTGCCCTCGGCGTTATACATTTGGTCCAAACGCGGTTGCTCCGGTCGCTCAACATCGACAATCGCAATTCCCTCTTTGCCGTTGGCAACGTAAGCATAGGTGCGCGCCACATAAACATCATGCGCGTCAGCAAGCGGCACGAGTGCCCCTTTTACAATCTTTGGCGAGCCGGCAACGCTTAGATCCAGAACTTTCATTCCTTCATCATCCACGATGAATCCATAGCGAAACTGAATAGCAACTGAGCGCGGGTGACGCAGCTCGGGCTCGCCAATTTGAGCGGTCACTCTGGGATTCAAGGGGTCGTCGATGCTGACGACTACCAGGCCGGCAGTCGTGGTTATGTACGCATAGTTTCCGGCAATCGTAATGTTGTTTGCATTGTTAAGGACACCGCCGGGATTAAAGGCGCCGTTTGGATACTTTGCCGGGTCCAGCGCGCGCTTCAAATAATTGTTTAGCGGATCGCCATCAAGTAGCGTGGCGGCATTGACGAGAATCAAGCCCTCATATTTATCGACCACATAAAGATAGGCGTAGGCGGAGTGAATCGACTGCTCTTCATTCAGCAGTTGGCGGCGGGCGTCGCCTTTTAGGGCGGCTGCGTTCGCCGGATCGATCATGGTGCCGTCCGTTTTCAAACGCCAGCGCGCGGGATCAACTGCCAAAGTCGTGGGCGCGGCAACCGCGGTCGCGTATTTAGTCTTCACCCAAAACTTTTGACCAAAACGAGAAACCGGCGCGGTAGTGATGCGTTCCGAAAAACCTTTCTGATCAATTTGGGCGACGTCGTAGATACGCAAACCCCCTTCACCGGCGGCGACGTAGGCATATTCGCCCCGCAACTGCACCTGCAACACTCGCGGATTGCCGACGTGCTCGTAAGCCGTCTTTAACTCACTACCACCGGCAATGAACTTTGCGTAGTCGTCCGGGTAAGCAATCTTTTGCAACGTGCTGCCCAGCACCGCTTGCGGCTCCGATTGCTCAGTCGCGACCACGACTTCCAGGGCGTCGTCAGCGGCAACATACACATACCGGCCCATGAAATTCACAAAGTTTGTGCCCTGCAACAACAGCTGCGCCAGCCAGGCATTGTTGTCGTTTTTCGCTGATACATGGCAGTCGGTACATTGTTTGGTTTCCGTCGCGCGCACTGTGTGCGGCACATGCGTGTTGAATGTCTGGCCCGCGAACCCCTCTGCCGAAGTTGTTTGCTGTTGCGAATAGATCCATTCGCGATTTTGATTTTGCGAACTAACCAGCACGGCAGAAGACGAGCGCACCGGCGCGACACGATTGCCCGTCACCGTCCCATCGCGACCCAACATGAAGATATCGTCGCGCAAAACCTGAAAGTTGTATTGCGTGAAGTTGCGCGAGTCGCCACCTTCGTTGTGCCGGTTCGGCATCTTACGATTCGCCTGCATCGAGAGGTGACAACCAAAACAACTGGTGACCCAGGACGAATGACAGGCAACGCAAGTCATGTCGCTGTCGCGGTGGGCCAACTCGTTCTGGTTTTTCGGAACTTCACCCCAGGTCGCATTGTCTTTGCGAATCGTTTTTGCATAACGAGACTTTTCGCTGTAGTCGCGACTACCGGGCGTGATGGTGTCGAGTGTCTGGATGACGCGCCACCAGCGACCCGGCACCACCATCGAATTTTGCACAATGTCGCCAGTCTTCAGCTCGACTTCCTTACCGCTTTCGTCTTTTCTTTTGCGGTCGCGGGTGATTCTTTGAAACAAGGGAATCTTTGCGCCGGTTTCGTCGCGCACGCGAATGCGCGTCAGGTCCTGACCAACTAACGGTTGATTCTGTGACTTGCGTCGTTCAGCAGTCTGGCCGGTTGCTGCCGCGGCGGCTGGACCGGAAGTGAACAAGGACCCGCGCGCGCGAATGGTTCCGTGACAGTCTTCGCAACCAATTTCTATTGCCGCACGCGGTTCGTTGTACAGGTTGCCGTCGCCGTGCGCGTCCTGCCGGAAGTGACAATCGACGCAGTGCATTCCCTTCTCGAGATGAATGTCGTTTAGGTGAACCGCTTTCTTGAACTTCTCGGGGTCAGTAGCTGCCACCACCTCGCCCTTCGCATCAAGTAAGTTTCCTTTGCGATCACGTTTGAAGACTTTGCGAAACAACCAACCATGGCCGTGAAAGTCGCCAAACTGCGTGTTGCTTAATTGAGAATTGAATTCACCAGTGCCAGTGCCTGCGAGAAACTCAAGCTCGGACCAACGACCGCGCACGCTCGCCGCTTCCGGATTGCGATCCAGCTTTTCCTTTTCCTCAGATTGCGACGGGTTGTGCTGCTCCCGGGGATACATTTTGTCGCCATCGCTCTCGTTGTCCCACCAGGTCATGCCCAGGTAGGTCGCAACCATGTTTGTGCCCGGATGCATGTGACAGACCATGCATTGCGAAGTAGGAATCTGGCTGGTGAATTGATGCTTGATCGGATGGCCGGAATCGTTTTTAGCAATGTTTGCATCTGCGGTTTTCGATTGGCCCATATTTCCGGCCGAGTTGTAGAAAGCGGAGTGAGACGGATCGCGATCGTTAGCGTAGATGACGTGACAAGCAGTGCAACCCGAAGAGCGATAATCACCGGGATGATCGTTGGTGCCGAGAAAATTCAACGTCGGATCCAGCAGACGAGTCTTTTGCAAACCAAGAAAGACAGGGTCGGTGCGCTGTGCTGAACCAAAGCCGCGTGCACTCAGTCCCTTGTCGGGTTTACCTGGGTCTTCGTCTTTGTCCGGCAAGCCAACCTCCAAACGGCGTTTGCCGCCGCGTTCGAAAACGCGCAGCACGTTGCCGGGCTGCGAAATTTCCCAACGTGGGATCGGATCAAGAAAAGTCAGCAGGCCTTTGGTTCTCTGATCCTCGGCTGTCGGCTGAGGGTTTTGAATTAACGTTTGCGGCGCGCCAGTTTCGCTATAACTTTCGCCAAAGCGCGCATCCTTTTGGGGAAAGCCGCCATTGTTGTAGAGGGCCGCGCCCCACAACATAGCGCCGTGCGTCATCATGCTGCGCGCGACATTCTTCGATTCGACATCATGACAGGCAGAGCCGCCGCATGTTTTCGCTGCTACTCGCAAATCGCCCGGATTGATGAAGCGCACAAACTCCCAACTCTCGCGCGCCAGCAAAGTGTTGCTGCGTTCCGGATTCGCGCCGGTGAACTTGCCATCGCGTTTCCATTCGTTTGGAAAACGCGCCCGCACGTGCGCTTCGTTTTTGATGCGCTCAATCTCTTTCGGATCGTCGCTGGTTTTGCGCGGCACCGGGTTGCCGCCGTGGCAGGTAGTGCATGTCAAACCGACCGCGTCTTTCCCGTCTTTGAGTTTCTCAAGAGTCTCGGTGGTGCCGTACTTGTGCATTGGCTCGATCTGCCCGTGGCACGAAACGCAGCCTTCGAGTTTTGGAGATGGTGGCTGAGATGTTCCCTGGAAAAGCGAATTGTGCGAATCGAGCTGTGCAGTAATCGGATGTTGATTGGAAGAGGCGGCCGAAGCAGATGGGCGTTCTGCGAGCATTGCCGAGCTTAGGCCTATGGCAAGCGCGGCGGCGAAGGTGATAAAACTGAATCTGATTCTATTCACCATTCTTAGTTTACGATTTGGACCACCACGGAGACACAGAGGACACAAAGGACGCACAAAGATGGTTATTCATATCCCAGGATTTTTCGATGAATACCATTCTTCAATAGAACCACATTGAAATTTATTAATAGCCCTAGTCTATAGCCACCGATTCTCAGATAGGTTAACAATTGTGCGTCGTGGATGGGCGCGAGCGCCGCGACAGACTTCACTTCGACGACGATTTGCTTCGCAACCACGATGTCCATTCGATAGCCGGCGTCTAATTTCAAGCCTTTGTAATTTAACGGCAATGGCCACTCGTTTTGGTAGGGTATATGCCGAATAGTTAGTTCCCTAAGGAGGCATTTTCGGTAGGACGATTCAAGTAATCCCGGCCCCAATGTTCGATGCACTTCAACCGCCGCTCCAATTATTTCGTAACTGAGTTTGTTGAGAGCTGAGCTCATGCTCTTCTCTGTGTGTCCTTTGTGTTCTCTGTGTCTCCGTGGTGGATACAGCGTAAACGCTGGCACTCGCACTTGAGACGGCGAGTGAACATAATCAATCACGGCCATTGCATTTGTCATCGCGTTAGGATCCTGCATGCTTATCATTTCGATACAAAAATCCTTGCAGTGCGAACATTCTCAAAACACCAACTTCAACTGCGCGAACAACGAGTACAGCGGCTTGCTCGGATTGATCACATCCGGCTGACAAAAGTCGCCGACGTTTGGCGGGCAGTTGCGCGAGCGGTCGGTAAAAATATCGCGAAAGCCGCGTCCCGTTTGCAGCGTCGCCGCCCCGAACGTAACCGTGACGTTGTTAATTAAAAAAGGCCGATAGGCCACGCCTAAACTGTAGTCCCAGCCAATATCATGACGAATATGATTTTGAAACAATACATATTCGAGCGGCTCAGTCCGATGAAACCGCAGGTAGTTCACGTTAAAGACTGTCTTGATGCGTTGCGTAAGTTCAACATCGACGCCGGCGTTGTAAATAAAAATGCCGGGGTTAACAAAATTCGCCTGCCCCTGAGTTTTACTGCTGCGCAGGCTCGGCAGAATGCTGTTGGGTTGGACCAGGCCGACACCGGTTTGCGTCAGCCTGATCCCGTTTCGATTCCAATAAGAGAATTGCCCGCCGACAAAATTGGGATCGTCGAAGATTGCGTCAAACCCAGTTGCCTTATCATCAGTAGGGTTCGAATCGCCCTCAGCCCAAAAGAACGATCCTTTGAATCTCAAAAAATCCTTGTCAATGGACGCCTCGAGGGCGGCCATATTTGAACGAACGTCCACGCGTTTGCCGGCAATCGGGTTTCGCGTGTCATGGCCAAACGCGTAGTAATAGGAATGCGTCAGATTCAATCGCCCGATGTGTCCGTCGCCGTTGAAGCCAAAGTACGCAACTTTAAGGGCATGCGGCCGCACATCACCGATTAATGCCGGGCGAACCAGAAATCCATTCCGGTCATACTCAATACTGTTGCGATCGTCGTTGAAGTGAAAACTGCCCTCCACGGTGTAACCCTTGTGAATGAAGTCCTGCCGAAAAACATTCGCGATGTAAACATTTTGGTGTCGCGTGTCGAAGCGGTTAAGCCCGCTGTTCGTGTCCTTCTCGAGCATTGAAAAGTATGCCGCATTGTACTGAAAGCGATTGTTGTCGGCTGAACCAAAAAAGCGCAGCCCCAGGTTGTTGTCGGAAAAAATGAAGCCGCGAAAATCCGATACGAAAGGTTGAATTCCGGCGCGCACCGAAACGAAGTCGTAGTTGGAACTCAAATCCGCGAGTTTGATTTCGGCGAATGCTTCTTCAAGTGAAACCTGGCTGTCCGTGCGATTCGTGCCGCGGCGCACATCGATATTCACCACACCATTCTCGCGCGCGTTCAAATAGTTGGGCACGCTAAACGTCGGCGAAATCTTGATGGCCCAATCGCGCGGCTTGAAAGTCGAGTCGCCATGAAACAATTCAAAACTTAACTGCACTGTTTCGCTAGCCGCGAGCTCTTCCGGTTGGCCAAAGAACTCACCGCTGATTGGCTCATCGCTGCTGACATCGGACGGTGTCGGCGCGCGACGTTGTTCGACGGTTGTGGTACTGACTGCCGAAAGAATCAAAAACAGCTTGTTGCCTTGAATCGGATAGTCGCCTTTCAAGACGCTTTGATTGTAAGGATCCCACCAGCGTCCGCGCTTGAAAGGAATGTCTCGGCCGCGCGCTGCTTTATCTCCATAGCGATCGTATTCGGGAAAGCCAATGCGCCAGCGATCGCGTGCTTCACGTCGATCCGGATTAGTTTGCGGTTCTGATGGAACGGTTGCGGCGCCGGCATTGCCGGTAGGTCGGTCGCCAGGCCCGCGCGCAATTTCTTTTATTTCCACCTCGTCCAGTGGAATATCAACCACTGTTTCCTTGCCGGCTTCGATGATTACATTCTCGAGCGCCTCGCCGCGCGCGATGGTGAAGTCGCCATAGTTCTTGTCTTTATCAAACTTAGCGACGTGCGGCGCGCCGGCCCGCAGACGATAAGCGCCCGCCGACAAGGAAACGGAGTAACGGCCATCAGGTCCGCTGCGCACGCGTTTCCATTTGCCGGTCACCTGATTGGTCGCGATTATTGGAACGCCCGCCAGCGGCGCTCCCGAGGCCACGCGCACTGTTCCCTGCAGCCGGCCGGAGCCTTGTGCAAATCCTAAGATGACGAACGACGGAGTGAGCAGGGCCGCGGATGCCAGCAGGAGTGACCGGAAGTAACGACTCAGTGTCATGCGTTAGCTCGGAGAACGGGTGCTTGCCTTGTAGCATACGAGTGATCGCCAGGCAACGAAAATTTGCGCAGCGGCAAACACGAAAAGCGATAGCGTCGATAACCGCTGAGTGAAACCCTAATTGCGAGTCTACCGATTGCGATCTAGTTGCATATGTGGGTCGAACAATGCAGAACCGGCAGCGGTAGCGACCGGGTCATACACTCAATCAGTTACAAGAGGAAAGGACGTACGCAGTCAACATTGAGTCCAGGA
>DATAOU010000343.1:0-33627 GCA_036265575.1 Pyrinomonadaceae bacterium
CGGCGTGATCGTTGAGGATGAATCGGGCGCGTTGCGCGGTTTGTTGTTGCCCGATATCGCCGGTGTGGATTCAGTCGAGCAGCAGGTAAACATCGCAGCGCGCAAGGCGGGGATCCCTCCTGGCGCGCCACTAAAGCTTTCACGTTTTCGCGTAGATCGTTTTCGAGAAAAAAGGTAGGACAGGCATTCCTGCCTGTCCCGGATCTTTGCGACCAATTTTTCGCGGAGTAAATAAGGGACAGGCAGGAATGCCTGTCCTACTTATACGTCGAGGTTGCGCACGTCGAGCGCGTTGTCTTCGATGAACTTCCGTCGCGGCTCGACCGCATCACCCATAAGGATTGAAAAGATGTCGTCGGTCTCCACTGCATCATCAATCCGGACTTGTAACAACGTGCGCTTTTCCGGATCCATGGTCGTTTCCCAAAGCTGCTCCGGGTTCATCTCGCCCAGACCTTTGTAACGCTGAATCGACAAGTCTTTCTTTGCCGCACCGAGAACCTTTTCCAGTAACTCTTCGCGCGTGGCGATCTCTTCGCTGGTTCCGTTGCTGCCGGTTATAAATGGCGGCGCCAATTTATCTTCCAGCGCCCTGTAAAGTTCAACCGCTTTTTGGAACTCAACAAAGCTGGCAAAGTTCCAGTCGATGGCGACATTCAAGCCCGCAGTTGTGGTTGTTTCAATTTCCCAAAGTCCATGCTCTTCGTCAGAAGAGAGTTCGGTTTTGAACCCGGCTTTGGCAAGGACACCTTCAACCTTGGCCATCAGGTCGCTACTCTGAAAAACCTTACGCAACGTAGTTCCTTCTTTGCGCAACACGCCTTTCTTTCCGGCAAAAGCTTCAAGCAACGTGTCGAGCATATGCGCATCGCCGCCCAGCCGGCGCGCCGCGCGTTCGCAGAAGTGTTTCAAGTCGACTAGCTTTTCGAGCGACCGCGCTAGTTCCTTACCCTCGATGTCCTGGTTAGCGCCGACTGATTTTACGGTCATGTCCGCGGTCGCCATTCGCATCAGGTAACGGACCATCAGGCTTTCGTCCTTGATGTACTCTTCTTTCTTGCCGCGCTTAACCTTGAACAAAGGCGGTTGGGCAATGTAAACGTAACCGCGCTCAACCAATTCCGCCATCTGCCGGTAGAAGAAAGTAAGCAGCAGCGTGCGAATGTGTGAACCGTCAACGTCGGCGTCCGTCATCAGAATGATTTTGTGATAACGAAGCTTGCTCGCATCAAAATCCTCTTTGCCAATGCCTGTGCCCAGCGCGGTGATCAAGGCTTTGATCTCGCTGTGGCCCAGCATCTTGTCGAACCTTGCTTTTTCGACGTTAAGAATTTTTCCCTTGAGCGGCAGGATTGCCTGATTCTTGCGGTCGCGGCCCTGCTTTGCGGAACCTCCGGCAGAGTCACCCTCAACGATGTAGATTTCCGAAAGGGCCGGATCTTTTTCCTGGCAATCGGCAAGTTTCCCCGGCAGCATCGACCCACCGAGCGCGCCTTTGCGCACGATTTCGCGGGCCTTTCTGGCTGCTTCACGCGCTCGCGCGGCATCGACCGATTTGCCCACAATCCTGCGCGCAACAGTAGGGTTCTGCTCGAGATACTCAGTCAATCGCTCATTCAAAAAACTTTCAACAGCGCCCTTAACATCGGAATTCAGCTTGCCCTTTGTTTGACCTTCAAACTGCGGTTGCGGCAGTTTCACAGAGATGACCGCAACCAGGCCTTCGCGCACGTCGTCGCCAGTTAGCGAGGTCTTGAAATTCTTTGCCAGACCAGATGATTGAGCGTAGGAGTTAATCGTTCTGGTAAACGCGGAGCGAAAGCCGGACAGGTGTGTGCCACCATCGACCGTATTTATGTTGTTGGCGAATGAATAGACCTTCTCGTCGTAACCGTCGTTATACTGAATAGCGACTTCAATCGAGAGCGCATCGCCTTCCTTCTCAAAGTAAAGGGGCTTGTCGTGCAGCGTCGACTTGTTCTTATTGAGATGTTTGACGAACTCAGCAATCCCGCCCTTGTAATAGAACTCGTGCGAGCGCTCAGGTTCCTCGCGTTCATCCTTAATCGTGATGCGAATGCCCTTGTTGAGAAACGCCTTTTCTCGCAGCCGCTCTGACAGTTTGTCGAAACTAAAAACCGTGTGATCGAAAATTTGGCTGTCAGGCTTGAATGTGATTTTGGTGCCGCGTCGTTTTGTCTTTCCCGATTGCGCCAGCGGCGCCACCGAGATACCGCGAACGTATTCCTGCTCGTACGTTTTGTTGTCCCGCCAAATCTCCAGGCGCAATGTCTCGGAAAGAAAATTGACGCAAGATACTCCAACTCCGTGCAAACCACCGGAAACTTTATAAGCGTTCGAATCGAATTTGCCGCCGGCGTGCAGTTTGGTCATCACGACTTCCGCCGCTGACTTCTTTTCCTTCTTCATCAAGTCGACCGGAATGCCGCGGCCGTTGTCGATGACCGTTATCGAGTTATCGAGATGAATTGTGACTTCGACCGTATCGCAATACCCAGCCAGCGCTTCGTCAATGGAGTTGTCGACGACTTCATAAACAAGATGATGCAAACCCAGTTCGCCGGTTGAGCCGATGTACATTGCCGGACGCTTGCGTACCGCTTCGCGTCCTTCCAAAACGGCGATTGAGGATGAATCGTAAGCCTGGCTTTTCTTTCCCGTAATAGTTCCTGCTGTTGACAATTGCTTCTCCTTATAACCGCTCAACAAATCGTCTTTGTCGCCTTCAGCCATCGCAACTCATCTGTCCTGATGTGCGCTACCAACTCAAACTCAGTCCTTGGCAGCAACTGCCGAGAAAGTGCTTCGGTTCAGCTCCGGCTGCACTGCCTCGCCCGCTGCAATCTCGTAAACGTTTGCTTTGGAAATGAACCCTGCAACGTGGCTACGTTTCGAGGTGGTGATGAATGTCTGTGTGCGACCTTCAAGGTATTCCAAAAGACGTCGTATGCGATTCTCGTCCAACTCAGCGTCGACATCGTCGACTAGAAAAAGAGGCCGATCATCGTGCCATGAATTATACACTGAAATCGCCGCTAAGTCTAAGAGCAGCAAGGCGCTACGTTGCTGACCAGAGCTGCCAAAAACGCGCAATTCCCGGCCTGCTAAATGCACCGCCAAATCGTCTCGATGCGGTCCCAGCAAAGCACGTCCCGCGGCGGCCTCGGCTGGCAGTCGCAGTTGTAATCGCTCGCTCAGGAGAGCTTTGTAATCACTTAAATCACCCTTGCCATCCAGTGACGATGAATAACGGATCAGAAGCTCAGCCGGCTCGAAGAGAGACCGTTCAAGTTCCGCGTTCAAACGCTCAGTGTAATCAACTCGGGCATCATGAATTTCCGCCGCCAATTGGACCAATTGTTGGTTCCAGGGGGCCAGCAAATCCTGTAACTCAGCAAAGCTACGGTCGTGTTCGAGATTGTCTTGAAGGATGCGGTTTTTTTGCTTGATGACGCGGTTGTAATCCGTAACCGTCCGCACATAAGCCGGTCGCAATGAAGCGACACCGCGATCGATGAAGTGACGGCGCGCTTCCGGCATGCCCCGCACCACTTCCAACTGGTCCGCTGTAAACGAAAAGACCTGCAACTGGCCTAGGTATCTGGTTAGCTGCTCACGCTTGCCATTAACTGCAATCGACTTGGTGTTTGCTTTTAGCGTTACGCGCAGATCTCGCTCCAGGTTGTCGCCGCTCGATACCCCGCCCGCTACAAAGGCGGTGTCTTGTCCGAAGCGGATCGTTTCCTGAAGACGTTGCGTGCGAAAGGACTTGGTTCTGGAGAGGAGATGAATAGCCTCAAGCCAGTTTGTTTTACCCTGGCCATTGTTGCCGTGAATGATATTTAGTCCTCGTCCCCAGGAGATCTTTCCGCTGAGGTTGCGGAAATTTTCTACTTCAACGAAGTCGAGGATCATCGAGGGATTTTAGCATGAGGAAGTGGCAATCTCTGCTTTTGGTTTGAGGCAAAACCAAAAGCGCCCTTGTCCGAAAACAAGAGCGCTAGGTATTAAGTCTTGGCGGACGAAATCACAACCTCATCGGCATGACGACGTATTTGTAATCATAGTCACCAGCTTCAGCCGGTCTCAATTGCGCCTGTGAATTACCATCCTTGAATTCAAAGGCTACTGCGCCATCGCCAATCACATTCAAAAATTCCAGCAGGTACTGAGCGTTGAAGCCGATATCAGTTTCCTCACCGCTGTAGTCAGCTTGAATCGTTTCACTTGCTTCACCTTCTTCCGCGTTCTGCGAACTTATCACCAATTGATTTGGCTCGATGTGGAAACGGATTGCATGGGAACGTTCGTCGGACATGAGCGCCACGCGTCTGACAGCCGAATTCAGCAAGCCACAGTCAAACTGGACCGACTTGTCGTTATTCTTCGGCATGACCATGTCGTAATTCGGAAACTGCCCGTACAACATTCGCGAAACAAGCAGTCGCGGCCCGACTTCGAAAAAGATGTGATTATTATCGAGGCCCAGGCTGATTTCACCTTCAAAACCTGCAGTAAGTTTTGTCAATTCTGCTAAGGTTTTTCGCGGAATTAGCGTGTCGATTGCTTCGCTGCCATCTTTTGAAACACCTTTCCGCTCTACGTAGGCCAAGCGGTGACCGTCAGTCGTAACCATCTTCGCACCACTGTCGTCCATGATGAATTTCGCTCCGGACAGCGTGTAACGCGACTCTTCCTGAGTGATCGCGAAGATCGTCTTATCGATAAAAGACTTGATGATCTCAGCCGCCAATTTGGTTGGGGTTGACTTGGACGAAGGCACCTCGGGAAACGCGTCGCGCGCGACGCCAACCATCTTGAATTTCGCTTTATCGCAGGTAACGGTTACCCAATCATTGCTTTCCTTTTTGAAAGTCACCGGTGCGTCAGGCAACAAGCGCGCTATCTCAAAAAGCTTCCTGGCTTGAACACAGATAGAGCCGGCGGTCGAAACTTCAGCGTCCATGTCGCAACGAATGGTGACGTCCAGATCCGTTCCAGTAAGCCGAATATTATTTTCGCCAACAGACTCAATAAGAATGTTCGACAGTACCGGGATGGTGTTCTTCTTTTCCACCACACCCTGAACGTAGGCCAGTTCTCTTTGCAGATTCTGTTTGCTAACCACGAATTGCATGTTCGACTCCTTAAGCTTTGCGCCTTCACTCACAGCCATAAATTTCTCCTCGACATTTTCTGTCTCTACCTAACACAAACATTTAATATATTTCTAGTAGCAGCAGTAGAGCCTGTTGATTTGTGGAAAACACCTTTCCGAACCAATTGATTACTGATCGAACGGGTGCGGATAAATACGTGGAAACTTTCCTGGAATCCACCAACGCTGTAGCAAAACCTTCGCGCGACAAACTTATTCTAGTCTTTCACAACCACGTTCTCAAACAACCTGAGGAATGCAAAATACTCGGTAAATTTGCAGCTGTTTTCCATGACTAACGAACGAATCGGTATGTGGAAAACTACTTTTGTAGACTCTCAGCCAGGTCAAGCAATAGTCTTTGAAAAGTTGAATCACTTGCCACCAGCGACTGAATCTTTTCGAAAGAATGAATGACAGTAGTATGGTGCTTGCCGCCAAAGGCCCTGCCGATTTCCGGATAGCTTCGGTTCGTCAGTCGCTTGCAAAGGTACATAGCAATTTGACGAGGAAAAGCGAACTGGCGCGCATTGTTTTTGGAAACTAACTGTTCGACTGAAAGCTTGTAAGCCGCAGCAACCGCCTTTTGAATCTGCGGGATTGTCACCACTCCGGGTTCCTCGTCGCTGGCAATGTTCCTGATTGCGTCTCTGGCCAGATCCTCATTTATCGGAGACCCTCGCAGCGATGAAATAGCCAACAACCTGATTAGTGACCCTTCCAACTCACGAACGTTGTTTTTCACTCGAGTGGCGATGAAAAGCGCGACTTCATCGGGAAGCAGGACTCCCATGGTTTCGGCTTTTCGTTTCAGAATGGCCA
Organism: Pyrinomonadaceae bacterium; assembly: GCA_036265575.1. Lineage (GTDB taxonomy): Bacteria > Acidobacteriota > Blastocatellia > Pyrinomonadales > Pyrinomonadaceae > PSRF01. Next base: position 6,002 of record DATAOU010000343.1, read on the forward strand.
CTTTTGTTTCTAAATCAGGCGGCTCAAGGTCGGCAATCAGCCCCCATTCGAAACGCGAGTGTAGTCTTTCTTCAAGCGTAGGTATTTCGCGCGGCGGACAGTCCGAGCTAATCACAATCTGTTTTTGTTGTTCGTACAGGGCATTGAAAGTATGAAAGAACTCTTCCTGAGTGCGTTCCTTGCCGGCCATGAATTGAATATCATCGATCAATAAGACATCAACTGAACGGTACTTTTCTCTGAAGTTAGGAGTCTTGTCGAATCGAATTGCGTTGATCAACTCATTCATGAACCGCTCAGACGACAGATAAAGAAGAGTCAAATGCGGATTACGCTGTTTGATTGCATGACCACACGCATGCATTAGGTGGGTTTTGCCCAGGCCCACACCACCGTAAAGGTAAAGCGGGTTGTAGGTTTTGCCCGGGGCCTTGGCCACCGCCAAAGAAGCGGCGTGCGCAAACTGATTGCACGAACCAACCACAAAACTCTCAAACGTATATTTTGAATTTAACGCCGGGTCGAGTGCCGGTTCGGTTGCCTGCGCGGATGAATCTGGAACGGGCTGCATTACGGTTGACGCTTGAACCGCTCTGGCGACAGCCGTTCCTGTACCTGGCGTGTTTCGCTCGGCGGGCTGGACGGCGAATGTAGAACCTTCATCTGGCAAAATCCAGTCAACCGAATAACCGGGCAGATTAAGTTCACCGAAGGATTGGTCGATCAGGTTTGAATAATGAGCCGTGACCCAATCGCGAACCACAGGATTAGGAGCGCGCAGGCGAATGACGTGGCGAGTATTGTCTATGCCTTCAAAGCGAATCGGATTGAACCAGGTTTCAAAACTCTCGCCTTGTAGTTTCGTTTTGATAGAGCCGAGGATGTCATCCCACAGGTCGGTTTGCTGGAGGTCAAGCATTGGAGCAATTCACGCGTCGATGACTAAAAGACATAACTACTGAATTCGGTTAACCCTTACGATGGCGGTTGCAAGACGAGCCACCGCGCTGTTATCCACAGGGTTTTCCTCACTTTGTGGAAAACGACCCTTGGTTAAAGTAAAGCTTTAAGCTTATGTGTATCAATGACTTACGGGGTTAAGCCGGAACCGGGCGGAGACTAACATAGAGGGTCGGCGAGAGGCAAGAAAGCGCACATTATAAAACACGCTGCGTCTCCAAAAGGTGTGGCCCATCGCGCTTTGCACAGGTTAAGAAATGGACTACATGGATTTTCCCCCGGGGTTTGTGCTCTTGGCAAAAGCTGCTGCCGGGTTGATCCGCACTGCAAGTTTACGGCTGCATTCTTGACAGACTGTCTTTCCGAAAGCTAGTCTTACCCTTTTCTTTAGGCGGGAGAATTTGTAACTATGTCGAAGCGAACATTTCAACCGAACAACCGGCGCCGTGCGAAAACCCATGGGTTCCGCGCACGAATGGCAACCAAGGCCGGTAGGCTAGTCTTAAAGCGTCGCCGTGCCAAAGGCCGTCGGCGTCTGACTCCTTCACATTACTAAGACCGTTCATGACCGAGTACCTGCGGGGCAGTCGCGATTTCCAGAAGGTTTATCGCAACGGTAAGCGCTACGACGGCACCTTGATGACAGCGTTTGTTTTGCCAAACAAGCTGTCGCAAAACAGATTTGGGATTACTGCTTCCCGTAAAGCGGTTGGCAACGCGGTCCTGAGAAACAGAGCGCGACGATTGCTAAAAGAGACGTTTCGCCTGAAGAAGTCCTCGTTAGCGGATTTACAGGAAAGATATGACTGGGTAGTGAATGCGAAACGCCGGCTGCCCTCGTTTAAGTTGAACGCAACGGTTGAAGAATTCGAGAAGTTACTTTCAAGAATCGCGCAGCAGGAAAGCGATAAGTCGTAATACGGAACGCTGACGTGAAGTCGTTATTAATAGCACTACTTAGGTCTTATAAAAACTTCGTTTCTCCATTTCTTCCGCCCGCTTGCAGGTTCTTCCCAACATGTTCTGAATATGCAGCTGAAGCGATTGGCCGGTACGGCGCGATACGTGGGACCGGACTCGCTTTATGGAGATTGCTGCGTTGTCATCCCTTCAGCGCAGGCGGCTATGATCCTGTGAAATAACCGGAACTGAGTCAGAGCAATAATGCGTTCTTAATTCAATGCAACAAAAACGACTAGTAATCGCGCTGCTGATTTCGACGGCCATACTCTTTTTGTGGACGTACCTTGTTCCGGTAAAGCCGCCACAGCCAACCTCGCCGGCCGCTCAGCCAAGTCCTTCTGCCACAGCCTCGCCAGCTAATTCTGCGACTCCGGTGCCCAACGGAGCAGTCGCAACCAATGCCACCGTCAACACCGTGCCCCATCGAGTAGTTTCTGTGAAGACACCGCTTTACGAGGCGAAAATCGACAGCGAGGGCGCGTCAGCGGTCAGTTGGATAATCAAAAAGAATAAAGATAGCGGCAGGGAAATATATTCGGTGGCTGGAAATCAGAAAGCCCGTATTCCACTGGAACTTATTTCACCGAAGGGGCTGGAACGACAGTCGCGCGAAGCACCACTCCAACTAATTACGGGTGATGCAACCATCGATGGCGTTCTTGTTTCCGCAAACTATTCAGTAACAGCCGACAATTCTGCGACTACTGATGACTTTCTTTTGCAGCCTGGGGAGAAGAGACGGATCGAGTTTGCCCTTGCTGATCCTGCCAGCGGTTTAAGTGTTTCCAAGGTCATGATCTTCAATGGTGACGATTACAGCGTTGACCTGCAAGTGACTATCAAGCGCGGCGATCAAGTAGTACCACAGGCGAAATTAAGAATAGGGCCCAGCATCGGTGACCAGGGCGTCAAACATTATTCTTTTTATTCGGTGGCTCCCGAAGCGGTGGTCGCCCACGCGGGCAAGGTGGAGCGTCATCAGGCGAAAGCAATTAACGAAGATAAGAACAGTCCTGATCGCCTGGCGATCGCAGGACCTGTGGATTGGGCGGGTGTTGGCGACACTTACTTTGCTATGGTCGCAGTCCCGTCGCGGTCAATTGAAGGCCTCGAACTTCATACTTCGCAATACGACTTCTCTGGCAACGGCAAGCCGGAAAAGCGTTACCTGACAACGGCCTGGGTGCCGGTTCCTGCTGATGGCTCGCACACCATTGTTTACACTGGTCCGAAAGACCATTACTTATTGACTCAGGCGAGCGCAAACCTCAGTCAACTGGTGGGACGAAACGTAGACCTCGAGGGATTAATCGACTACGGCTGGTTTAGTTGGCTCTCCAGGCCCCTAGCGGTACCAATTCTCCGATCAATCAAATGGTTGAGGCAGCTAACCAATAGCTACGGTGTTGCGATCATTCTTTTTACGATCGTTATTTATTCCCTCTTCTTTCCGCTGAAGTGGCGTTCATCTAAATCGATGAAAAAGGCGCAGAAGTTGGCGCCGCGTATGAAGGAACTTCAGGAAAAGATCAAGGGGATGAAACCAAATGACCCGCGCCTAAAAGAGCTGCAGGTCGAGCAACTGCGGCTGATGAAAGAAGGTAATCCACTCGGTGGTTGCTTGCCGCTGTTGATTCAAATGCCATTTCTGTTTGCGCTTTATCGGGCCATTACGATCTCGCTGGATTTTCGCCAGGCGACTTTCTTGTGGTTGCCGGATCTTTCGGCCGGGGATCCTTTTCATATTCTCGAAATCCTGATGGCCGGCACGATGATTACGTTGCAGCTCATAACGCCGGCACCTTCGGCCGATCCCTTACAGCGAAAAATGATGGCGATAGGCATGCCGGTGTTCATGCTTTACGTTCTTTGGGGCGCGCCTTCAGGCCTGTTACTCTACTGGCTGGTCGGCAACATTGTCGGATTCTCTCAGCAGTTTATTATTAATCGCATGACTAAAGAGGACGACGAGCAGCCGCCCGTCAGCCTGACAGCCAAGAAGCGCGCAACACCTAAGCCAGCATAGTCTACAAATTCTTATGGAAGATAATTGCACCAACGCCGCGAGGTTCCTTGAATCGCTTTTCCAGAGTGCAGGGTTGAGTTTGCGCGTCACGTCCCAGGAAAACCCGAGTGAATGTTTGATGGACATAAGCGGCGCCGACTCAGAGCTGCTGCAGGCAGAGGGGGGCGAACTGCTCCAAGCTCTTCAACATTTGCTGAACCAGGCATTCGGCCGCACTGCGCCTGAAGGCCAACGAATAGTTTGCGACGTTGAAGGCTTTCGGGCTACGCGCGAGGCTGAGCTGCGCGCCATGGCTAATCTCGCCGCTGCGCGTGTCCGTGAAAGCCGGGTTCCCTTCGTTTTCGGCGAGATGAACGCTAGTGAGCGCCGCGTAATTCATCTTACTCTTGCAGATTGTGACGACCTCTTCACCGAATCAGTTGGCGAGGGTTATGCCCGCAAGCTGAGAGTTGCGCTAAAATCCTCCTAACAATTTCTTAGCAGTCCCCTATTTATTCGACGCCGGTGGGAAACGCGATGGATACGATAGTCGCAGTGTCTACCCCGCCCGGTCGCAGCGCGATCGGAGTGGTTCGATTGAGTGGCCCCGCGTCATTACAAATTCTGCGCGCCCTGGTTCAGCAAGATCATTTTGCGCCAGAGCCGAACCGCGTCGTGTTGAAAAGCTTGCTGATTAATGAAGACGTGCTGGACCACAGCCTGGTAACTTACTTTCAGGCGCCGCATTCGTTCACAGGCGAGGATATGGTCGAGATCAGCTGCCATGGTTCGCCCGTCGTGCTCCGCCAGTTGCTCGATCTGATTCAGACTCATGACGCACGACTGGCCGAGCCCGGTGAATTCACCTTGCGCTCCTGCCGAAACGGAAAGATGAATCTTAGTCAGGCTGAAGCAATTCGCGATCTGATCAACGCGCAGACACAGGCTGCTGCTGTCCAGGCTACGAGACAGTTGAGCGGTCAGTTGGCCCAGGCGCTACAACCAACTAAGCAAGAGCTGGTTCGAGTCATGGTTATCCTGGAGTCCGCAATAGAGTTTGTTGAAGATGACCTGCCGGCAATCCAACGTGATCAGATCAAAGAAACGATCGACCACTTAACGGGAAAGGTCTCGAGCCTCGCTGAAACCTATCAGGCAGGTCACTTGCTTCGGGATGGAATCAGAGTCGCAATAGTTGGCCGGCCTAACGTCGGTAAGTCCAGTCTCTTCAACAAGTTACTTAGATTTGAGCGAGCTATTGTTACCGACATTGCGGGTACGACACGCGACAGTCTGACCGAGGCTATTAGCTTGCAAGGCATACCGGTTTCTTTAACTGATACAGCGGGCTTTCGTGAGGCTGGTGACGAGATTGAAGCGATCGGGATTGAACGCACGCGCCGCGCGATGGCTGATGCTGACCTCCGTGTCCTAGTGATCGATGGGTCATGTTCGCTGCAGGAAGAAGACCGGGAAATTTTGAAAGCTGCTGGAGAAGACCCATTCGTTGTTGCGATAAACAAAACTGATTTACCCCAGGTGACAAGACTGGACAATTTGAACGGCGCAAAGGTGGTCCATGTCTCTGCGCTAACACAGGAAGGAATTCCAGAACTCACCGCTGCTATACTGGAACCTTTCGGTTCGATGGATTCGGCAGGGCGAGGCCTGCTTATAACCGATAGTCGCCACTATGATCTGTTGACCCGGGCAAAGCGTTCGTTGGAGGCGGCATCAAGCTCAATGGACCAGTTAGCAGGAGAAGAGATCGTGTTGGCCGACCTGCATAACGCGCTGAGGTTCCTAGGAGCCATTACCGGTGAGACTACCAGCGAAGAGATTCTTGGTCAGATTTTTAGTACTTTTTGTATAGGTAAGTGATCATGGTTTTCGACGAGACTTTTGATGTACTGGTCATCGGCGGCGGACATGCGGGCTGCGAAGCTGCGTCCGCTTCGGCACGCCTGGGCGCGACGACCGCGTTATTGACCTTGAATCTGGATCTAATCGGTCAGATGTCTTGTAACCCGGCGATTGGTGGAATAGCCAAGGGGCATCTGGTTCGAGAGATCGACGCACTTGGCGGAATCATGGGGCGCGTGATCGATCGCACCGGCATTCAATTTCGCCTTCTTAATCGGTCGCGCGGACCCGCTGTTCAGTCACCTCGAGCGCAGGCTGATCGCGCACTGTATCGCCTGGAGATGCGAAACACCCTGGAGAACACGCCGAACTTGTCGCTGAGACAGGGCATGGTCGTCGACTTGTCAATCCGGGATGCCAAAGTGCGTGGCGTGGTAATGCAGGATGGCCGACGAATTGGCGCTAAAGCGGTAGTCATTGCGGCCGGTACATTTTTAAACGGACTGATTCATGCTGGGCGGACGACCTATTCCGCAGGTCGTGCAGGTGAGCCGGCGTCCGTAGAATTGGCGGAAACGCTAAAGCGTTTGGGTTTACCGGTTGGCCGCCTGAAAACTGGTACCCCGCCGCGGCTAGACGGAAGAACAATAAACTGGGACGCGTTTCAGAGTCAGCAAGCTGACGAGCGGCCAGTAGCCTTCTCGTTTTCGACTGAGAAAATTGAGCAGCCGCAAATCGATTGCTATATCGGTTACACCACGAACGATCTGCATGAACGAATTCGCAAGAATCTTCATGAATCACCGCTGTATTCCGGTCAGATAAAAGGCGTGGGGCCTCGGTACTGTCCTTCCATCGAAGACAAGGTAGTCAAATTCGCGGACAAGGATCGCCACCAGTTATTCCTCGAACCAGAGGGTCACGACACTAACGAAGTTTACTTGAACGGGTTTTCAACTTCCCTGCCGGCAGGGCTGCAGCAGGAGTTGGTGCGGATGGTGCCAGGCTTGGAGAGCACAAAGATCATTCGGCCAGGCTATGCCATAGAGTACGATTATGTGGATCCGCGCGAACTGGGACCGGATTTACAAGTCCGCAGGATAGGCGGGCTCTTTCATGCCGGGCAGATCAATGGGACTACTGGGTACGAAGAAGCGGCCTGTCAGGGCTTGCTGGCAGGAATCAACGCGGCCTTTCTGGCTCAAGGGCGGCCGCGTTTCGGGCTGCGCCGTGAGGAGTCGTACATTGGCGTGCTGGTCGATGACTTGATTACCCAAGGAGTGGACGAACCCTATAGGATTTTTACTTCCCGGGCTGAGTACCGGCTCGCTTTCCGACATGACAATGCTGATGAGCGGTTATCGAAGTACGGAAGAGAAGCCGGCTTGGTTGGAGACGCCGCGTGGGAGCGATTTAATCAGCGGCGCGACCGCATTGCTTCGATCAAGAAAGCCTTGAGCGGGACGCGCATCCGCAAGAGCGACGCTGCTTATGCGGCGCTCAACGAGAGAACGCCGCTAAATGGCGTAGATTCAATAAGTTTAGAGGAATTGGCCAAGCGGCCTGGTACGAGCTCGGCTCTTATCTTGGAGCTGCTTCCAGCGGAAACAAAAAGGTCCGCCAGCGTGGAGGAGATTGAGTTCGCGCTATCTGACAGTCTGTACTCGGGCTATATCAAGTCTCAGGAAAGTGCTATCCAGCGACTTCACGCGCACGACACTCTGCTGATCCCTAACGGCCTAAACTTTCGAGGGCTTAGTGGGCTTTCGCATGAGATGGCTGAGCGACTTGAACGGGCCCAGCCCACGACCTTCGGGGCGGCGCGGCGAATTCCCGGCTTGACGCCCGCCGCTTTGGCCACCTTGCTGGTAAACGTAAGTATTACCGCTCGAGCCTGATGTTTCACGTGTCCCCTCCCCACACATTTCTTGTGGGACACGTGGAACATTTGGGCAATAAAACCTCCGAAAATACAAATAATCGAAAAGCTTAGGCGGTTTTATGCTAATTTACGGGGCCTGACCACGTGAAATTGAGCTTTTGCACCTCGATGGCAAGAATAATAGCGGTAGCAAATCAAAAGGGTGGCGTCGGCAAGACCACCACAGCGGTTAATCTGGCTGCCGTTCTGGCTGGCTCCCAACACTCCGTGCTGCTCGTAGATGCGGACCCACAAGGTAACGCCACCTCCGGTGTGGGCATTCAACGGGGCAGCTTTCGCAAAAGCATCTACCATTCAATAGTTCTGGGAGAGCCGGTTGTCGACGCAATCCTCCAGACTGAAACACCGGGCTTGAATGTCCTCCCTGCCAACAAGGATCTCGCAGGCGCTGAGGTTGAATTAGTCGAGATGGAGAATCGGGAATTCCGTCTGCGGGAGGCACTCGCTCCGGTCGCGGACGATTATGAATTCATCATTATCGACTGCCCTCCTTCGCTGGGCCTGCTAACCCTTAATGCTCTGACGGCTGCGAAAGCACTCCTGGTGCCGATTCAGTGCGAATACTACGCATTGGAAGGCGTCACCGAACTGTTTGACACGTTGGCTCGAATTCGGCGCTTGCACAATCCCGGGCTGACAATTGAAGGTCTCTTGTTGACGATGTTTGACGAACGAACCAATTTGTCAGCAGCAGTCGCATCCGATCTCCGAGACTTTTACGGCCAGCAGGTTTTCGAGACTATGATTCCTCGCAACGTCCGTCTTGCCGAAGCGCCTAGTTACGGAAAGCCCATTACCCTTTATGACGGTCACTCGAAAGGCGCGGAAGCCTATTTTCAGCTCGGTAAGGAGATAATTGCCCATGGCTCGAAAGGCATTGGGACGGGGGCTGGGGGCGCTACTCTCAGCTGAAGGAACCGCCACCGCTACTGCAGACGCCAACACCATAGCGATCGATCTGATAGATCCGAGCCCGCTTCAGCCACGAGGCGTTTTCGATGAAGCTAAGCTGGACGAGTTGGCCCAATCCATAAACGCGAACGGCGTGGTTCAACCCCTAATAGTTCGTCCCAAGCACGACCGCTTTGAATTAATAGCCGGCGAGCGACGCTGGCGCGCCGCCCAACGTGCCGGCCTCACTCGTGTTCCTGCGATCGTTCGAAATGTCTCGGACGACAAGGTGCTCGAATTGGCGCTGATAGAAAACATCCAGCGCGAGGATCTGAACCCCATCGAAGAGGCACGCGCTTATCGGAACCTAATTGACACGGTGGGACTGACCCAGGAAGTAGTCGCCGAGCGCGTGGGTCGCGATAGGTCTTACGTTACGAATTTTCTCCGGCTCTTGCGGCTGCCGGAAGATTTGCAAGAGCTGGTTCAATCGGGACGACTCAGCACGGGCCACGCACGCACGCTCCTAGGACTTCCCGATCTAGCGGCACAGCGGCGGCTAGCGAGAAAAATCATAGAGGGCGATCTTTCTGTGAGGGCGACTGAACATGCGGTACGGCAACTCCTGGAACGGAAGGATGGCAAGGCCACGAGGGCGACCAAGACGGCACCCGCAGACCCCAACGTGCGGGCCGCTGAGACCCGTCTTCGACGCCACTTTGGTACACAGGTTCGGATAGTGCAGGCGAGCGGATCCGCCGCCGGGAAGATCGAATTGGAGTACTACAACCAAGCGGACCTTGATCGCCTTTACGGCCTTCTGACCCGCGCCTAAGCCGACAGTACTATGTACAGCGGCAGCTTTACATACTACAGCGCTCCAGCGGTCAATACTCACGCGGCTTCGTAATTCTAGGCGCCCCCGCGCGTCCGTTGTCGGCCAATTGAATATGGGCTCGCTTGCTTGACCCCTTTTCTGGCAGGGTGTTAGACTCCGACGCTTTTGCGGCAGGGTAAATTAGGGACGTGAGATGATCTTCGCACTCGCAGAAAACTCGATCCAATTGGTGCCGGACGGCACGCTCCTGTTTCACCTGGTGCTGATCGTGGTGATGGTGGTGGTCCTGAATGCTACCTTGCTTAAGCCTATCAATCGCATCCTGGAGGAACGAGACCGCAGAACGAAGGGCAGGCTGAGTGAAGCCCAGCACACGTTGCTGACGGTTGAGGAGAAACTGCGGAGTTATGAGTCGCACTTGCGCGAAGCGCGGGCGAGCGGCTACGCAGCAATGGAGCAGGAGCGAGCGACGCTATCTAAGGAACGGGAACGCAGCCTTGGGGAAGTCAAAACCGAGGTGGCGACTTTAGTCGCCCGAGAAAAGGAAAGAATAAAAGCGGAAGGCGGCGAAGTTCGAAAGACCTTGGGCGTCACAGCGCAGGAACGGGCCCGTGAGATCAGTGAGCAAATCCTCCGCGCGTAATTGATAAAGGCGCCACCTTTGGAATACTAGATTGTTTCTTCAAACTTTCATCTTGTTTGCGGTTTTGGAAGGGTCCGACGGAATTCCCTGGTGGAATTATCCGGGCCTGGAACTGTGGAAGTTTTTCAATCTGCTGGCGTTTATCTTACTCGCTCTTTACCTGCACCGCCGGTTTGGTCGACCGATCAAGGAAGCCTTACGGTCGCGGGGTGAGGCAATAAAGCGAGAGCTGAAACAAGCGAAGGAAGAACGTGACCAAGCCTTAGCGAAGCTCTCTGAGATTGAAGCTCGGTTCGCGAATCTCGACACTGAGGTCGGCAAAGTGAAAGCGAGGAACGCGGCTGAAATCGCAGCTGAGAGGGAACGCATCAAGTCGGCGACAGATAGCGAACTCGCGCGCATGCGAGACCAGGCAAAGCGTGAGATTGAAAGTGCAGGCAAGATAGAGCGTCAGGAGTTGCGGCGGTTTGCGGCCCAGGAAAGTGTTCGCATGGCGGAGGATATTTTGAAAAAGGAAATTGGACCAGCCGAGCACGAGCGCCTAACAGACCGAAGTATAGAGGAGCTCAGGGGGTCACGAGTTTGAGTTCGCAAACTATTGCGCGTCGTTATGCGACGGCGCTGGCTGACGTGCTCGGTGAGCAACACGAGGAAGCCGCCGTCCGCGATGAGTTAAGTAAATGGGAGCAGATGGTCGCGTCCAGCCCGTCGCTGTTGGAGATTTTCAGCAACCCCACCGTTGGTTACGAACAGAAGCAAAAAGTTTTGAGCGAGTTGATTAGCCGCACTAAACCTAGCCAGACGACAGAGAATTTCCTTCGAGTCCTTTTAAGAAACCAAAGAATGGCGGATCTGCCTCAAGTCACTGCCAAGCTATCGCAAATTCTTGATGAACGATCGGGAGTGATTAGCGCCGAGGTTACTTCAGCGCAGCCGCTACCTGTCGCAACTACGTCTGCGTTGGCGTTAAGGTTGGGCGAAATCACGGGTAAAAAAGTTAGTTTGAACTTTAAGACCGACGAGTCACTACTCGGCGGCATTGTGACGAGGATTGGCTCGACGGTTTATGACGGTTCAGTTCGAAATCAACTAGAGCGGCTGGGCGAGGAACTCGCGGGTTAGTCGTTAGTATTTAGAGGAAAACCATGGAACCCATCAGAGCGGATGAAATCAACGAGATTATTCGTAAGCAAATTGTGAACTTCCAGTCCGGCGTGACCGTGATGGAAGTCGGCACCGTCATCAAGGTTGGCGACGGCATTGCTGAAATTCATGGTTTGGAAAAAGTCATGGCCGGCGAACTGCTCGAGTTCCCACACGATGTGCGCGGCCTCGCGCTGAATCTCGAAGAGGACAAAGTGGGCGCCGTTCTCTTTGGAGAGTATCAGGCGATCAAGGAAGGTGACCTGGTCAAACGGACGGGCCGCATTATGCAAGTGCCTGTTGGCGATGCAATGATCGGACGCGTGGTGGATGCATTGGGCAACGCGATCGACGATCGTGGTCCAATCATTACTGAAACCTACAATCCCATTGAGCGCATCGCCCCCGGCGTCGTCGATCGACAGCCGGTTAAAGAACCACTGCAAACGGGACTCAAAGCGATCGATGCGATGGTGCCCATCGGTCGTGGTCAGCGCGAACTGATTATTGGCGATCGACAAACTGGCAAGACCGCAGTCGCTGTTGACACAATCATTAATCAAAAGGGCAAGGATGTAATTTGCATCTACGTCGCGATTGGGCAAAAAGCATCGACGGTGGCCCAAGTCGTCAAGACACTGGAGGACTTTGGCGCGCTGGAATACACGATTGTGGTTAAAGCGACCGCATCTGATCCAGCGGCAATGCAGTTTTTGGCGCCTTACTCCGGCGCAGCAATGGGCGAGTACTTTCGCGACAACGGCCGCCATGCTTTAACTATCTACGACGATTTATCAAAACAAGCTGCGGCCTATCGTGAAATATCGTTGCTATTGCGCCGTCCGCCGGGTCGTGAAGCTTATCCGGGCGACGTCTTCTACCTGCACTCGCGTTTGCTGGAGCGCGCGGCCAAGTTGTCCGATTTGAAAGGCGGAGGCTCGTTAACCAGCTTGCCGATTATTGAAACTCAGGCCGGCGATATCTCAGCTTACATTCCCACCAACGTAATCTCGATTACAGACGGCCAGATATTTCTCGAAGCCGACCTATTCAATAGCGGCATTCGACCGGCGATTAACGTCGGCAACAGCGTCTCGCGCGTAGGTGGTTCAGCCCAAATCAAAGCGATGAAGCAGGTTGCCGGCACCCTGCGCATTGACCTGGCCCAGTTTAGAGAACTCCAGGCGTTCGCGCAGTTTGGTTCCGACCTGGACAAAGCCACTCAAGCACAGCTTGCTCGCGGACAGCGATTGGTTGAGATTCTGAAACAACCTCAGTACCAACCAATGAACGTGGAGAACCAGATTCTAGTAATTTGGGCTGCAAGTAATGGCTATGCCGACGATGTTGAAGTTGAGGAGGTCCGGCGCTTTGAAGCCGAGCTTTTGAAGTTCGTCGACAATTCACATCCGGGATTGCTCAGCAGCATTCGCGAGAAGAAGAGTTTAACTGACGATATTATTTCTGATTTGAAGCAAGCACTGAGTGATTTCAAGGACCGCTGGGCAGAGACGACGGCGAGCGTTGCTGGCGCAACAACACCGGCCGCTAAACCGGCTAACGCTGCCGCGGTCCAGCCCGCACCAGCCGGCGCCTAGTATCGGTTATTCATGCCTAATCTTTTAGATATTCGCCGACGCATCAAGTCGGTTAAAAACACGCAGCAGATCACCAAGGCCATGAAAATGGTCTCGGCGGCGAAGCTCAAGCGTGCCCAGGATCGCGTGGTCACTGCGCGCCCCTTTGCAAACAAGATGAGCGAAGTTTTGGCGGGCCTGGCCGAGCGCACGGATGAGAACTTTCATCATCCTTTGCTGGATCCGCGGGGCGATGAACGTTACCTCGTTGTACTTATTACAGCCGACAAGGGTCTTTGCGGCGCCTTCAATACAAACCTGACAAAGGCGGCGCAGTCCTTCATCAACTCAAACCCCGGGAAACAGATAGATATTCTTGCAGTGGGCCGGAAAGGGCGCGACTTCTTTCGCCGCCGCGGTGCAACGCTGGTCGGCGAATACATCGGGCTCACGGGCAAAGGACGAGTTGATTTTTCCGAAGCGCTCGAAGTCGCGCGCGATATAGTTAAGCGCTTTACCGAAGACGAAGAAATTGACAAAGTATTTCTGATCTACAACGAATTTAAATCAGTGATGCAGCAACGGGTGGCAATCGAGCAAATTTTGCCGGTGGCGCGAAAGTCTCCCTCGGCAGAAGAGACGGCGTCGTCGGAAGCGGTCAGCTTGGTCGACTACATCTACGAACAACCGCCGGCGCAGATTTTCGCGAAGCTGCTGCCGCAGATGATCGAGACCCAAGTCTTTCGGGCGCTGCTGGAATCCATAGCTTCGGAACAGGGAGCACGCATGACAGCGATGGATTCAGCGTCCAAGAACGCGCGCGAACTGATCGACTCGCTAACACTGAACATGAATCGCATCCGTCAAGCGGCGATTACTAACGAGATTATTGAAGTCGTCTCCGGCGCCGCAGCACTTTAGCTTGCAGGCAAACTTAGTTTTGAAGGGAAGCGGCAGCGTGCGGCTTCCCTTTATTATTTCGGATCACAATGGACTCAGCTCACATCGATAGTCAAAAGACGAATACATTTCAGCGCCTTTGGCGATATGGACCATTATTGTTATGGATGGCGCTAATTTCTCTTGCCTCGACCAGTGAGTTTTCGGCACTCAACACCTCGCGCGTCTTTCGGCCACTTATTCTCTGGATTTTTCCAAACCTCAGCGAGGAGGGTGTCGCCGCCGTTCATTTCGTCACGCGCAAGCTCGGGCACTTCAGCGAGTACGCTGTGCTGGGCATACTTTCTGCGCGCGCCTTTGCGGGTTCGGCAAAAGACTTTATTCAGCGACACTGGTTCCAGATAGCGCTGTTGCTAATCACTTGCTATGCATTGCTTGATGAGTTTCACCAGAGTTTTGTGCCTGGCCGGACTGCTTCGATTTACGACAGCGTCATCGACGTTGTAGGAGGTTTGACTGCTTTACTGCTAATCCGTTTCAGGCATCGCCGGCGACAATCGTTGCGCAGTCGTACGCGGGTGACTGCTGAAATCAAGTAGTGCTCTTTCCTCAACCCGTGGTTTTGTGCAATATTTCAGAGCGTGAGGTGAACATCGTCGTGGCCGGCGCCGTATTTAGAATGGCCGCGAATCGGCCGCACGTGGTTCGAAACGAAGGAGAAACAAATGGGAATCTTTGATGCCATCCGTTCGCAGTTTATCGAAGTCATTGAGTGGCTTGATGATTCAGGCAACACCATCGTGTACCGCTTTCCGGTGCAGGGCCAGGAGATCAAGAATGGCGCGCAGCTGACAGTGCGCGAATCGCAGGCCGCAGTCTTCGTTTTTCAAGGGCAGATCGCTGACGTCTTTGGACCAGGTCGTTATGAAATTGACGGCGGTAACACTCCGATTCTGACGAAACTGGGCGCGTGGAAATTTGGCTTTAACTCTCCGTTCAAAGCCGAAGTTTATTTCGTCAACACCAAACAGTTCACCGACCTGAAGTGGGGAACCTCGAATCCGGTAATGATGCGCGACACGGATTTTGGCATGGTGCGGCTTCGCGCGTTTGGCATTTATTCAATTCGCGTCACTGATCCGCGCGCATTAATTAAGGAAGTCGCTGGCACCAATGCGCATTTTGTAACGGAAGACATTGAGGGCCAACTCAAACGAACTTTAGTGAGCGGCTTCAGCGATGCGCTCGCTGAATCAAAAATCGCAGCTTTGGATCTCGCTTCAAACTACGAGGAGTTGAGTAAGTTCATTCGCGGCAAGCTAACCACTGATTTCAATGCTTACGGGTTGGAATTGACCAAGTTTGTCATCGAAAACATTTCGCTGCCCGCCGAAGTTGAAGCGGCGATGGACAAGCGTACTTCGATGGGCGTGATTGGAGACGTTGGTCGGTACGCTCAATTCCAGGCGGCCGATGCGATGCGCGATGCGGCGCAAAACCCGGGCGGGGGGGCCGGCACCGGCGCAGGGCTGGGAGCAGGTTTCGCGATTGGAAACGCAATGGCGGGCGCAATGACGAATGCCATGAACCAGTCGAAGAACGAGGCTACGAGCGGCGAAAAACGCGCTTGTCCAAAATGCGGCGCGGCAAATCTGGCTAACGCAAAGTTCTGCACTGAATGCGGTACAAAAATGGAAACTGGAGCACAGACGGTTCCGTGCACGAAGTGCGGAGCGGCGCTGCCAGCGGGTTCCAAGTTTTGTAATGAGTGCGGCACAAAACAAGGCGAATAACTTTCGTCGCAAACCCAGAATCCTGCGGGAGGCCCGACGTTAAGACGCCGGGCCTTTCTTGTCGGCACGACTTAGTGGTTAGGTAAAGGCAGTGCTATTCTGACTGGCAAATCGGAACTCATTTTCTGTTTTAGTAATCAGCTCGCATGCTCAGTCAGTTTAAGCAACCGCGTCGCGTAGTCATTACCGGCATGGGGTGTGTCACCCCACTCGGCATTGGCCGTGAAGTATTCTGGAATGCCTTAGTCAACGGCGAAAGCGGCGTGCGCAGGATCGATTCGTTTGATGTTTCGACCTCGCCGGTAAAAATCGCAGCCCAGGTTCAGAACTTTGACTGGGAAGCCGAACTCAATCCCAAAGATCGCAAACACGTGCCGCGAACAGTGCCGCTCGCGTTGGCTGCAGCGCGCGAGGCGCTCGCTGATACCAACCTCAAGCCCGATGAACTCTCGTTGGACCAACGCAGGTCGTTTGGTGTGGTGCTGGGCACTGGCGGTGGTGGTCTGGCATTTACTGAACAGCAATATGCGTACTGGTACGTTGGCCCCACAGCGAAGGCCAGCGTCTACACTATTCCTTCATCTACACACGGTGGTCTATCAAGTGAATTGTCGATGGCCTTTGGTCTGAGGGGGCTGTCGCACATTGTTTCGACCGGCTGCACGAGTTCTACCGATGCGCTCGCTTATGCCGCTCAACACATCGTGCTCGGTCGCCAGGATTTGATGTTGGCGGGAGGCGTTGATGCACCTATCGCGCCCGGGATTTTGGCGGGCTTTAATTTGATGACGGTTTTGACGACTGAATGGAATGACGAACCAGCGAGGGCTTCGCGGCCATTCTCTGTGAATCGTTCCGGAATCGTTCTGGGCGAGGGTGCGTGGATTTACGTGCTCGAGGAATACGACCATGCAAAAGAGCGAGGCGCTAAGGTCTATGCGGAGATTACGGGGTATGGAGCGACGTGTGATGCATATCATCGCGTTCGACTGGAAGAGTCAGGCGATGAACCGGCGCGTGCAATGAAGCTTGCGCTTGATGATGCGGGTCGCGACGCCGCCGAGATCGATTACGTAAACCTGCATGGCACCTCTACCATTCTTAACGACCGCATCGAGACGAGCGCGCTGAAAATTGCATTGAACGGTCGCGCGATCACCACGCCCATGTCGGCCACGAAGTCACAAATCGGGCACCCGCAGGGAGCGAGTGGCGCAGCAGGCGTCAGCGCGGCCTTGTGCGCAATGCACATCGGCATGATTCCGCCCACCATAAATCTGGATGAAGCCGATCCGGCCTGCGATCTGGATTACGTTGCCAACCAGGCCAGAAAAGCTGACGTGCGTGTGGCGTTGTGCAATTGCATTGGCTTTGGTTCAAAGAACAGCGCGCTCGTCATCGAGAAGTTATAGTTTTGGGAAAACTCAAGAAGTTCAGAGTACAACCTTCAGGTTGCTCGTTCGCCAGACAGGCAAGCTAAAGCTTGTACTCTCAACTTCTTGAGCCTGGCAAAGCGCAAACCGGCAGTTTGCGTTACCACTTTCAATCAGCTACGCTTTCAAAGCAATAATCCACAACAGCTTGGTTTTAAACCCCTATGTCACAAGTAACCGAACAGCAAGTTCTCGACGCCTTGCGTCAAATCAAAGATCCCGATCTGCACAAAGACATCGTCACACTCGGTTTCATTAAGGACCTGAAGATCGAGGGCGGCAACGTTTCTTTTCGCATTGTGCTGACGACACCGGCTTGTCCTGTAAAAGCTGAGATGGAAAGCGCCGCTCAAGAGCTTGTAAGCTCGCTGCCGGGCGTCACCGCAGTCGCTGTGACGATGGACGCCGAAGTCCCGAAGGGCCGCGGTATCGGTGACAAGCTCGCCATCGAAGGCATTCGCAACATCATCGCAGTTTCATCCGGAAAAGGTGGCGTCGGCAAATCAACTGTCGCGGTAAACCTGGCGGTGTCGCTCGCGCTTGATGGCGCTCGCGTGGGCGTGATGGACATAGACGTCTATGGACCAAACGTTCCTATCATGCTGGGGGCTAGCGAAGCGCGGCCCGAAGTTGAAGGTAATAAGTTAATTCCAATTGAAGCTTACGGCGTTAAGTTAATGTCGATGGCGTTGCTGCAGCCGGGCGATAAACCGATGATCGTGCGTGGTCCAATTCTGCATGGTCTCGTCAAGCAGTTTTTGTCGGATGTGAAATGGGGCGAGCTGGATTATTTAATTGTAGACATGCCTCCGGGCACAGGCGACGTTCAATTATCACTGGCTCAACTGGTTCCCGTTCAGGGCGCGGTGCTGGTGACGACTCCCCAGGACGTTGCTGTTGCCGACGTGCGGCGGGCACTGCGAATGTTTGAAACGGTTGCTATTCCGGTGTTGGGAATCATTGAGAACATGAGTTACTTCGTCGCGCCTGACACGGGTACTCGTTACAACATTTTCGGTGAAGGCGGCGGTGCGCGGTTGGCCGAGATGTATCACGTGCCGTTGCTGGGTACGATTCCGCTGGGAATGGAAGTCAGGGAAGGCGGCGACAAGGGTGTGCCCGTCGTAGTCAGCCATCCTGAATCGCCGCAAGCGGTTGCTTTCCGGCGAGTAGCTGAGGAAGTTGCGCGCTATGTCTCGATCGAGGCCATGAAACCTGAACTTGTCGTTTTGGGCAAAGGCCAGTAAACTGAATTTGCGCTTTTTGCTTGGCTGTTTTTAAGTTTTGGCAACCAAAACACCGAATTATTGAACTAATCAACCGGATTTTACTTTAGGAGAAAGAAAAGAATGTCTACACAAACCGCCTCAACTGGGACAACCGGCGTGACGCCGAATGCTCCCGCGATGACCCTCGACGTCACCGAAGCAGCGATAGGCGAAATCAAAAAGTTTATGGCCAGCGAAGAAGGCCTACCGGAAACTGCCGGCCTGCGGGTGCGCGTCGTTCCGGGTGGCTGTTCAGGATTTCAGTACAGTTTGAACATCGAAGAAGAGTCGCGACAAGGCGATTTTGTGCTCGATCAAAGCGGCGTCAAACTCTTCGTCGATATGTTCAGCGGCCAGTATCTGAACGGCGTCAAGATCGACTACGTCACCGGTGTGATGGGTTCGGGCTTTACGTTTACGAATCCAAACGCGACGGGCAGCTGCGGCTGCGGCACGTCGTTTACGGCTTAACCAGTAGGACAGACATTCCTGTCTCCAGGATCGATGACAGACTGGAAAGCCTGTCTTACACAATATGACGCGGTGCTGAAAGCGGCTCGATGGTCTTATAGAAGACACGAGCCGCTTTCGCGTTATGCCCTAAGCTTAGCCTCTTAACGATCTAAACCTGCTGCAGGTCATCCATTGTATGCAGTTGCTCCAAGCCCAATGTCCTGAGGAAATCAGCAGCGTCCGCGAGCTGTTTCACGAATACGCTTCGTGGGTCGAGATCAGTCTCTGCTTTCAAAACTTCGATAAGGAAGTAGCGGAACTACCGGGCGCTTATGCGCCACCGAGCGGCCGTCTGTTCCTGGCCATCGACGGCGACGATGTGATGGGCTGCGTTGCGCTGCGGAAAATCGGCGAGGGCATTGGCGAGATGAAGCGGTTGTACGTGAGGCCTGCATTTCGTGGCCGCGGATTAGGCCGGACTCTTACCGAGAAGGTGATTGCAGAAGCAATGCACATCGGTTACGCGCGGCTACGGCTCGACACCTTGCCCGGCCGGATGGACCAGGCGATCGCAATGTATCGCTCGTTTGGTTTTCGGGAGATTGCGCCTTACTACAAGAACCCGGTTGCCGATGCGACTTTCATGGAACTGGTTCTGTCCGACGAACTTTAAACCTCTGATTAATTGGAAGCGTCAACTAGTTGGAGTGCGCTGGCCTGGCAACGCTTTAGTCGGACTACACATCTGGCCCGCCGAAATTAATTGCTCGCTGTAGCCAGGCCAAAGCGGCGCCAGGCCGCCGCACTCCATGGAGTTGGCCCACTTGCTCAAGTCGCCTGGTTGTGCCACATTCATTAGGCAATCAAATTAAAATCTGGAGTCGAACTAATGCCGAAGATTGAAGCCGAAACTGCGACTGGAGCTGTTCAAATCGAAGCGTCCGAAGGAAAGAAACTAGTGCTCGCGATCGAGGATGCGGGCATAGACATTCTGCATCGGTGTGGCGGAAACGCTCGTTGTACGACGTGTCGAGTCGAAGTCCTCAGCGGCGATCCCGGTGAGATGGGTGAATTAGAGCGAAACCGGTTGGCGCTGGAATCCGATCTCGCCGATCACATTCGCCTCTCCTGCCAAATCAGGGTTAAGGACGACCTGACAGTCAAAGTGATCAATCAAGCGAGCGTCCGGGGAATGGATGCGGGGCCAAGGCCCTTGGACTAAAGGACAGTCGTTCAGAGTACAAGCTTTAGCTTGCTCTTTTTAGCAGCGGCAACTGGAAGGCGTACTCCAAACTGCCTGGACGACCGCTACAAGTTTATTGCGGATCACTAGCCTCAGGGTGTAATCTGCGCGCGTAATCCAAACAAAGTCGGACAGACATTCCTGTCTGTCCCGTGTACTTCATCGGCGATCGACAGGCAAGATGCTGTCGTACTTACGGAGGTCATATGCTAATCGAGTCGACTGTTCATCTCCCCATCAGTTTGGCCATGTTTCAGGATTTGTTTCACCCGCCTGATAGCGTTGCGCTCACGCGCATCATCTTGCGCTGGGCTCACTTTGTCGCTGGTATCACATGGATCGGCCTGCTCTACTTTTTCAATCTAGTCAATGTCCCTTTCCAAAAAGGTCTCGACCCCGATACCAAGAAAAAGGTGAATCCGGATCTGCTGGGCCGTGCACTTTGGTTCTTCCGCTGGGGCGCCGTGGTGACGGTTCTGGTCGGCTTGGCATATTTCGCCATGTACATTTTGACGCCAGACGTAAACAACGCAAACACGATTGGCGGCGGCCACCTTAACGTTTGGTGGATACTGCTCGCCTGGCTCAGCTACTCGGTTGTTTTATTCATAGTCGAGTTTTTAATTATTAAGAAGGTGCCGGCGTTGACTAAGGACGGCCGCGTGTTTGCCATCGTGATGTTCATTTTGGTGGCGATCGTTACCTGGGGCCTGATCAAGTTCTTTACTGCAGAGTTGACCGTCGCCGGCCAGAGCTTTGCGAGCAATAAGTCCTATTCGATTGGCATTGGTGGCGCGTACGGTATTGTGATGATGCTAAATGTTTGGGGCATCATCTGGCCCAACAACAAGCGCATTCTTGCGGCAACTGCCGGAACCGGACCGGCGGCGCCGCCCGAATTGGCCCGTCAGGCATTTATCGCTTCACGAACCAACACCTGGTTGTCGTTGCCCCTCTTGTTGTTCATGGGCACGTCCCACGGCGATTGGGTAATTTTCGGTAAATAATCAGTCGGCAGAAACAGGAGGCAGTGGGCAGGAAACTTTCCTGCTTTCTGCCTCTCTTGCTTTTCTGCTCCTGTCCCCTGAGCCGCCGTCACACTAAATCCGCAGCATCTCCACGTATTCGCCATACTCCAGCGCAATAGTCACTTATCGGAATTATCATTGGTACAACTCTGCGCATTTTGCGCTGGGTTTTGAACGGCAACTGGAGGTAGACATGAGTTCAATTGGTTCTTATACGGCAAGACAATTTGATTTGAGTACGCTGAAAGGTATTTCGGATGAAACTCTCGAAATGCATTTCAAGCTATACGAAGGTTACGTCAAAGAGACAAACAAGCTAACCGAAAAGATTTCGGAGTTCATCAGCGATGGCAACGTGGACCAGGAAGAAATGCCTGCTTACTCTGAATTAACCCGGCGGCTGGGTTTTGAGTACAACGGCATGGTGCTGCATGAATACTACTTCGAGAATCTGAAAAAGGGTGGCGGCACTGGCGACCCTGCGGCAACGACGCAATTTGCCAAAGCGGCAGCGGCAACATTCGGTAGTTATGAAATTTGGAAAGCCGACTTTGTGGGCATCGGCAAAATGCGCGGTGTCGGTTGGGCCATCTGTAATCAAAATCCCTCGAATGGCAGACTATCCAATCATTGGATAACGCTTCACGAAACCGGAAACATCGCCGGCTTTAATCCCATTCTGGTGATGGACGTTTGGGAGCACGCGTATCTGCTGGACTACAAACCAGCCGAACGCCCAAAATACATCGAAGCATTTTTCTCAAACATAGATTGGAACGCGGCCGAGCAGCGACTCCAGAAACAAACTGGCTCGCGCAGTGCCGGGGCTTAGCAGGAACGGCGGACACTCTCTCAGGGTTATCTAGCGGGCGGGCATTGGCCCGCCCGTCGTGCTTGTGAAATCGACATTGGCTTAACATTACTCACGGAGTACACTTACCTAAATTAATTTCGTTCATCATTGAATTTCGCAGGAGGAAATCATGAATCGGCATCGAAACATTTTTCTCGTCACACTGGCTCTGCTGTCCTCAGCTTTACTTTTTGCATCGTGCGCAACTGCGCCTGAGAACAAGAGCACGACGGCCACCACCACAGTGACGCCGCCAGCGACGCAAACGCTCGCGTTAGTACCCCGTCCGCAAAAAATCATGGACCTTATGAAGGGTCGCGGTGAACAAGATCAAGCTACGCCCTCGTTAAAGATCGTTTCGCCGGCAAAAGACGCGGTTATCAATGGATCGACAGTGGATGTAAAACTCGCTCTCAGCGGCGATTTGAAGGGTTACATGCCACATAAGGATCCCAGCACTGGCAAGGGCAATCACATTCACGTCATTCTTGATAACCAGCCCTACGAAGCCTATTACGAAACTACTGAACCGTTCGAACTGAGAAACGTCATTGCCGGCAAGCACACCTTGCGCGTGTTTCCCTCGCGGCCGTGGCACGAGAGCTACAAAAACGACGGCGCTTTTCAGATGGTTGAGTTCACCGTGAAAGGTGGAGGCGACACAGCCAAGCCCACCACCACAAACACAGGCCAGACCATGGCCAACAACAATTCTTCGGCCGCGCCCAAACCAACGCGCGAAGGCAAAGACATGGCATCGAGCAGTGCCGGCGCCGTCGATCCAACCAAACCGTTGTTGACCTACAGTCGTCCGAAAGGCGAGTACAAAGCCGAAGACGCCGATCCAATCATGATTGATTTCTGGCTTACCGGCGCGAAGCTGAAAGGTGATGGCGGCGAGTATCGAGTTCGTTACATTGTTGACGACGACGATGCGAAATACATCGACAAGTGGGAACCGATTTGGTTATCGGGTTGGATCAACGGAAAACATTCAGTGCGCCTCGAGCTGGTGGACAAAGATAACAAGCCAGTCGACAACGGCGGCTATAATACAACGACCCGCGAGATCACGGTGATGAAGTAGTTTCGTCAGCCCGACGAGGTAGTAGCCAGAGTCCAAGCTTTAGCTTGATGCTTTCGCGACGAACGCAACCTAAAGGTTGGACTCTGAACTTCTTGACGCTACCGGAGTTAAATAGTGCGACGACGCAAAATTGATGGTTGTCCAATAGCCGGCGCGCTGCAAATGATCGGCGACAAGTGGACGTTGTTGGTGGCGAGAGATCTTGCCGCCGGGGCAAAGCGCACGATGGAACTACATACCGGCTTGTTTCCCATCAGCAGCCGTACACTCGTCGCGCGTCTCCGCGACATGGAAAAAGACAAGCTGGTGGAACGCATTGATTTCGGCGGCAATCCACCCCACATCGAATACAGGCTAACTGAACGTGGTCAGGTGTTGTTGCCGCTAGTTGATGCTTTAAGGAGAGTGGGCCAGGCGCTCGATTGCAACGATTGTGAAGAACGGAAACAGCAGTTGGGATTTTATTGCGAGGCCTGTCCGAACAATTTTGAGTCAACCCAGGCAGATCGGTTTGAAGTAGAAGAACAGCTGCCTCCGCCTGCTCCACGCCCACGCCGTCCCAAAGACGATTCGATCGTGCTGCTCTAAACGGACCATTATTTCTTCGCAAACATTTGATCTTGCTGATTTGGGATCATCGAACCATCAGGCTCGATGATCGCGCTATGATCCTGGGTAACGTGTTCGCCTTCCATGGTGATTTCTTCGCCACTAGGCATGGCCACTGGCAGGTGGTCCAAAAATCTTTCCGCATCCAGCGCGGACATACACCCAGTGCCTGCAGCCGTAACGGCCTGGCGATAAACCGAGTCTTGCACGTCACCGCAGGCAAACACGCCCGGAATATTTGTCGCAGTCGAATGACCCGACGTCTTTAAATAACCGACATCATCCATGTCCAACTGGCCGCGGAATAGATCGGTATTTGGCCTATGCCCAATTGCGATAAAGACGCCCGCGCACGGCAACACTCGTTCTTCGCTTGTCTTCAGATTTCGCAGGCGGACACCAGTGACGCCGATGTCGTCCTGGCCGACAATTTCTTCAACCGCTGTGTCCCAGACGAATTCGATCTTCTCGTTATGACGGGCCTTGTCCTGCATAATTTTTGACGCACGCAGCTTGTCGCGGCGATGGACCACGTAGACTTTCGCGGCATAACGCGTCAAGAACGTTGCTTCTTCCATGGCCGTGTCACCACCTCCGACGACTACCAGCGTTTGGTTGCGAAAGTGGGGCAATGGACCATCGCAGGTCGCGCAAGCGGAGACGCCATTGCCGCCGAAACCATTCGGCACTTTGGCCTCGCCTGGAATTCCCAGCCATTTTGCAGATGCTCCGGTGGCGATAATCAATGTACGGGCGTTGACAATGTAGTTCTCCGTTCGCAAAACAAAGGGACGTTCGCTGAGGTCTACGTCGGTAATCCACTCCTCCAAAAACTCGGTGCCGAAGCGTTCCGCCTGTTTACGAAACTCAGCCATCAAGTCAGGTCCCTGAATACCTTCGGAAAACCCCGGGTAGTTTTCCACCTCCGTCGTGATCATCAATTGCCCGCCGGGCGCCGTTTGTTTATGCGCATCAACCGGCGCATCAATCAAGAGTGGCTTGAGATTGGCCCGCGCCGAATAAATTGCCGCCGTTAAGCCGGCTGGGCCGGACCCAATAATTACCACTTCTTTGTCGAGTGTTTGTATGGCCATTTATGCCTCGCCAACTGTCTTTGGTGAAGTGAAAAATCTGGACTAAATGCCCGAAAGTATAGCCTTTTCGGTTAGGCGTATAGTATAACTACGCGTACAAGAGTAGTCGAACGCGAGCCGAGGCAGCTCGAATCGCACGGTTGGGACAAACGATTGAAATCTGGCATCGCCCCGCAAACAATTAAGACCGTCGGCATCATTGGCGCCGGAACGATGGGCCACGGAATCGCGCAAGTCGCCGCCGCTGCTGGTTATCAAGCCGTGCTGCGAGACGTCGACCGCGATTCGCTGGCGCGCGGAATACAGGCGATCGAGCGCAATCTGCTCAAAGGGATTCAACTCGCGAAACTCACTGAAGCTGATCGCGATTCCATCCTGCAACACATTCACGGCACTACCGATCTGGCAGAAGTAGCCACCGCTGATTTAGTTATTGAAGCGGCGCCGGAGAACCTCGAGATCAAACAGCAATTGATTCAGGATGTGGAAAAGTTGGCGAGCCAGCCATTCATTTTCGCGAGCAACACCTCGTCGTTATCGATCACCGAGCTGGCAAAGGTTTCGGCACAGCCTGGTAACGTCGTGGGCATGCATTTTTTTAACCCCGTTCACATCATGCGTCTGGTTGAAATTGTGGTTGGTAAGGCCACCAGTGATGATACAGTTGAGCTTGTTCGCCAGGTTGCGCAGCGGCTGCGTAAAGAGCCGATAGTAGTTCAGGATGTTCCTGGCTTTGCTTCAAGTCGACTGGGAGTTGCGTTGGGACTTGAAGCGATGCGCATGCTCGAGCAAGGCGTGGCGAGCGCGAAAGATATCGACACCGCGATGGAGCTTGGCTACAACCATCCGATGGGTCCGCTGAAACTCACGGACCATGTCGGTCTGGACATTCGCTTAAATATTGCCGAGTATCTTTACCGCGAGCTTGGTTCGGAAACATTTCGCCCACCTGAGCTTTTGCGCCGGATGGTACAAGAGGGCAAACTGGGGAAGAAAACAGGTATAGGCTTTTATGATTGGACCGCGCCCGCCGAAGACCGGCGCAGTGCGTATTCTTCTTGAGAGCGTAAGCAAACTGTGTTGCCTACAATGAGTACTCCCTACAACAACGAAGAGCGCCGCTTCGCCTTACGCATGGCGCTACGCCTGCCGATTGTCGTTTCGGGACGAGCCGAGGATGGATCGGCCTGGAGCGAGCCGACTGAAACCGACGATATTTCCACCACGGGCGCGCTCTTTCATCTCAACCAGAAAGTGAGTCGCGGCGAGAGACTCTACCTGCGCGCGCATCGGCCCGATGGCGCTCCAATTGAAGTCACTGCCGTTGTGATCCGCATGGCGCCCGCGATCTACGGCACCGCACGTGTGGGCGTGCAGATCGCAGAATCGATGGAAAACTGGTTGCGACTGTTCGTTTCCTGGGTTGCTGATGAGCAGCCTGCCGAGCCGGATGCTGACGCCACCGCTCCTGCGGAATAAATCAAGAAAGTCACTCAAGCAGTTCAGAGTCCAACCTTCAGGTTGAACTCTTGCGGAAGCATCAAGCTAAAGCTTGTACTCTGAACCGCTAGTTCGGCGCCCAACCTGCGGCAAAGCCGAACACAAAGTCTTCACACCCATAGTCCTGCTTTAGCGCGTTGACGGATCACACCGCAGGCCGTACGATCTGTTCGCAAATCCAAACTACATCCGGAGATGAATTAATGTCGCAAGCAAAGCCCGGAGGCTATGAAACCCTGCTGCTAGAGCGTCGCGATCGTGTCGCCATCATTACCATCAACCGTCCCGACAAGCGCAACGCGCTAAACATTAAGACGCGTGAAGAAGGCGCAGCACTACTTGAGGAGCTGCGCAGCGACGATTCTGTCGGCGTCGTCGTTTTTACGGGAGCGGGCGACAAGGCATTTATCGCGGGCGCAGACATCGGTGAGTTTGCCGGACGCACGGCGATGATGCAGCGCGACGTGATGACCGCGCGCTCGCTGTTCACCGCGTTTGATACTTTTCCGAAACCAGTGATTGCCATGATCAATGGTTATTGTTTGGGCGGTGGTTGCGAACTGGCGCTGGCTTGCGACATTCGCATTGCGAGTGAAACCGCATCGTTTGGCCAACCGGAAATCAACCTCGGGATAATTCCCGGCGGGGGCGGGACACAGCGTTTGACGCGCCTCGTTGGCGAAGGCAAGGCAATGGAGCTTATTCTGTCCGGAGACATCATTGACGCAAACACGGCTTACGAGATCGGTTTGGTTAATCACGTGTTCCCAGCGGATCAACTGGAAGCCAAAACGATGGAGATTGCGAATCGCATTGCCGGTAAGAGCCCCATTGCGTTGAGCCTGGCGAAGGAAGCGGTAAAGTTGGCATCGCATTCGAATTTGGACGAAGGTCTGCGCCGCGAAGTCGATTTGTTTGCGCTCTGCTTTTCAACCGCTGACAAGGATGAAGGTGTCAGCGCGTTTTTGGAGAAGCGCAAACCGGTTTGGAAGGGAAAGTAAATTCTTTGAACTACGTACTTTGAACTTTGTACTTCGGACTTTGAACTTCGTGCTTTGAGTTTGGCACTTCGTCAAAAAGCTCTTTAGACAAGAACAAAGCACAAAGTACAAAGCACCAAGGCCATTCCATCTATGTTACGAGCCGTCGCCATCATTCTGGGAATTGTGCTCGCCGCGATTGGCGGCGTGATCGCTTATCGCGCGTATTTTCTTGAACCGACCGCAGCCGTAATAATTTCCGAGCGCGGTGTGCGCGAATTGCCTGACACCTATCGCACAATTGAAGGCCTCGCTCTGCTCGTTTTCGGGGCGGTTATGGCGTTCTTTGCGGCCCGCCGTCGTTCCAGGAGATAGAAAGAAAAAGGAATACCGACTCACGGGCTATCCCTAAAAAGCCTCGTCCGCCCTTTCTGAAAGATGTCTCGGAAGCGGCAGCTTGACGCTCGTTTGAACGCCGCGATACTCTTGCTTGCCCACAGTTCAGCGATTCAATTGGGGCCGTAGCTCAGCTGGGAGAGCGCATGACTGGCAGTCATGAG
>DATAOU010000344.1:0-3577 GCA_036265575.1 Pyrinomonadaceae bacterium
CAGCGACGATGTCATTGGTTACGTCTCCGCAATTAACGGAAACGTAAACAGCGCCGATGTCTATTCTTCAAACGCGCTGTTTCGCAAGCTTTGGCCCAAGCTGCTCAAGGCAAACACAGTCGAGGCGATTGCGCAGTTGCAGAAGGAAGAATTCAGGCCGGCTTCCGCGGATCATGCAAAAGCGTTTCTGACTGAGGCAGAAAAACCAAGACCCTCGGCGCCAAAAGACGTAACCGCGCGAGTGAAAGTGGTGACTCGGGAAGACGACAAGAACGTCTTCTTTGAAACGCGCGATGAGGACCAGAAGGGCGCCTGGGTGCACCGAAATTACATCAAGAAGCAGTAGCGGTCCGGAAGTGGCATAGACTTCAGTCTGTGGTTTTACGCTGAAGTCTGTGCCACCTGGAAACGCATATGATCGATTGTTGACTCTTGCGAACGCAGCACCGACTAAAGTCTGTGCTACCTCAGTGCTCGATCTTCGTTGAGTAAAGCACGCCGTACATCTCGTCCTGATGCTTGGGGAAACCAGCGCCGTTACTCGACAGCATGATGTTGATCATCTGCACCTGCCCGGCGTACTTGCGATACGCCAGCCATTGCAGCCGGCGAAAGTCGTCGGGCTTTTCCGGATTCGATTCGCGAAACTGCACGCCTTTCAAACCACTAATCTCAACCCACTTCAGCTCGTCCACCTCAAAATGTTTCCGGCGAGTTTCCGCCTGGTCGTAAAACGCCTGAATGCTCGACTCGGTGGGGAAATTGTCATCCATCGGCGAGATGCTGACTATCAAGTGCCCCGCTTCGCTGCCTCCGGGCGAACTCCAGACAAACTGATTGGCATCGTTGCTATCTTCTTTCCATTTTGGCGGCACGGTCCAGGACATTCCTTGCCGGCTCCATTTCGCTTCCGTTCCACCGGCCAGCGCCTGAGTCTGCGCAGCCGTGGGCGTTCCTTTCTCGGCTGTGCCGCTCGAGCTCGAGGAAGATTTTTCGGAGCCGGAGCCGCCCGAATTGCTGGAAGTCTTTAGTTTGTTACCGAGGTTACAAAGCGATAAGGCAAAGCCGAGCAAAAGAATTGTCAGAATCTGTTTCATGGGCCACACTCGCAAGCAGGAATAGAAGAGCAACGAGCTTCTAGTGCAAAAGAGACCCTCAAGTCAATGTTTTAGCAGTTCAGTTTGAAGTTTGTATCGCCGCTTTTTGCTGGAAGCGCATGTGCGAGGACGCGAAACGATCTCATTAGCACTGCGGCTTCAGCCCGGTGATCGCGAACAGCAATTGACAAGGAACCGTTTCTAACGGGTTTTGTTCCCAGGAGGAAACCGTTGGAAACGGTTCAGGATAGCTTGTAGAGCTTGACCCACCGGGCTGAAGCCGCGGTGCTAATGAGATCGCTTCGCGTTCCCCAGCCCCAGTTCCAATAGAAGTCGATGTTAACCAATCCCAAACCAGGACCTGCTAACTAGAACAGATGGCTTACAAATCCCCAGCGTCGCGTGCTATCCTACAAATCCCCTCGAAAAGCCCCCCTTAATTAACCCGAGCAGGCGCTCGCAGCTTCGGAGATTTCTATGAAAACCGTGAACTCGAAAGCATCGACATCATTCTGTCTTTTTGTAGTTGGCCTACTGATACTAATCGCGAGCGGCTGTCAGCGCTCCGATACAAATGCCAATACAAATCAAACCGTAAACACCAACACGGCGACGAATATGAACGCCAGTCCATCGCCAGTAACTGCTGTTGGGATCGCCGCGCGCGAGCCGGATGAATATCGCGCCACCCTGGTATTCAGTGCCGAAACTGAAGGTGGACAGAAGACGGTCGGTATCCCGACGTTGTCGGTGGACGTGGCCCGTAACGGCGCCGACCGGCGCGTTGCGTTCAAACTTCCCGACGGCTCAGACTTGATCTATCTGGAACAAGGCGACAAACACATTGTATTGGCGCCGGGCCGCAAACAATATGCTGAGCTTACTCCCGAGGCCACAGGCTTTCAGTTACAAAAACTAATGACGCCGGGACAGCTCGTTGCTTATCTGGAAAAATTGCGTGGCGTTGAAAGAGTTGGCGACGACACAATCAATGGACGCACAGCGGATAAGTATCGTTACACAAACACGACAAACACATCGACGTCGGCGGGCCAGCTAAACACTGAAGCCTTTGTTTATGTCGACAAGGATACCGGACTGCCGCTGCGTTCAGAGTTGTACACCGAAGCGAGTGGCAATGTTCAAGGTGTGAAGGGCGCAAAGATTGTCGCAGAGATGCGAGATATTACTACCACGGCCGATCCGACGCTGTTCCAGGTTCCAGCGGGCCTAAACAAAGTTCCACCTGAGCAGGTGCGCGCGCAGATCGATGCGTTTACAGGAACGGTAACAGCGCTGGTCAAAGCGTTGCTCAGCAACATGGCACCACAAGGTGCGTCCAACTCGGCATCCCCAACGATGATGGCGTCGCCTTCAGCGTCGCCCTCTGTGAAAGCAAACTATTAGGACCAGCAATGAGATACCTATTGATTCTTCTTCTTGGTTTGGTGGTCGGCGTAGCGGCCACCATATTTTTTCTTGGCACTCCGCGGGCGAAAGCGATTCCCGGCACAAAGGTGCAAGCACCCAACGCGGGCGGCGATCCGCCGAGCACCGTCGTCATGTCCGTGAATAACAGCATGGTAGATGAAATGCTGACTTCGATGTTCCGCGATCTTGGACCACCGACGTTTAACCTTTCCCAGATGACCTCGCCTGACTCCGCGGCAAGTTTCGAAAACGTCGCTTTTCAGGGCGGTTGCGCCAATAACGTGACGCTTGCTGCTGAAGGAGAGGGAGTCAAGACGGGGGTGCAGTTTGCCAACGGTAATATTTCGGCGCCGCTGGTTTTTAGTGGCAGCTACAGTCTGATGGGAAACTGCATGCAGTTTAAGGGCTGGGCGCAAACAACGATTCAATTAAGTTTTGATCAGCCGGCGCAGACTTTATATGGCCGGGTGAATGTCGAAGGTGTAAACCTGGAAGGGGTTCCTCCCTTTGCCAACAGCTTCGTTACCGTTTTTGTGCGCACCGCCATCGATCAGCGGATAAATCCACTAGTGCTGCTGCATCCGTCGCAGTTGCAATTAATGATTCCAGTGAAGGCAAGTAACGGCACGGTAAAGGCGCATGTGAAGGATGTACGATCGGAAGTGCAGGACGGTATGCTGCGCTTGCATGTTACTTACGATTTTGCCGGTGAGAAGGGAACTGCGCCGGCGGGGTGAGTGATCGCCCATCGCGGTGAGGGAGCCATTTGTCATTTATCATTTGACATCAATCATTTGTCATTTGATTTGTAAATAGACTCTGTTTTTGATTAATGAGTCATCTGACACAAAACATGGTTCCCTTGGCGTCGGTTTTTAGTCACACACCAGTTACCAAATTAAATGACAAATGATTAATGTCAAATGATTAATGATAAATAGTTTTTCCCGCGCAGCCATGCTAAGGCAACCTAACCTTTGCCGCTTCTTCCTCAGGCGAATCATGCTGCGGCGCGACTCCCACGCCATGTTTATAAGCAAGCTCCCCGC
>DATAOU010000345.1:0-12342 GCA_036265575.1 Pyrinomonadaceae bacterium
GATCTCCAGCTTGATCTTAATCGTGAGTGGATTGTTGGCGTCGAGGATGTGCTGACTGGGGTGCCGCTGGACGGCCCGCCGCGTCTTCATTGTTTTCTTGATCCAGCAAGGGCCCCGGGCTATCTGGCCTGGGTAGCGCACGACGGCGAAGAAACTCATATCGGCGTTGGTGGTTACGCGTCGATGTTCGCCCCGGTGAACGCGCTCGAGAGTTTTCATGACAGCCTCGGAAACATTTTCGCTTTGAAGCAAGCGGAACGTGTCGAGCGCCGCGGTGGACGTATTCCGGTAGGCGGAGTACTGCGGCGCATTGCCAACAATCGCGGTTTGCTGATTGGCGATGCGGCTGGAGCAGTATCGCCGCTGACCGCTGGCGGGCTTGATCCGTGCATGCGGTTGTCAACGATGGCTGCAAATGTGGTTGCGGAATACCTGGTAACGGGCAATGAGGACGCGTTGCAAATCTACTCTGGCGAACTGTTTCGCGCCAGATTTGCGTCCAGACTTTGGATGCGTCGCGTGGCTTCAACTATCAAGAATCCCGGACTGCTGGAGCTGGCTTGCGCGGCGCTGCGACTTCCGGTGCTAAACGCTTTTGCCTGGCACGTGTTCTTCGGTCGCGGATCATTCCCCGATGTGGAGATGGAAGGGCTGCGAGATCCATTGCCAGGCGTTAATTAATTATTTAGCGCTACAAAGTTCGGGCTGTCGCTCGTCCGGTCTTCCACTCCCGTTGCTATGTGGGCGACCACATTGTTCCGGTTGCAAACTCAACTGAGTATGCTTGAAGAAATTTATCGCATCGATGAGAGAGTTAAGAGGAGTATTCAAGTGACTAAACGAATTATTGCTATTGCTTTCATTTTCATCTGCACCTCTATCGCCTGGGCCATTCTTGGTGGGACGATTTTTTCCAGGACTTATGACTCCGCGGCTGCTGCGAACAACAGCGTGACTTCGACCTGGGGCGCCCCTCAAGACCAATCGCCACCCACCGCGTCGTTCACACATATCGTTCAGCGCAAGGAAGAAAGCACTGAGAACGGCAAGCAGATCGTTAAGACTGTAGAAGATGCGGTTACCACGCCATTGCCGTTGGAAAGCAGCGCGATCGATGTCGCGCTCGATCTCGAGCACCGGCAAAAAGGGTTGTTGTGGTACAGCACTTACAAGGTAAATTTCGCCGGCAACTACAGCTTTCGCAATCCCAGCGACAAGGAGGAAGCTGTCTTCTTCAAACTAAATTTTCCCACCGCGAAAGCGATCTACGACGATCTCGTTTTTACTGTTGATGGCGCGCCCGTGCCTATCAAGAATGAGCAAAACGCGGCGAGCGGTTCTTTCAAAGTTGGCCCGGGAGCAACCGCGCGGCTCGCAGTAGGCTATCGTTCACAGGGCCTCAACGAATGGCGTTATAGCTTTGGCAGCAATGATGTATCGCAGGTGCGCAACTTTGATTTGAGGATGAAGACGAACTTTAAGGATATTGATTTTCCTGATAACACTCTGTCCCCTTCCGAGAAACACGAAAGCGGCCGCGGCTGGGATCTTGTTTGGTCGTACAAGAATTTGGTTTCCGGTTATCAAATAGCGATGGTCATGCCGGAAAAACTTCAGCCTGGACCCCTGGCCGGCAAGATCAGCTTCTTCGCGCCAGTCTCGCTCTTCTTTTTCTTTTTTATCATGCTAATCATCACCACCATGCGCGGTATTGAGCTCCACCCAATGAACTACTTTTTTCTCGCGGCCGCGTTCTTCTCGTTCCATTTGCTACTTGCCTATCTTGTCGATCATGTTTCCATCCATGCCGCGTTCGCGATCTCGGCTGCTGTATCCATCTTTCTGGTGGTCAGTTATCTGCGGCTGGTGGTTGGACTCCACTTTGCCAGTCGCGAAGCTGCAGTCGCCCAATTTGTCTATCTCATCATGTTTTCCTATGCGTTTTTCCTGAAGGGATTCACGGGCCTGGCCATCACCATCGGCTCGGTGGTGACCCTGTTTGTGGCCATGCAAGTCACCGGGCGCATCCGTTGGGCTAACAAATTCTCGCTTGCGCCTGCTGAAGAAGCGACACCTGAACTCACCTAAGTGTTAATAAAACCTCGCTACCGGCGTTGATCCTGTAAAGGAGTCAGCGCCGGTTTCTGCATGGGCAAAATCCTAAATCCCGATCAAACTTTGTGCCCGCATCCGTCGTAAGGTCTTTTGCCCGCGAATCGTTGCGGTCACCATCTGCAATGAGAAGCTTCTTTTCCTTTTTTTCCGATGCCATGAAGATCGCGCTGCAGTCGATCTTTGCGCACAAGCTGCGCGCGTTCCTGACGCTCATTGGCATCATCATTGGGGTTGCTTCAGTCGTGACCGTGGGCGCCTCAATCAGCGGATTGAATACGTATGTCGTCGATAAGGTCGGGAAAATACTCGGCAGCAACCACTTCATGATCGCGCGAATCGCTTCCACCGGCCGCCTGTCTGACGATGAGTTTGAACGCATGAACCGCCGTAACAAGCGGCTCAACTGGGACGACTTTGAATGGGTGCGCGACCATTGCAAGTCTTGTCTGGAAGTGGGAGCGGGCGTTCGTGGCAGTGTGGATTTGAAGCAAGACGGGATCGATTTTCCTGGCGCACTGGTTTTCGGCGTCACCGCAAATATGGTCGATATCGAAGACAAAACGATAGCGGAAGGGCGTTTCATAGCCCCGGACGAGGTTCAACGCTCCGCCTCCGTTGTGGTTCTGGGTTACGACATCAAGGAAAAGTTTTTTCCGAATACCGATCCCATAGGCAAGGTTCTAAAGGTTCGTGGAATTCCGATGCGTGTGGTCGGAGTTGAAGAAGCGCGCGGATCGTTCTTCGGCGACTCTCAGGATCGTCACATTTATATCCCGGTTACCACACATCTGCAGATCTTCGGACGCAACGGTTTGCAGATTCATGGCAAAGGACTCAATCGCGAATCCTTTCAAACTACGATCGAGGACGCGCGGGTCGCCATGAGAAATAAGCACCGCTTGAATGGAAACGAAGAAGATGATTTTGGTTTGGTCAACGTTGACGAGATAAACAATCAGGTCGATCAGTTTACCGGGAGTATTGCCCTGGTTGTCGTACCCATTACCCTGATCACGTTGATCGTCGGTGGCATTGTAGTCATGAACATCATGCTGGTTAGCGTTACCGAACGTACATTCGAAGTGGGGCTGCGCAAAGCTGTAGGCGCGACGAGGAAGCACATCCTGCTGCAGTTTTTAATCGAGTCGGCGATCCTGTGTGTGCTGGGCGGAGTGTTGGGGTTGCTTCTGTCATGGGGAGTGACGACGTTGATTACAACGCTGGCCTCAATCACCATGACGATAACTATCGGCTACATCTTGCTGGCTTTGATTGTGTCTACGTTGATTGGAATGATTGCCGGGGTCTATCCGGCGTTTAAGGCGGCGCGACTTGATCCGATTCTGGCGCTGACACAGGCGACATAACCGCTCTGGTCGAGTGGCTCCCAAGCTTAGCGGGGGCAAGCCCCTTCCCGACCTGCAGATTCCGGCTCTTGAATGATTATTTGGTTGCTTGAGAGCTGCTGGAAAAGATGAGACTAAGACTTCCAAAAAGTGTGCTGACTGAAACTCTCCGGATGGCCCTGGAGAGTGTTCGCTCTCACAAGTTCCGAAGTTTTCTCACCGTGCTTGGGATCGTGATTGGCGTCATGACCGCTATCACCATCGCCTCGATTCTCACCGGGCTGCGGCAAAACATCGTGGCGATGATCGAGGAATACGGCACCAACAATATTTACGCTTTTCATCTCTCCACCGGACCGCGCAGTAGCGAGGATCGGTCTGAGCGTTTGCGAAAACCTTTAACGGTCGAAGATGCCGAGGCCATCGCGGCCCAAGCGAACGCAGTCGAAGAAGTGGGTTACCAGGCGCCAAACATCGGCTACAGCGGTGGTCCATTTGACGACAACATAACTTACCAGGGACACAACTACCGCTGGGGAGACACGCAGGGAGTGTCGGCAAACTACGACGACATCACGAACATTGTGATCAGGGAAGGGCGCTTCATAACCGATAACGATGACCAGCAGCGCGCCAACGTGATGGTCATCGGCGTCAATGCAGCCGACGCACTGTTTCCCGGGCAAAACCAGATCGCCGGCACAAAAGTGCGCATGGGCGGATACAACTTCGAAATCGTGGGCGTGTTGGAAAAGAGGAAGGCGGGCTTCTTTGGCGAGAACGAAGAAGACAACGCCGTAATGATTCCGTTTCGCACCGCGCAAAAAATCGCACCAGCGCGTGGCTATACGATGCTGGTCATCAAGGCCCGTTCGGGTCAAACGACGGAAGCGTTACAGCAGTCAGAAGAGATTCTGCGCCGGCGGCGCAATGTGAAGTTTGGCGATCCCAACAATTTTGATATCAAAACTGCCGACAAGTTTATCGAACAGTTCGACAGCATCACCGCTATGGTAGGACTGATTGCAATTGCTATCTCCAGCCTGGGCCTTTTGGTTGGTGGCATCGGCGTGATGAACATCATGCTGGTGAGCGTGACTGAACGAACGAAAGAGATCGGCGTGCGCAAAGCACTCGGAGCGCGCCGCAAAGATATTGTGCGCCAGTTTTTATTTGAGGCCATGACGTTGACTTTTCTCGGCGGTGTTCTTGGTGTGATATTAGCCGTCGGCATCAGCCGCATCGTCATGCTGCTCATCCCTTCCTTGCCAGCCACCATACCCAGTTGGGCAGTTGTCTCCGGACTTACCGTCTCGGTGGGCGTCGGTTTGATTTTTGGCGTCTGGCCGGCGCGCAAAGCTTCACGACTCGATCCCATCGAGTGCCTCCGTTACGAATAAAGGCCCTGCCTTAAACAACCTCGACTATAATTCGTTTTTGGCTTTTGGCTTTTGGCTTTTGGGCTTTGGTCTTTGGTCTGTGATCCCAGGTTTTCCAAAGCCCCCATGATCCAAGTCCAAAGTCCGAAGTCCAAAGACCAAAGCCCAAGGCCCAAAGCCCAACAACCAACGAATGGCAAAGTCGACCACACAACGCGATCTGGTTAAAGAATTTCTCACCTATATCCAGGTTGAGAAGGGCCTCTCGCGCAATACACTCGAAAGCTATCGCCGCGATCTTAACCGGCTCGAGCAGTGGGCCGCCCAATCAAAGCGGCCTGTTTCTGATTTGACGCGCGCGGACCTGCGCAAATGGATCGCTCAGCTTTCGCGCGAAGGATTGGCGCCTTCTTCGGTCGCTCGATCTGTCAGCGCTGCCCGCGGCTTCTTTCGTTTTCTAATGCTGGATGGCCACATAAAACAGCATCCGGCGGAAGATCTCGACACGCCGCAAAAGTTTTCTTATCTGCCAAAGTTTTTGACTGAAGAAGAAATCGATCGGTTATTTGCCACGCCGGATATTTCCACACCCGATGGCATCCGCGATCGCGCCATGCTGGAACTAATGTACGCGGCGGGACTGCGTGTTTCGGAAATGGTCACGCTAAAACAAACCGACGTGGACCTGCACTCAGGCATCGTTAAGTGCCATGGCAAAGGAAGCAAAGAACGGCGCGTGCCTTTAGGAAAGAGTGCGATCCACTGGCTGCAACAATATGCGGCGCTCAGAGCAGAGTACGGCAAGTCGTCCTATACAAATCTTTTCCTTTACCGTGGCAAACCACTGACTCGCCACTTCGCCTGGGCCACCATCAAGAGTTACGCGGAGAGCATTGGCATCAGCAGCGTTTCGCCGCACACGCTGCGGCATAGCTTTGCCACGCACCTGCTGCAGCACGGCGCCGACTCGCGTTCCGTCCAGGCCTTGCTGGGCCACAGCGACATTTCGACCACGCAAATTTATACGCACATCACCGACCAACACTTGCGCGCCGCCTATGACAATCACCACCCGCGCGCGCGTGCAGCATCAGGCACCACCAAACCCAAGAGCGACTAAGACAAATGTTTGTGTTGCGTAAGCCAACCGAAACATTGGTTCGCCGGTTCATTGCTACGCAAAAAGATCTGCCGTTTTCTTATTCACAAGTCGGCGCGACCCAAACCCGGCCACCGGCTGGTTACACCGTGGATCACAATCGCATTCGGCTGGGTGAAGGGAAAGAAACTTTCATGCGCGCCAGCGACGCGCTAAGCAAGTGGCGGCACTTTGAACTCGGGTGGGCCAGCGTGCTGCCGCACGGCAGTCCGCTGCAGACAGGAACGACTGTCGCGGTTCAGGCGCAGACATTTGGCTTCTGGTCACTGAACGCGTGCCGCATTGTCTACACGATTAACGAGGATGGCCCGGTTAAAAGATTTGGGTTCGCTTATGGAACATTGCCGGATCATGCCGAGTGCGGCGAGGAACGCTTCATGATCGAATCCCTTGAAGACAATTCAGTTTGGTATGACATCTATGCCTTTTCGCGTCCGCAAAAAGCGATCGTGAAACTGGGTTTGCCGTGGGCGCGACGGCTGCAAAAACGATTCGGCCGCGAGTCGCTGGCAGCTATGGTCCTGGCAGCTCATTGAGGGAGTAAAAGCAAAAGCCGCAAGGCTTCCACCCTGCGGCTTCCTACTATCCAGATGCCCGGCGACTTACTTCCTCGCCAAAACCACAGGCGCTAGTTCCGCTGCGCGAATCTTTTCAAAGAAGCTTCGCACTGCTGCATACTGCTCAACCGGAACCGTCATAGCATGCTGCACTAACGAACGTTTGAAAGTCAGTTGTCCATCTTTTACGTCGTAGCTCGTGTTGTAAACACCAAAGGCCGTATCGAGCTTGACTGCATCCGGTAACTCATCGACATCAAAGCCGGCCGGCAGTTTCACTCGTACGGTTTCAGAATACGAATTCGAAGTCAGGACCACCGGGTGACTTCGTTTAGTGTCTGTTAAGTCCAACTCCTCTCGCCGCGAAACGATGGCCGGTTTGAAAACCAACAAACGATCCTGCATCAGTTGCGCGTAACCCGGTGCTGCAAAAGCAATGTCTAGCGCGAATCGTCCCTGCGCCACATCGTCAACGGGTTCAAGTTTCGATATTTTCGAGCTGGGTGCGCTACTGATAAGCCAGTGCTCGACCATCGAGTTGTAGTCAGGCCGCGACAGACGGCGAAATTCAGAACGAAAGCGCGCGGCAACCTGACCGCGGGCGCGTTCTTCAATACCGCCTGTCATCGAACCGTCCCCATCGAGTTGCAAGTCCGCGCTACGCTCAAGCTGGTTCAGGTCTGGAGCCGTTACTGGCATTTGCACCAGCGCGTCCACATCCTTTGAATCGAGCAACGCGAGGCTGCCCTGCAAATAAATTGGCAGGTCGCCCACCGGCGTCTCTTCCGCGGTCGGATCGAAAATCAGCAGCCGGCCTAGTTTGGGATGCTGGATCACCGTGGCAGCCTGAGTTTCGTCGCTAACCTTAACGGCGATAATGCAATGATTGAATTGGCTCGGAGACGGCCAATCGGCGCGCACAAAAGCGGGATCGCCGGAATAGATGCTTACCGGCAGAGAGTCTATGCCAACTGCCTTCAGCATTGCGCGCATTAAGTTCGCCTTGTCTTTGCAATCGCCATAAGACTTTGCAAAGACTTCTGTTGCCGAATGCGGCCGGTAACCACCGCCGCGGCCCAGTCGAGTCTGGATCGAGATGTATTGGACTTTTTGCACGTAGCTGCCGATCGCGCGAATCTTTTCGTACTCGGTCTTCGCGTTGGCAGTTAGTTCGCGAGCCTTGGCCGTTAGCGGTTCACTCAGGGTCACCTGGGGATCTTCAAGCTCACTCATCCAGGCGCCCACGTCGCCCCAATTCGCAAAGGTCTTCAGACTCGGCGCTGCGACACCGGCGGGAGGGTAATAACCAATTGCCAGTCTCGCGACCAGGTTACTTACACTCGGGCTCATCGGTTCATCCGCAACTGCGGCCAGATTCGCGAGTTCCCAAATGTAGGTTGAGCCGCTGACTTTCGGTTCTACCTTCGCGTGGTTGAAGGTCACACTCTCAGCACGCCAACCATTCGGAAGAACCAGGGTGTAACGTGAGCTGACTACCGGATTCGAGCTTTGAAATTCCCATTCATCCTGACTAAAGACTGAACGGTCCTCGGTGGTGTAGCTGTATCCAAAAACTGTTCCCGCTTCAGCATCGTCTTTCGCCGAGACTACCCTCACCCGCATTTCGTTGTAGACATCGTTCGGGGCAGCCAAAACATCCAGCGTGTCATCTTTTCCATACCTCTTAACGACCCCATTCGCGCGCAGCAACCATGCCTCCATGTCTTTCACTTTGGCTGTGTCCGGTGTGTAGGCAACTGCGGCAAACGCGTTGTCGCGACCCGCGCGTTGCAGAATGCGAACTGCGTAATTACAGCTCTTCGTCACCCGGCCTTCCCCGCTGATGACAGCGGTACACTCATTAACCAGCACGACCGCGTTTGTATTCTTGTCGTAAGCAGGCAGGTTGAGCTGCGCCGCTTGTTGCAGCCATGGTGGCGCTTGATCGCCGGCGAATGCCGGAGCGGCAGCGCAGGCCACAAAAAGTATCGATAGGGTTACGCGTGAGAGCATGGTTTTATTCCTTATTCGTTGAGGAGGTTTCTGCTGCGACCCGGCAGCTTACCTAATTTGCCGCCTGTGTGCTGTTTTGCTTCAAAGTAATCGTGTGGTTGTCGTTTTTGTGAATCATCGCGAAAAGCGTTTTCAAGGGAGCATAGCTTGTTGCTGGAAACAGTATGCTCTCGTTTCCGCCAAAGAAAAACTTTCTTTTGAGAAACAAGGTATGTCCATCTTGCGAGACGGTAATTTTGATGCTCTGGGCACTAACATTCTGTGTCAGATCGGGCGTAATCGGCGCCGGCGCGTCGGCGCTATCGAGCGCATAACCCGACGGCAAATTGATCTCGACCGTGTCGTCTTCGGACCAGGGAAAATGGAAGTAGATTGGCTGTTTGCGACCGCTGGCCGGAAATAATTCTGACTGGCCATGTTCGAAATATGCGGGCTGCAAAAACAGTCTCTTACCGGTGCGTTGCGCGTAACCCGGCACGCGAACGTGATAGGCATAGGTAAAAGGCTTCACCGGTTCCGTGACGTTTTCGATCTTGATGTCGGAAACTTCTGCCGTGCTCATCCGCGCCTTCACCCTAGTCTTGACAGTCTCTTCGCGTTCGGTCGGTGAATCGTCGTCGTTGTATTCCTTTTGATCAAAATCCAAATGCCCCGTGAACTCGACCCGCACGTCACCCTCGAGCGTGCCGTCCTCGCTCAAGGTGAATTTACCCGTGCGCTTCTCCACAGACTTATCGGGGCCCGCCAGACCAGTCTTAACCCAGACCGGTTCCTTTGGATCCGTGATCAATGCCTCCTGGGATTGTTCGGGCCAACCGAGCATGCCAAACGAGGTGTACATTTCCGAGGGGCTGAAGAACTGCCAACTGCCTCCTACCTGCACTGCGATGAAAGAAGATTCCAGGAACGCAGCTTCAGCATAGTCACGGTGAAAAAAGAGATCGTCACGATTGCCGGAAACAGCATAACGGGCGTCGAATCCGGCCGCTTTCGCCAATGCGCCGAACAACATGTCGATCTCGCCACCGGTACCCCGTCCATTCTTGAGCGTGTCAGCGGCCGACTTGTTCTCTTTAAGTTTGCTTTTTTCCTCGGCGGTCAGACCGGAGGCGTCGTCGCTGGTGTTCTTGATTTTAATGCGGCAGAAATCGTAAATGCGTTGGAGCTTGTCCTGGTCCGTAGTTGCATCACCGATGATGCCGGCGACCGCGGTCTTAACCGCTTCATTAGCTTTCATCGCGTCTTTAGTTTCTTCAAACAGGCGCTTGCCAAGCTCCCTCCAATATTTTTCCGGCTCGCGTTTTAGATCTGTCGCGTAATAAAGAAATACCCAGGACCGTACTTCGTCTTCCGGCGGCATGCGTGGTTCCTCATGAAACGAAGCGACATTGTTTAGAGTAAATCGGTAAAAGCCATTTTTGTCTGGAACCAACGCCGTGTCGTTCATGTGGAAAGTTTGATAGCGCAAGCCGGCATAAGGCTTGAGATAATAATTGACTACTCGCACTGGAATGTCGCGCTGAAATTGAAGTCGCATCCGATTGATGTTGCCGCCGGGATAAACTTCCTGCCAGCGGTATTCAACGACCGATCCCGGCTCGACGCCCGGCAGCGCAAAGGATTTCGCTTTCACCTTGACGCCGTTTGCCTTGACGACGGTGCGTTCAAAAACATCGTCCTTCTTTAATTCCACCACGCTACCGTCGGGTTTGGTGACGCGTGCCGCGATGTCTCTAATCTTGGTAGTGCTGTAGTAAGGAATATCGATCTTGCTCTGGGACTCTTTGCCGCGCTCAGTAAAAATCTTTACCCGCAAGTAATGCCACAGTGATAAGTCGGTCGGTGAACTGTCGTCGATGCGCACTTCCCATAACAGCGCTTCCGCGTCGGCGTCCGGTTCCACGGTCGGCGTCTTCAACGCCAAATCTGCTGGACTTACCGGTTTCCAATCGTCAGCGAAAACAACGATTGGCAAAATAAACGCAAGGCAAAGCACCGACACAGCGGTGACGAGGCGAGGGCAGAAGCTCATAACACGGGGCCTTTCAGAACAAATTTTCTTGGTTTCGGCAAGGACTTTCGACATTCAACTTGCGTCGAGGGCAAATCAAGCGGCGGCGGAACTAGCTTGAGGCCGACTGGTCGGCGAGATTTTGGCTCAAAAACCAAAGTCCCGCAAGCCAAAAACCAACAACCTCAGACAAGTTCTTTACAAAATTCGTTGCATCGATTCCCGGCATTTCTTAGACGGAGACGGTCCAGGGAGTGAACAGGCTTCGGCTGGCCGCAACTGGGTATGCTATGATTAGCCAGATTCATTAGGAAATTCTAAGTTTTTGCACCTGCTTGGTTCATTCAGGAGGAAGAATGGCTACAGAATTAAAACGAGGGGCTACCACCCTCGACCGCATTGAAGAGTTGCTCGGCGACAACGCGCGCACGCTGCTGGATCACCAGGCTACCGCCATAACCAAAGATCAGCTCAATCTCCCGGGGCCGGATTTCATCGACCGCGTGTGGTCTGCTTCTGATCGTTCGCCCGCAGTTTTGCGTTCGCTGCAAACTCTTTTCGACAATGGCCGGCTTGCTGGCACGGGCTATCTTTCAATCCTGCCGGTCGACCAGGGCATCGAGCATTCGGCTGGGGCGTCTTTCGCTCCTAATCCCCAATACTTTGATCCGGAAAATATTGTGAAGCTGGCAATCGATGGCGGCTGCAATGCGGTTGCTTCGACCTTTGGCGTGCTGGGTACGGTGGCGCGAAGATATGCACACAAGATTCCTTTCATCGTGAAGATCAATCACAACGAGCTGTTGACCTTGCCGAACAAATTCGATCAAGTCTTGTTTGGCACGGTGAAAGAAGCGCACAACATGGGTGCAGTTGCCGTTGGCGCTACAATTTATTTTGGGTCGGACGAGTCGACCAGGCAGATAACTGAAATCAGCAATGCCTTCGCACAGGCGCACGAACTGGGCATGGCATGCATCCTGTGGTGCTACCTGCGCAATTCAAAATTCAAAACTCCGGAAGGCGACATGCACGCCTCAGCGGATCTTACCGGCCAGGCAAATCATCTGGGCGTAACCATTCAGGCCGACATCATCAAGCAGAAACTTCCCGAGCGAAACGGCGGCTACATGGCGGTGGAGAAAGAGTTGGGCAAGTCGTACGGCAAGACGAGTAAGCTTGTTTACGAAAAACTAACCACTGACAATCCTATCGACCTCGTTCGCTATCAAGTCGCCAACTGCTATATGGGCCGTTGTGGCTTGATCAATTCGGGCGGCGAATCCAAAGGCGCCAGCGATATGGCGGAAGCCGTGCGAACGGCTGTCATTAACAAACGCGGCGGCGGGACGGGATTGATCTCAGGACGCAAGGCGTTTCAACGTCCCATGGCCGAGGGCATCGATCTGCTAAACGCGATTCAGGATGTCTACCTGTCGAATGAAATCACTGTGGCGTAGTTCTTGATCGAAAGATCGAAGAAAGACGGACTCTCTCGAGCCCGTCTTTTTTTGCTTGTTGGGTTGGAGTCCGCGGAGCGGACGTCAGCGTAAAGCCTGGGGCGTAAGCCCCGGGATCGAGTCAGGAAAAGCAATCGAAGCCCGCGAAGCGGGCGGCAGCCGAATCATTTGGACGAATGTTGCGCAACGGCTATCACCCGCTTCGCGGGTTCAATCGACTTTTTGGTAACTGACCTGGGGCTCACGCCCCAGGCTTTACGCTAACGTCCGCTCCGCGGACTCCAAACAAGTTGATGCGTCAA
>DATAOU010000346.1:0-26753 GCA_036265575.1 Pyrinomonadaceae bacterium
AGCCAGGTCCAGCATGAAGAAACTTATTGCCGATACGCCGATCCATACCGATGGCCCGGGCAACATCGTGCACATCGCAGCCAATGCTTTCGCACATGCTGGCGATCTCGTTTATGAAGGAAATCTTAGTGGCAAGGAAAGCATTTGCTGCGTACTTGGTTAATTCGGCAGCCTCAAGTGACGTGATGACAAACGGAGCCTCAATCAGATAAAGCGGACGATAGAGGTCCCTCATTATGGCGATGGCTTCTTCGTCACGACTGCCGATTACCACACGATCAGGCCGCATGAAATCATTGATTGCTGCTCCCTCGCGCAGGAACTCGGGATTGGAGACGACGCCAAAATTTAGGCGGGACTTCTGCTTTTCGCGAATTAACTTTCGCAGCCATTCCCCAGTTCCGATGGGAACCGTGGACTTCGTGACGATTACCTTGTAGCCGTTCATGTACTCGGCAACAGAAGTAGCTGCCGCTTCCACAAAACTAAGATCCGGTGAACCATCACTCTTCGGCGGCGTACCAACCGCGAGAAAGATCACGAGTGCCTGCTCGACCGCCTCTTTGATGTCAGTAGTAAACCGCAGTCTCCCTGACTGCATGTCTTTCGTTACCAACTGTTCCAGGCCAGGCTCATAGATGGGCATTTCGCCAGCTGACAGCCGCGCAATCTTATCAGCGTCAATAT
Organism: Pyrinomonadaceae bacterium; assembly: GCA_036265575.1. Taxonomy (GTDB): domain Bacteria; phylum Acidobacteriota; class Blastocatellia; order Pyrinomonadales; family Pyrinomonadaceae; genus PSRF01. Next base: position 688 of record DATAOU010000346.1, read on the forward strand.
CAACGCAAGTTACATCTACGCCAAACTCAGCGAAACAAGCGCCCGTTACCAAGCCGACGTAACCCGTACCAATTACCGCAATATGCATGAATGACCTTCAGGAAAAACCAGGAGGGATTGCACTATTAGCCAAAAGCTTGCGGGCCAACACGACCTAAGTCGCCTGACCCGCAAAGTTGTAGGTGCATGACCACAGCGCTAACTACCGCGCTGCGGTTTTTGTTGAGACGAAGCAATCGACCGCTTACCGAGCCGGGCTGATTACATTAACCGTGCCGCCGAAGTTCAGGTCGTTGTCGTGCGTGATCGCGTAGAAGATCAAGAAAGCCGCAGCACCGCCGGCCAGCAAGAATGCTGCCAACTCGCCACCGCTCATCTTATCGTCGTCGTCGCCTGGATCGTTTTTCGGATTCGGTGTGCCCGCAGTCGCGCTCTCACCAGCCGCAACCTGCTTCGAGCTTCCGCCAACGCGCAGAAGCGCGAGACCGGACTGAGTGCTCAGGGTAGTGACTCCCTTAACTACATTCACCGTAAAAGAAGTAGCCTGGCTGCCATCAACTACGACCGCGCCATCCTTCGTCGTGAAATTCACGGTCACGCCGCCCAAAGTCGAGACATGTGCGCTGCCGCTATCGAGCAAGCCGGTAATACCTTTGTCGGTAAAGCTGATACGCAAGCTCGAGCTCGGTGATAATTCGACCCGACCTAACTTGCTTAGGTTCACTGTTGCTGTGCTCTTCTCAGCAGTTGTAATGACACTGTCCGAAAACAGGGTGCCACCGGAAACTGCCGTCTCTCCGTTGATAGTAACGTTACCGGAGACCGTCAACTCTCCAGATGGGGCCTTTGCTGCCGGCGACGCCAACACTACCATTGAGTAAACACTCAGAATGGCCACTGCCACACAGGCCGCGATAGGTTTGCGGCTCCAAGTTTTGCTGATCATTAACTTTCCTCCCGTATTGTGAAACAAAAAATTCTTGATTGCGTGCCGCGACGGCCTATATTCGTGAGGGAGCAGGTTATGCACCCGCTTCGACTCGTTACTAACCGCTGCCTGAAACTCAAAGTGCCGTACGCAAAAGCTTTAACACCCGGCTGTTTTTACACGATTAAAGGCACTCTGTCAACAGTCATTCGGGCAAGTTTGCCACGAAATTGTGCTTTTTTGCTGTGGCCCAGAAGATATCACTAGGTACGTGTCTGAGTCTACACTTTTCTGACGCTAACGGAGGTAAAAGAGACAGATTGCCCCTTCGCCGGTTCCGGGTACTCGCGGAGGTTGGCGCAAGCCGGTCGAAACGAGTGAAGTTAAGGAGTGCTTACACGCCTGGCTCGAGTTACGGTCTTAGCTCCAGAAAGCTCGGCTTGACCTGCGGTATTGTGAGCTTCAGTTCCTGATCTGGCCTCACGCGCCATTAATTCTGACTGCTCATAGGGGTCGAGTCGAGCAAAGACGTAAAAGACTTCGTTCGATCTCACCAGGCCGAGGTAACGAAACTTGGTACGAAAGACCTCGCCTACTCTTAAGACGCTGGGCCGCGGCGGTTGCTCAAACAGCAGTCCAAGTTCATCGCCAGAAACCGCTTCCAACTCCGGGAGGTAATCATTTCTAGTTTCACGAGCGATACGCATTGCCATTTGCCGCAATGCCCGGATGCGATTCGAATTCCGGCGATAATACGCCGGGGTTATCTCGCGACGGCTCACACGATCGTCAACCACCTCTTGCTCGCTCTTCAGATAGCCCAGGTAGGCACGCACAACCGGTCCATATTCAGCGTTGTCGTCAAAAGCTTGCGCGGATGTCAGACTGTTCAAACCAAGAACAATAAACAGTCCGGCCAAGCCAAAACTTAATAGTCGTTTGGTGGGCATGTTGGGTACCTCTTGTTCGCCTGGTCGTCGAAAGACTTGGAATAACACAGATTGTATCAAGGCGCAAAGAAGGCTCCGTTGCACCTGTGTTTCAGCAGTGTTACATTGATCTTTAATTTGTTAGTCTCGTTATGGCCCACGATGCTTCACAAGACGTCCTTCCAGGCACGAAGGTGGCCCTCGGAATTTGCGGAGGCATTGCTGCCTATAAAGCTGCCGAGGTGCTACGAGGTCTGCAAAAAGCCGGGTGCGTAGTTAGGGTTGCAATGACTGCACGGGCGTGCGAGTTTGTTAAGCCTCTTACCTTCCGCGCCCTGTCTGGCGAACACGTCATTGTAGACGATTACGCCTCCGACAACCCTGATCCAATAGCGCACATAACGTTCTCGCAGACCGTGGAGCTGCTGATAATAGTTCCGGCCACCGCCAACATAATCGGGAAGTTCGCTAACGGAATTGCCGACGATTTTTTGACTTCCACTTATCTGGCTTCCACCGCACCGGTGCTCATCGCTCCGGCCATGAACACTTCGATGTGGGAACACCCGGCAACGCAACGCAACTTGGCAAGACTGAAAGCTGATGGCGTCTTCTTTGTGGATCCTGATGAGGGCGAGATGGCGTGTGGAACGATTGGACCCGGCCGCCTCAGCGAGCCAGACCGCATAGTCGGCGCCGCCTTAGGGATCCTGCAGAGAAACGTCGATGTCCGTCAGGACCTGGCCGGCGAGAAATTGTTAATCACTGTAGGCGCCACTCGTGAGGCCCTCGATCCGGTACGCTTCCTGTCCAACAATTCATCCGGACGAATGGGTTTCGCGATCGCGGAGGCCGCCAGGCGAAGAGGCGCTGACGTCAGCGTTGTCGCGGGCTCGACAACTGTAGAGGGGCCAACCAATGTCGCGGTCATTCGCGCCTTGTCTGCCGCCGAAATGCACGCCGCCGTAATGAGCGAGTTACCCGAGGCTACAATCTTTATTGGCGCCGCAGCTGTAGCGGACTATCGACCAGTACAATCAGCGCCGGACAAAATTAAGAAGAGCGACAGCGAAATCACGATCGCACTCGAACGCACAAAAGACATCCTCGCGGACGTTGCCGCGATGAATCGAAGCGACCTACTTGTGATTGGCTTTGCCGCAGAAACCGAGAACGTTCTCGCCAACGCACGCGAGAAGTTGGAGCGAAAAAACTTGGATGCAATCGTCGCGAACGACGTGACGCGCGAGGGCGTAGGCTTTGATGCTATGACGAATGAAGTGACCGTGATTAGCCGCGATGAAAAGGCTCCCATTCATGTGCCGCTAATGCCCAAAACGAATGTCGCCAACATTATCCTCGACGAGGTCGTGCGCTTGCGAGCGGCGCGGCAGAGTCGGATCAACTCAGCAAGTCACGACCGTCGCAAAAAAGCTTAGGCACATTTATCGAGCAAATGGAATCGCACAACTCGCAACTTTCCGACGAACTCATCTCAATTGCCGCTGACATCCGGGAACATCTTTCTTGCCTGCATGAACTTGGTATCGAGACTGTAGATCCCGCTCAACCATCCGAGACGCTTAACGAATCGACCGTAGCTGATGCAGAGGTCCGCAACGAGAAACTACCGCCCTGGCGCACACTAAACGCTCCCCTGCCTACTTTCGCCAGCGCACCTGCGCCAGTTCCGAGATCAGGTACATCCCCCGCTAAGACCCCACAGACAGCAGCGAACACGTTGTTCGGAGACTTGACCGCAAAAAGCCAAAAACTCGAGAGGTCAACCGAGACTTTTGAGGAGATTTGGGCAGACATCGGCGAGTGCACCCGGTGTCCTCTTCATCAAGCTCGAACTCACATTGTCCACACTGAAGGTAACCGGCGCGCCCGCTTAATGTTTATCGGTGAAGCACCCGGCGCCGATGAAGATGCGCAAGCACGACCTTTCGTAGGTCGGGCTGGTCAGTTGCTGACAAAGATCATCGAGGCGATTGGACTCAAACGCGAGGAAGTCCTGATTGGTAACGTCAATCGTTGCCGTCCGCCCGGCAACCGCCCACCGACCGAAGAAGAAGCAACGATGTGCAAACCCTTCCTCTTGCGTGAGATTGCTGCGGTCCAGCCTGAGGTCATCGTAGTGATGGGAAACACAGCCACCAGAAACCTACTTAACGCAAAGCTGGGGATAACAAAACTACGCGGACAATTCCAGGATTATCACGGCGTGAAAGTGATGCCCACGTTTCATCCGGCATATCTGTTGCGCGATCCATCCAAGAAGCAGGAAACGTGGCAAGACCTCAAGAAAGTGCGCGACTATCTGGAAACTACCGCGAAGGGTAACTCTTAACACCTCGCGACTTTTGCAATTCAAAATTTCGCGTTACCTTCTGACCTGTGCACGAGGCCTCCCAAGCGTTTAGCAAAACTTCAACAACGACTGACCGTTTGCTCGCGTCTGAAGTGTCTTCTGGCGCTGGTGCCAGCCATTATGCGGAAGTGGCAGTTCCGGTTCACGTTCTGACAACATTTACTTACCGCCTCCCGCCAACGCTACAAATAAAAGCCCAGCTCGGCTCGAGGATCACGGTTCCCTTTGGCCGAAAACTTGTAACCGGGTACATAGTGGCGTTGCACCATGAACTGCGGCCGGGCACGACTCTTAAAGATGAGAACATCAAAGACGCCCGCGAGATTCTCGACACCTTTCCGCTCATCACTCCTGAAATCCTGGAACTTACACGTTGGGTTTCTGAATACTATCTCGCGCCCTGGGGAGAAGTTTTAAAGGCAGCGTTGCCGCCAGGGGTCAGCCCGCGCGTTGAGCAACTCCTGACCATTACCGATGCGGGGCGTGCCGAACTGGACCACGTCGCGGCAGACAAGGAAACACCAAGACGGCGCTTGCTTGAAGTGGTTAACGACGCTGGTACGCTTCCACTGGCCGCAGCGGTTGAAAAGTTAAATGACGATGAGGTGCCCAAGCTTGCCCGGACACTTGCGCGGGATGGCTTACTAACCATTGAGCAACAATCCGGCAGCGACGCAGTTCGCGCAAAGTATGAACGGCGAGTGCGCCTGGTCGCTACGCCCGCACCGACCGATTCCGAAAAGCCCGCCAGATTTACGGATGCCCAGACCAGGGTTATTGAATTACTTAAAACTGAAGAATCGTTCTCGTTCCCTGAACTGCTCCAGCGCGCGCAGGTTGGGCCCTCGCCGGTCATGACTCTGGCGAAGCGCAAGCTGGTTGAAATTTTTCAACAACGCTTGCGTCGCGATCCCCTTGGCAATTCGCCGGCAGCACCGGTTACGGACTATGTGTTGACGGAAGATCAGAACAATGTGATCGCCGAAATCAACCAGGCGCTACATCGTCACTCCTATTCGCCGTTCTTGTTACATGGCGTGACGGGCAGCGGTAAGACTGAGGTTTACATTCGAGCGATGCGCGTAGCTCTCAAGCTCGGCCGTTCAGCGCTGATGCTGGTTCCTGAAATTGCGCTGACGCCGGTTTTCTCGCAGCGCCTGCGCATGCACTTCGGCGAACAAGTCGCCATTTTCCATTCGTCATTATCTAAAGGCGAGCGTTTTGACGAGTGGACGCGCGTCCGCAACGGCACAGCGCGCATCATCATCGGCACGCGCTCAGCGGTTTTTGCACCGATACAGGATCTGGGGCTGGTGATAGTTGATGAGGAACACGAATCAACTTACCGGCAGCAGGATTCGCCACATTACAACGCGCGCGACACCGCGATTGTGCGGGCCCAGAAGCAAGCGGCTGTCGTCATTCTGGGTTCCGCAACACCTTCGCTCGAATCATTTCACAACGCCAGCACGGGCAAATATAAATACCTGCAACTGCCCAACCGACTGGGCGGCCGGCCGTTGGCAGTGGCTGAAATCATTGATATGCGGGCTGCCTTCGCGCGCCATCAGAAACCAACAATTTTTTCCGACGAACTGTTGCGAACAATCGAGACGACACACCAACGCGGAGAGCAATCAATCATTTTGCTGAACCGACGCGGTTATTCGAGCTTTGTGCTCTGCCGTTCATGCGGTGAAAGCATTCAGTGCCCAAACTGCGACGTGACGCTGACCTATCATCGCAGCGAACGCGTGATAATTTGTCACTACTGCGATCATCGCGAAGCCGCGCCAACAAAGTGTCCCAACTGCGATGGCAAGTACATCTATTATGTCGGCGAAGGCACCCAGCAGATCGAAGAAAAGTTGCGCGCGCTTTTCCCCGCGATTCGGATCGCCCGAATTGATCGCGACACAACCTCGCGGCGGCACGCGTTCGAGAAGTCGCTACGCGACTTCAGTGAGGGCAGGATCGATATGCTGGTTGGTACCCAGATACTCGCCAAAGGACACGATTTCCCCAACGTTACCCTCGTTGGGGTGGTATCAGTCGACGCAGGCCTGGCGTTGCCGGATTTCCGTGCGGCCGAGCGCGCGTTCCAATTGCTAACTCAGGTTGCAGGCCGCGCCGGTCGCGGAGATCTTCCCGGCAAAGTCTTGATTCAGACTTATCATCCTTATCATTACGCGTTGCGGCATGCGAGCGGTCAGGACTACGCCGGGTTTTATGAAGAGGAGATTCGCCACCGGCAGAACCACAGTTACCCTCCCTTCGTAGCGTTAGCTTCGCTGCTGGTCCATGGTCCGAAACTCGACCAGGTTAAGGCAGATGCTTTGCAACTGCGAAAAGAGTTGGACGCGGCGAATCCGGATCGTGTGGTGCGCGTGCTTGGACCGGCGCCGGCCGCACTCGCAAGATTGAAAAACGAATTTCGCATGCAACTGCTGATCAAAGGTCGCAAGCGCCAACAGCTCCGTGACGTCATTGACGTTGCCCTAAAGTCTGTCGCCGCTACCGGCGTCAGCCTGCGCTCAGTTAACGTAGAAATTGACCCGGTGTCGATAATGTAGTTGCGCCAGGTGAATGTAGCTGCGCCCAGTGCCAGCAGTTCAGAGTACAACCTTCAGGTTGCTCTTTTCCTAACCAGCAAGCTAAAGCTTGTACTCCGAACTACCGGCGCTATTCGCCAACGACTTGATGCGCTAGACTTTCTTGCATGAAACTTTCAGAACTTGCCAGGCTAACTGGTGCAACCGTCGATGGAGACGTCAACAGCCTCGAGATAACCGGCGCTGCCGGACTCGACGATGCCGGCCCATCTGACGTCAGCTTCCTGGCGAACCCTCGTTATACCCCCAAGGTTAATACCACCCGCGCGGCCGCGGTTTTTCTCGCTGAAGGAGCGCAGACCGATCGCACGATTGCGGTGCTGCGAACTAAAGATCCTTATCTCGCTTACACACGCGCCCTTCGCTTGTTCCATCCCGAACCAACCTTTGCACCGCTAATTCATGAAACAGCGGTGATTGAGCCGTCCAGTACTGTGGCGGAGACTGCACGAGTCGAAGCCGGCGTGGTAATTGGCCCAGGCTGCCAGATCGCCGACGGCGTTCATATTTATCCGAACGTAACGATTTATGAAAACGTGAGCGTGGGCAAGGATTCGATAATCCATTCAGGCGTGGTGATCCGCGAACGCTCTCAACTCGGTGAACGAGTAATAATCCATAACAATGTCGTCGTCGGTTGCGATGGTTTTGGTTATGCGAAAGACGAAGAGCGCCGCTGGTTAAAGATTCCGCAAACCGGTCGAGTCGTCATCGAAGATGATGTAGAGATTGGGGCAGGCACGACCATCGACCGTGCTTCGGTAGGCGAGTCACGCATTGGACGAGGCACAAAAATAGACAACCTGGTCCAGATCGGTCACTCGTGCACAATTGGCGAAGACACTTTGTTGTGCGCTCAGGTTGGACTCGCCGGCAGTTCGCATATTGGCAGCCGGGTCATTCTGGCGGGACAAGCGGGTGTCGCCGGTCATCTGACGATTGGCGATGACGTTGTGCTCACAGCAAAGAGTGCGACCAGCCACGATGTGCCGGCAGGAAAAGTGATTTCCGGCATTCCGGCGTTTGAGAATAAGGATTGGTTACGTTCGACGGCTGCGTTTAGACGTTTGGGTGAGATGCAGCGCAGGCTGAGGGAGCTTGAAAAGAAGCTTGAGGAGTTGCTTGGTCAGAAGAGCGGGGGCATGCCCCCTTCCTGATGTCTACAGTGCTGTTTGCTGTTTGCTGTTTACTGTTTACTGTTTGCTCTTTACTAATCAGGTAACCGCGCCGCCATCCACAATTACAACTTCACCATTCATAAAGCTGTTCCGGTCGCTCACCATGAACGCGGCATACTCGGCCAGTTCTTCCGGACGGCCGGCGCGTCCCGCTGAAGCCCAGAAATGATGCATCTCGAGCAGACGTTGCGGTAGTTGCTGGGCCAACTCAGTGTCAAAAATTCCGGCGGCGATTGCATTCACCTTAACCCCAAACGTGCCCGCCTCGCGCGACAGGCATTTCGTGAAACCAATCATAGCGGCTTTCGAAGTTGCATAATGCACGGCCGTCGGTAACGCCCTGATCGCGCCAATCGAAGTAATGTTCAGGATGCTTCCCTTCCGTTGCCGGATCATCTGTTTGTAAATTGGTTTAGTGACAGCAAAGAGGCTGCCGACGTTAGTGTCGATTACTTCATCCCAGGCACGGTCGGTCGTAGTCGCAAAGTTATCGCCACGATTGATGGCCGCATTGTTTACCAGAATGTCGATACCGCCCCACTTCTCAACAATCTCGCGCGTCAGTTTTTTCAAACCAAGCCGATCGGTGACGGAAACTTTGAAGCTCAGCGCTCGGCGCTGAAAGGCTTCGATTTTCGCAACGATTTCCGTGGCCAGATCGTCGCGGCTGTTGTAATTAAAGGCGACGTCGGCGCCTTCGCGTGCGAAGACTTCGCAGAGCGCAGCGCCAATTCCGCGCGTTCCTCCGGTTATGAATGCGCGCTTCCCTTCCAGCAATAGACTCACAGGCGGATTTGTCTCCTAACAGGCGTAGTTTCTAAAAGGCCCGCTGCTTCTTAGTCAGCAAGCGGGCATTACGTTTCTGAGATCTCAGATCTGAAATTCGAGATCTCATCATCTTTTTGCTGAGATCTCAGATCTCAAATTTGAGATCCCATCATCTTTTTGCTGAGATCTCGTGGCATCTTTATCGGTTGCGGGGGAATTAAACTCTGAAAACCATTAACAGTCAAACTGTTGCTCAAGCGGAGAGGGCTTTGGCAAGCACGACTTCTTCGTTTGTGTCGTTAGCAGGAATGAGGGCTGTGATCTCTTCAACAATATGGCGCGTGGCATTGGGAATAGCCAGGCCTATCGTCGCGGCGCGGAGGGCCGAATAATGTGCCGTGTCTTCAACCATGCGTCGCACGACCGGGACGATGTCGCCCGCACGCTGCAACAGGACGCCGGCGCCGCGTTTCACTATCAAACTCGCTGTGGCCGCTTCCTGCGGCATCGGCTCCGTAATCGCATCGCCGATAATCGGCAAGCGGCAGGCGAAGGCTTCAAAAGTTGTCAGGCCACCGAGCTTGGAAATCATTACGTTCGCGGCGCCCATCAACTCCTCCACGTGATCCGAATAGCCAATCACCTTGATGGGGAATGACGCGTCTCGGGCCAGCGACTCCGCATCGGCTCGCAGCGTTTCGTTCTTGCCGGCGAGAAAAATTGCCTGCACTTCCAATTGCCCGCGCACCAACTCACGGAAAATCTGCGGAATATTGCCGCCACCTTCCCAGCCAGCGTTCACAAAAACAGTGAATTTGTCCGGGTCGAGACCGAGCGCCTGGCGTGCTGCCTGCGCCGCTTCTTCGCCCGGATATGCAAACTTGGGATGGACCGGCATGCCGGATATCTTGATGCGCTGCGGGTTGATTCCGTAATCGATCAACTGCCGCCGCGCTTCGTCACTCGCAACCAGGTAAAGGGTAACGTCGTCGCAGGCCCAGCCTTTCCAAAATCCGTAATAAGGATCGGTAACAACGGACACGAGGGGAATGCGATCGGCAAGTTTCAACTCTTTCAGCACACGCGCAAAGATGTGTTGTGTCAACGGATGAACGCTGACCACGACGTGCGGGCACCAGCGCTCAAAAAGATCTTTGATAAATCCGATGCAGCGTTTTTGAAAGAATTCGCGAGTTTCAGGCCGGAAGCGGTTGACGCACCAATAGAGATATTTCATCCAATGCTGCCGGTTGCGCAGCAGCCAGTTGTACAGGTTAACGAGCTTTGCCGTGATCGAGTGCGATTCTTCGACCGCTTTGACGACCCGCACCGCATAAGACTGGCCATCGAAAAACTTCTGCACACCGGCGACAATCGCCGCCGCAGCGGAACGATGTCCGCCACCGGTGTCAGACGAGATGATCAGAATCTTTGGGATACGCTGTGACAAGGTTCTTTGGTCTTTGGTCTTTGGTCTTTGGTCTTCGGCCTTCGGTCTTTTGTTCTTCTATTTACGATTCACGATTTACGATTCACGCTCTTACGGTGACGCCCTCCGCCTCCGGCTGCAGGCGATCCATTTCCTTCCGGGCCTTCTTCATTTCTTTTTCCAGCTTCTTGATCTGAATTAAATGGCCGGGATTGAAAGGAAGCGACGGGTAATAGCTATTCGATTCATGCGTGCAGAAACAGCCGTCAGCGGCTTTCTTTCTGCGCTCTTTCATGGCCGGCGATAGCCAAAGCTTTTGAAAGTCCCAATCAAAATCGCGCAGGTTCCCAATCGGCGCCAGGTTCTCACAAGACGAAACCGTGCCTTCGTCGTAGATAACGCCGCCCGCAGTGCCGGCATAACAGGTCATCTGCGCTTGCTGCGTTTCCTGTGTCTTCGCAATCAAGCCATGCATGTAGATGTCGATGGCCGCTTTGAAGAAACCGGCGTTGCCGCCGTAGTTGTTCTTGAGCGCTGCGTGACGCGAATCATCATCAATCATCGTGGCGAGTTTCGCGTAACGAGAATGATCGATGTCGAGTTCCACCGGATCAGCTGAGGGCGGACGAATGTAGTTAAAGTTAACTTTGTCCGGCCGCAGGTCATACTTCAAAAAGTCGTACCACTCGAAAATCGTGTCCTGGTTGGAATTCATAAAGCACGTGCACGTTTGAATGTCGAGTTTCGGGTACTCCTTCTTGATCGTCTGGAGCTGTCGCGCTGTATCGATCGCGATGTCCCATGAACCCTCTTTCTGCCGAATCTTCTCGTGCTGGTGCTTCAAGCCATCGATGCCGAGCGCGACCGTCACATTCAGATTGGGACACTCTTCGAGGATGCGGGTGATGTCCGGAAAGATTCGTTTCTGAATCTGACCGTTCGACATGATGTAGATCGATTCGAGTTTGTTGTTGGTGTAAAAAGCCTTGGCGATTTCGGGCAGGTCCTTGCGCGTAAACGGTTCGCCGCCAGCCAAAATCAGCACGCCCAGATTTCCACCCAACGTCTCGGAAATTCTTTCGATCTCGTGCGTTTTCATCTGCAGCTTTTTGCGCGGGCGGTCGTCGAGCTCATCCGTGAAAAAGCAGTGCGTGCAGCGCATGTCGCAGACGGAAGTGACCAGAATGTTCAGTAAAATAGGCGAAAACGGCTGGCCGACAGCCAGTTTCGCGTAACGCTTTAAAAGTTCTTTTGTAGTAAAGTCCATTTCAACCTCAGTTAATAATGCGCACCCTTTGATGCGAAACAAAGATTAACAGATAAGACCTTTTTCGCGTAACCGGAATCCGCGATGTAAAAGTTTTGTATTAGTAGCGTCTGTGCCGCCTCAGCAAGCACAGACTAAAGTCTATGCTACTAGGTAACGCCGGCGCGTTCGCTGCGGCTGGGAATGCCAAGTGCGCGCATGCGCCTATACAGATGGCTGCGATCGACTCCCATCAGCTCTGCCGCGCGTGACACATTTCCGTCCGCTTCATCCAACTTCCTCTGAATAAACTCGCGGTGATAGGCGTCGGTGGCTTCCTTAAAGGACGGGAACCTAAATGAGGTTGCGGGCGCTTCGTCTTTGCCATGCGGCGGCAAATCCGCAGCCATGACCTTGATTCCCGGATTCATGATCACAACTCGCTCGATCGTGTTTCGCAACTCGCGGACGTTGCCCGGCCAGGAATAGTTTTGCAGCTCCTCAATTGCGTCGGGCTCAAACTGCTTGGCGATCTTCCCATACGCCTGCGAAAAATTCTGGTTAAAGAACTCAACCAATAGTGGAATGTCCTCAAGTCGCTCCCTGAGCGGCGGCAACTCAAACGGAATTACGTTCAGCCGGTAAAAAAGATCCGGGCGAAACTTTCCCTGTTCGATCTCAGCATCAAGTTGCTTATTCGTGGCGGCGATCACGCGCACGTCTACTTTTACAGAATTCCCGCTGCCCACCGGCTCAAATCGCTGCTCCTCGAGCACGCGCAAAACCTTGGCCTGAACGTTGGCGCTCATATCTCCAATCTCGTCGAGAAAGAGGGTCGCGCCGTCAGCTAGCTCAAACTTGCCTTTCTTTGCCGACGTAGCGCCGGTGAACGCGCCCTTTACATGGCCAAACAATTCAGACTCGATTAACTCTTCCGGTATCGCGGCGGAGTTGACTTCGATAAAAGGCTCGCTTGCCCGACGCGACTTGGCATGAATCGCGCGCGCCACCAATTCCTTGCCGGTGCCTGATTCGCCGTAAATCAAAACCCGGCCATCAGTGGGGGCGACAACCGCAATCTGTTTGCGCAGAGCCCGCATCGCGACGGAGTCGCCCACCATTTTGTAATCGTGGGCCAGTTCGGCTGACAGCTCCGCATTCATCAGTTCCAGGCGCTGCTGCTTGAGAGCGTTGCGCACCGTCAGCAAGGTCTTTTCCAGGGATAGCGGCTTTTCGATGAAATCAAACGCGCCGAGCTTGGTGGCCTTGACCGCCGTTTCCACGTTGCCATGACCAGAAATGATCACGACGGCCGCATCCGAGCCGGCTTCGCGCAATCGCCGCAGCGTTTCCAATCCATCAATTCCCGGCAACCAGACGTCGAGCAACACGCAACTGTACGCGCGCTTTTCGAGCGCGCTGAGACACTCCTCGCCGCTCGCGACCGCCTCGACGGCAAACCCTTCATCCTCCATCACGCCACGCAAGGTGTCGCGAATGCCGGGTTCGTCGTCAACAATTAGGATTGAATGCATTGTTGGTTGGTTGTCAGTGGTCCGTTGTCAATTGTTCGTTGTCAGTTGTTCGTTGTTCGTTGTCAGTTGTTCGTTGTTCGTTGTTCGTTGTTCGTTGTCAGTTGTTCGTTGTTCGTTGTCAGTGTTTTGGAATCTGAAATCTGGAATCTGGAATCTGGAATCTGGAATCGGTTCTCTTGGTCTTCGGTCTTTGGTCTTGGGCTTTGGTTTGTTTCCTTGTTCTTTCCTGCCGTCTGCTCCTGCTCCTGCCGTCTGCTTTCAGCCAGCAACCGTCGGAAGTTCAATAACAAAGCGCGCACCGCGCGGGTAGTTGGCTTCAGCGCGAATGCGCCCGCCGTGCTCCAGAATTATTCGTTGCACGATCGCCAACCCCAGTCCCGTTCCGCCACCGCGTGTAGAAAAGTACGGCTGAAACAATTTTTGAAAGTCGGCCGGGCGAATCCCGTGGCCAGTATCTGTAACTTCGGCGGTCAACATACTCCGTTGTTCGTCAAAACGTGTCGTGATCGTAATGCGCTTTTCGCCATCCACGTTAGCGAGCGCGCTGATTGCGTTGTCAATCAGGTTTACAAAGACTCGCCGCAACTGCTCCCGGTCCAGCATCGCCACCGGAAGCTGTTCCTCAAGTACAGTCACCATCGTCACGCCATCAAGCCGCTCATCGTAAAGCGAAACTGCCTGTCGCGCGACTTCATTTAAATCAGCCAATTCCGGCCGAGCCAGCGGTAGGCGCGCGAAATGCGAGAACTCGTCCACCATCGCTTTCAGCCCGGCAACTTCACGAGTAATCGTTTCAGTGCATTCATCGATAACTTCGGCCACGTGTTTTTCTTCCGCGGCGCGACCTCCGTTCGTGCTCGATCCGTTTTGCGATCCATTTTGCTCATTGCTGCGCCGGTAGCTCTTTGCTATGCGCTCAGCCGAAAGTTGGATCGGCGTTAAAGGGTTCTTGATCTCGTGGGCCATGCGCCGAGCGACTTCGCTCCAGGCGGCGGCTTGTTGAGCGGCGAGCAATTCCGACAAATCCTCGACGACCAGCACCACGCCGCGCTTTTCTGCGCTGACCGCTCGCAATGCCGTGGCCGTCAGGGCGACCGGAAGTATCTGTCCGTTAGCAGCGCCTGCCAGCTGTGCCTGCTCGCTGGCTTGTCCGGTGCGTCGCGCGCGTCGCACCAATCGATCCATCACGCGCCAGTTTTCAAGTGCAATAAGTTTCTCGAGGCGCCGCTCGCCGTCGACCGGCGTTTGCAGGCTCAACATACGAGTAGCTGCCGCATTGATCGTGGTTACGCGATCGTTCTCATCAAGGGAAACTACTCCGGTTGAAAGCGATTCAAGCACAGTTTCAATGTAGTCCCGGCGTTCTTCCAGCGTCAGATTCTTTTCACGCAAAGCCGCCGAGCCGGCTTCAATTCGCGAGCGATTGTCCTCAAGCTGTGACGTCATCTGATTAAACGAGTCTGCCAGCAGCGCCAACTCGTCTTCAGCGATCGTATTTACGCGGTGACTGAGGTTGCCGCGAGCGATTTCATCAGATGCTTCAGCAAGCGCCTTAATCGGTGTCGCGATGCCGCGCGCGAGGTAGATAGCCACCCAACTGGAGACAAATAACAACATCAACGTCATCAGACCCAGCGTCGACAGACCAAGCAGGCGCACTCTGCGTTGCCGCTCGACCAGTTTGCGATACTCGCTTCGCGAACCGGTGATTCGAGCATTCAAATCACTAGCGGCACGTCGCTCGGGCACCACAATCAACTGGTCCCCCCCGGCAAGCTGAATGCTAACCGCATCAAAGTCTTTACCATCAGCAAGACTATCGTCATCAGGTTTTAACGAGCGGGCCTGGGACAGAAGCTGGTCCAGTTCCAAATCCTCAGAAGGCGTTAACGTTCTCGTGCTCCGCGCCAGCACCTGGCCATTGGGATCAACGATCTCCACGGCCGCCAATTGTCCGTTAGCTACCATGCTCTCAAGCGTTTGCTTTCTTTCAGCGTCCGTTTGCGCGTTCATAACTACGGCGAGCAGCGACGCTGTGTCGCGCAAGCTCCGCGTCTGCGCATCAGCGGCTTCACGCTGCACCTCCTGAGCTTCAGTAACTACGCGCTCGGGCAAACTTCCGAACCACTTCTCGAGTGAGCGATTCAGAAATAGATAGGAGAACGACGCCATCGCAATGATCGGAAGAAAGCTGATCGCAATGAAGTAAACCAACAGACGAGTCTTTATCTTGGAACCAAGTTGACGCTCGTGGCGCTCGCGTCGCAACTTCAGCAGGTTGCGCACGAAGATGAACGAGAAAACTACAAAAGCGACAAAGTTGAGGGTGGAAAGCGCATAAAGCAGTACTGTGTCAGCGGCGGTGTCTGGCGGAATGATGGTCCATAACCACAACTGCTGAGAAATAATAATTGCCAGCAATACCAACACCATTGTGCCCAACGCCCACAATGCAATTCTCCGCCGTCGTTTTAGTTTGGCGTCCTTTAGAGGTTCGGTGTTTTCGTACTGATTATTCATGCGGGAATTGGCCCAAAGTTTAGCATACGGCCGTAGGACAGGCATTCTTGTTCCGATGAGTAGAAATCCACGGCCAAGAGACGAACAGATTTACCATTTATCATTTGCCATTTCTCATCTTTCATTTGAAGACTTAGGAGTCCTTTAGTATTCCACGTGAACATTTGCCGAGCTTCGTCTAGAATCAGCGCGCTCTTACAAACTTTCCTATCTCTTCAGCAATGAACGCACAAAACATTTTCATAAATCCAGTTGGCCGACTGCGTAGTGGTTGGCGAGTACTGATCTTCGTTCTTGTCTATGTCGCTTTGCTCTTTTTGCTAAGCACGCTGGTAAGAGTTGGATATGCGATCGGATTATTACTCGCTCCCGGCCGCAACATCGGCGGATTTAGTGAGGACCTGGTATTTCGACTGATACTGTTCGCGGCGGCATTACTCGCAAGCTATATCTGCAATCGCTGGTTGGAAGGTTTGCCGTGGCGGGCATTTGGTTTGACGCGGCATGCAGGCTGGTGGCGCGATTTCATCGTCGGTTCATTGGTTGGCGTCGTATCACTCGCGCTTGCGACTGCAATTGCGGCTGCAGGAGGCGGATTACGATTCACCGCTTCGCCACGAGCGATGTTATTGCAGGTTATCCAAACTCTGTTGCTGTCGGCAGTCCTTTTCATTTTCGCAGCGGTAGCGGAAGAGGCGTTGTTCCGCGGCTACCCGTTGCAGACTTTGACGCGAGCGAATTTGGCATGGTTGGCGGTGTTGCTGACTTCAGTTCCCTTCGCTGCGGTGCATTTGCAGAACCCTAACGTCGTAAAAGGTTTTACTTTCCTCAACACAGCGTTGGCTGGCGTTTGGTTGGCAGTTGCGTATTTGCGTACCCGCAGTTTGTGGCTGCCGCTGGGAGTTCATTGGGCCTGGAATTGGGCGCTGGGATCGCTGTTTGGCCTGCCCGTGAGCGGCATCACCACGATCGCGCCGCATCCTTTATTACATGCAACTGATTTTGGTCCGGCGTGGCTGACCGGCGGCAGCTATGGCATCGAAGGCGGCGTCGCCTGCACGATTGCCTTGATCGTTTCCACAGTCTTCATCTGGCGGATGCGCCTGGTGTCAGCAACGGCGGAGATGAGAAAATTGACCTCAACCGAGAACCCTGTGACCGCCAAACCTCGTATTACAATTGCAGCCTGAGTTGAATTCTCCCCGCAAGACACTTAGACGCCCGCGAAAAATAGTCTGTTAACACTCCGGCCTGCTCTCCCGTCTTATCAGCGCCAGGGCTCCTGACGCAGGTTCCAACATGAAGATGAGACTCCGTAATGTATGAACTTGAAGCCACCGCGGACCTGCTTCATATGAACCCCACGGTTACGCCTTCCAATCCCGAGAGCTCTGACGCTCGATTGGTGCAGGCGGTCCTCGCGGGCGACCGCGATGTCTACGGTAGGCTTTACAGCCTCTATGCGCCGCTTGTTCATGGGATTCTTTTGGCGCGAATGCCACGCAGCGAAGTGGAAGATATGGTTCAGGAAATATTTCTTCATGCGCTCAAGAAACTACACACATTGCGTGATGCCAACGCCTTCGGTCCCTGGATCGCGATGATAGCTCGCAATCGAGCCATGGATTTTCATCGCCAGTCGCACGAGACGGTGGAAGTGACGGAAGAAATTGCGCCCAGCGCACCGGGCGAAACAAGGGCCGCGGAAATTTTGGAAATTATTCGCTCGCTTCCGGAGACATACAGCGAAACGTTGGTGCTGCGACTGGTCGAAGGGATGACTGGTCCCGAGATCGCGCTGCGCACCGGCCTAACTCCATCTTCTGTCCGCGTGAACCTCCATCGCGGAATGAAGCTTTTGCGTGCAAAGCTTGGGTTCAAGGAGGGCTTATGAACGAAGAATATTTGTGGGACAGAACCGGGCATACCGACGAAGAAATTAAAGAGTTGGAGCAAGTGCTGAGCGAGCTGAAGTATCAGCCGCAGCAACTTGAAATACCAGCGGGCGTAGGTAAGGCGCGCAGTTCCTGGGCTCTTCGCACGCTCGCAATCGCGGCGACCATCGCGATGCTATTGCTCGGCGCTGGCCTATGGCGCGGCCGGCAAGGTTCTGTCGGACATCAGGCCGTCAACACCGCCAAAGTCCTTCCAACCGTTCAAAACTTGAATCAAGAGACGGCCGCAAACACCGGGCACTCAAGCGAAGACCTGGCGCCTGCGTTCAGTTCGAACAGCACCGCCCGGCGTCATGTAGCGGCAACCCATAGATCGGTTACTCCGCGACTCGCAAGGCGTGCGGCGCCTCAGCCCACAGCAAATGAAGTAGCCGAAGCGCTGGCAGCAAAACAACAATTGATGCTTGCACTCCGAGTGGTCAGTGCCAAGCTAACAGTCGCACAAAGACAAACGCTGGGTACGACTACCGCAAACCAAATACATAACCAACACAAAATAGGATGAACGGAACAACATGAAATTACTTAGTCATACAAACCTGAAGATCGCTTCGCTCTTTGCCGCCGTCGTTTTCGGCAGCGCAATAACTGCGATGGCGCAGGACACGCGCGTGCAAACTAGCCAGCTCGATTATTTGACGGCCAAGGCCAGCAGCACGGTTGATGTGAACATCGACGAACGACTGATTCAGCTGACCGCGAAGTTTCTCTCCACCAAAAATCCCGATGAAGCAAGTGTCAAGGAAGTGGTCAACGGGCTCAAAGGGATCTACGTCAGGAGTTTCGAATTTGAAAAAGAAAACGAGTATTCGTTGGCCGACCTGGAATCGATACGGTCGCAACTCCGCGGCCCCGGCTGGAGCAGAATCGTAAATGTAAGCAGCAGAAAAGAAGGCAACGTCGAAGTCTATCTAATGATCAATGGCAGCCAAATCGGCGGCCTGGCCGTGCTTGCTTCCGAACCGAAGGAGCTGACCGTTGTCAATGTGATTGGGCCTGTCGATCTGGAAAAGCTGACGAAACTCGAAGGCCAGTTCGGCATTCCCGAGCTCGAAATTGAATCGTCAAAAACCAAGCGCAAGAACTGAGTGGGACGTCATGAAGAACTCAATTTTCGCAACTTTGATTTGCGGCGCGCTGGTTTGTACTGCTCTCGCAGGCACGGCAAGCGCTCGAACCGACGCTTTCGACGCAGTCGTTAAAGTGATCGAACAGCACTATCACGTCAAGCACAAGGGACTTCCCTTCCTGGCCCGCGCCGGAATGAAAACGGCCAAGGCTGCTGCACGGCTTGCCGGGGGCCAAAAACGAAGACTGGCAGAAGCCGGCAGCGTCAAGGTCGCTTATTTTGAAGACCAGGATTTTGTTTCAATCGCGGGCGCGAGCGATTTTAGAAAAAATTTGAAATCCGCGTTGCTGCCTGAATGGTTGCCATTTGTTCAAGTGCTGGCCCCCAATGACGAGCAGCAGACCTACGTGTTCCTGCGCGAAGCTGGTCCCAAATTCAACCTGCTGGTCGTGAACATAGACAAGCACGAAGGTTCCGTCGTGCAAGTCGACGTTTCGCCGGAAACGCTGGCGCTGCTGCTGCAAAATCCCAACGACATTGGCAAAGCAATTACCGACGACGCTACTACTACTGACTACTGAGGAAAACATGTACCCCACAAAGTCTTATCCCTTACATCGCGCCCCTATCACGTTCCTGGGCCTGTTGCTCGCGCTCCTTTGCGGCAGTGGAGCGGCGCTGGCTCAAGATGTCGCCGAGACGATCCGCGTGGATACGCGCGTAGTTTTTCTGGACGCGCTGGTTAAGGACAAGCGCACCGGAGTTCCGATCTCGGATCTGAAGCCGGAGAATTTTGAGGTTCTCGATGAGAACAACCCACGCGCAATCTCATATTTCACACGCGAAGGTCAGGCGCGCAAGCCGCTTGCGCTCGTCTTGATTCTCGATTTACGCGAAGACGGCGCCGGACGATTTCTGCGAAGGCCTGAGGTCCTCAAGACGATGGCTGATGAGTTGGCGAAGCTTTCGCCTCAGGATGAAGTAGCCGTGCTGGCAATGAATATCGGTGAAGACGAACAGCGCGTCTGGCTCGCCGGTTTTACCCATGACCCTGCGCAACTTGTCGCCGCACTTTCACGCGCGCCTGAATTTATCGCTCATCCAGACTCCGCGGAAGCGCGCGCAAAAAAAGACACTCCAGCTAATAAGCCAAATTCTAGCGACAGTTTAAACATCGGATCCGCTTCGACAGCGAACTCCTCCAGTCCCTCAGAACCAAAAGCTGATGCCGCAGCTCGCAACGCTGGGCCCGCAAAGACCGACGACGACGTAGTCGAGACGGAAATCGTCAAAGGCAAGAATGGCTCAACAGTAGTCCGCAAGACGCGAAAGAATGGCTTAGTCGATGTGAAGCGCGTCAACAAAAGCGGTAAAGTGACGGTCGAGCTCGGCGATATTTATGACATGGCCGCCGCGGTTAAAGACACGACCAAGAAAATTCAAAGTGAACGGCCCGACTCACAGGCGGCGATTGTGTGGGTGTCTGACGGTATCACGCCGATATTCTTTGAAGACCGCGATGCGACCGAGCAACTAGTGCTGCGTTCAAATGTGATTTTTAGCTCGCTGACTGTCGAGATGAGAACGCTTTTCAAATTCCTGATGCCGATTGGTAAACCGATTGCGGGCATGCTGGGTATGAGTGTCTATGGCGCGGCAAAGCGCCTGGCCCAACAATCCGGCGGCGAGGCCGTGAAGGTGAGCCGCACCAAAGATTACGCCACTGGTTTAAGCAGGATTATTGGAAACTTGACCGCGCGCTACAGCCTGGGCTTCACACTTCAAGAAAACGAAAAGGACGATGGCCGGTTGCATAGCCTGGAAGTACGGGTCAAAGCGAAAGATGCGAAAGGTAAGACAAGGAAGCTGGAAGTAAGCGCGCGGCGAGGTTACTACATGACTGAGACGCGAGAGAAAGAAGCGAAGAACGCTTCGGTTACGGCGCAATAGTTGGCCTAAGTTCCCTATTCTTATCCAAGACATTGCTTCAGTCATTTGTCTGAATATCCCTTAATCATTTGTTTGTTTAGTCCGCCTCGCGGACGCTTGAAAGTAGCCCAGCGATTCATCGCTGGGTTCGTCCATAAACAATTTGATTTAGTCCGTGAAGGGGACGGTTGAGAATAACCGAGAGATTGATCGAAGAAACGGTGTATCAACTTGAAGAAGCAGCACTGGTTTCGCTCGAGCGGAGCGAGACGTTTATAGCAACAAGCTCACAAAGAATATCTTCGCTCCGTAGGAGCGAAACCCGTTTTCACAAAGTGTCGCGTGAGGCAACAGCCGTTGCGCTCCTACGGAGCTAAGACATAAAGAAGAATCGCAAGGCTATAAACATCTCGCCCCGCTGGGGCGAAGACTTATCGTTCAGCCATCGGTACATAGCGAAGATCGCGTTCGCCGATGTATTCAGCGCGCGGGCGGATCAGTTTATTGTCCGCGTATTGTTCCAGGATGTGCCCGGTCCAACCGCTAATGCGGCTGACAGCGAAGATAGGCGTGTAGAGGTCCAGCGGAATTCCCATCATGTAATAAGTGGAAGCAGAGTAGAAATCCACGTTCGGGAAGAGTCCCTTTTCGCGCATGATCACTTCCTCAACCTTGCGCGACATTTCGTACCACTTCGAATCCCCCGCGGCTTCTCCCATTTCCTGCGAGAACTTTCGCAAATGTGTAGCACGCGGATCTTCAGTTTTATAAACGGCGTGGCCAAAGCCCATGATCTTTCGTTTTTCCGCCAGCGCCTTCTTGATATAAGGCTCAGCATTTTCCACCGCGCCAATTTCAAGTAGCGTTTTCATGACGTTGGTGTTGGCGCCGCCGTGCAATGGCCCGGACAATGCGCCGATAGCCGCGGTCACCGACGCGTACATATCTGCCAGCGTGCCGGCCACTACCCTCGCCGTAAAAGTTGACGCGTTCAGTTCGTGGTCGGCATGCAATATCAAGCAAACGTCAAAGATTCGCGCGTCACGCTCGGAAGGCTTTTCACCTTTCAACTGGTAAAGAAAGTTCGCAGCAATGTTTAGGCTCGCATCAGGCGGCACTGGCTCGAGGCCGCGGCGGATGCGATCGGCGGCCGCCACCAGCGTAGGAAACTGTGCGGTTAGTTTGATTGCAGTTTTGACACTTGCGTCGCGTGAGATGTTTCGCGCGTCGCGATCGTAAAACTCGAGGGCTGAAACCGCGGTCCGCAATACGTCAATCGGATCAGCTTCGCGCGGAAACTGCTTAATTAACTCAATAACTTCGCCGGGCACTTCATACGCCGCACGGATAGACCGCTCGAGTTCAGCCAGTTCAGCAGCAGCCGGCAGTCGCTTGTTCCAGAGAAGAAATACGACTTCTTCGAACGTCGAATGTTCGGCGAGGTCGTGAATGTTGTAGCCCTGATAGATCAGTTCGCCTTTTTCGCCGTTAACGTCGGAGATTGAAGAAGTCGCAGCGGCAACTCCTCTGAGTCCCGCTGCGGAAGTACCGGCCGGCGCATTTGCTTTTGTAGTCATAAATTTTTTCGGTGCCCGAAGATAACAAAGGAGAGCGATGGGTGACAAGCGACGCTTAGTTTCGATGGTGTCTTGATTGAAATCTTGTCTGGGCGTCCACAGACACGACTAAGACTCTCTTGTTACAACCACTGCTTCGCCTCTTTTAACATTTAGCAATTTGGCGGCCGATCGATTCTTTGCCGCAATTTCCAAAAACCCTGCGCTTCCCCAAATGCAAAACGGTTCGTTTTCGCGCGTCTCTTCAGCAAAGAAACTGCGCAAGGTGTCAACATGTTGGTCGTTGATTGTCAGGCGGAATCCGTCTTTGACCAGCTCGGTAAATTCCTGTTGCGTGATGTTGGTAACGCAGTTGCCGAAGTGGTCGATGTGAATGACTCGCCCGGTAATAACGCCATTCTGACTTGTATCCGGCTGCAGTGGTGGCAGCCGGACGTAATCGCTTATTTCTTTGCCCATCCTTTTCGGAGTTGCGCCAAGGGAAAGCCAACTGGCGAGCGGTGCGAATACATCGCGGCCATGGAAGGTATGGCTCACGGCTTGCCGAAACCAGACCGAGTTAGTGACCTGAAAGACTTTAGGTTTGGATTCGTCGCAAATGTAACTGAAGATGCCATTGTCGGGACCGACAAAGAATTGTCCAGCCGCTTGGACTAGAATCGCGCGCCGATCCGATCCAACACCAGGATCGACAACCGCAACATGAATTGTGCCTTTGGGGAACGCGCTGTGCGCCGCCAAAAGAGTAAACGCCGCCTCTTCAGTGTCCTGAGGGGAAACCTCATGAGTGATGTCGACAATTCGGGCTGCAGGATTATAAGAAAGGATTACACCTTTCATCGCGGCGACGAAGTAGTCCGCGCTGCCGAAGTCGGTCAGGAGTGTAATCAGATTTGATTTGCCTTTAGGTCCCAGCCGGGAACTAATAACGCGGAGACTTGATCCTTTCGAACCAAGCCTCCGCGTTTTTGTCTGCCGCGACTTTTTTGTCGCCGCCGTTTTTAGTTTTTTACGCCCGGCGCTCTTCACTGGATGCGGATTTCATTTCCTGTGCGAATCTTAAGTTGCTGGCCGCGCTCCAGACGCAAGTCCTTACCACGACTGGTTAGCACGCCGGCCGTTCCCATCGAGCCTCCAATTGCGGCACCGATCGCCGCACCGTGACCGCCGCCGAAAATTGCGCCGATGATCGCGCCAACACCGGCGCTGGCGCCCACTTTGGTGACGTCGTCCTTGGTGCTGTCACGTCCTTTGACACCGCCTTCAGAATCCACCGTGCCGCTCTCGCTGTTTCCCATATCGACGATTTCGATTACGGCAGCACTCAGTGGACTGGTGCGGCCGTCGGCCATACGGATTGAATCGAAAGACAATTGCAGCTCCGCCGATCCTTTTACTTTGCCTGCCCGCTTCAAGCGCGTGATGCGTCCCTCAACGACTGCGCCGGCAAACTCATTTGGACTGGTAACCCGTGCCTGAAACGGATCGCCTTGCTGGCTGACGTCGCTTGAAATGCTGGACTCCAACTCAATTACCAATACCGAATCGCGCGGAATAAACAGTGGTCCATTATTTACTGGTACGGAACTCGATGTGTTCGCGGTGACTTGCGTGTTGTCCGTCGTGCTATCCGGCACGTTGTTCACCGGCGACGAATCAACCGCGCCACGCCGGGTCAGACCAGTGGGAATTGACGAATTGAAATTGCCGCGGTCGTAGCCGGTCGAATAGCCCACTTCAAAACCCTGCTGGTATCCGTCCTTGTAATCTTCCAGCGTCCCCCAGGCCTGATTGTAGGTGCGGTCTGCGGATTGGTACTCGGCCTTGTTTTGATAATCGCGCGCTGCGTGATCGGCCACGTCACGGTAGCCCGCGTTGTAGCCATCCGAATAGCCGGTGCGATAACCGCGTTCCAGCGCGGTTGATTGGGTTTGGGCTGCCGCGGTCCCGGCGTTCGACGCGACCGTCGCGAGTGAAATTAGGCCTACTGAAATCAGGGCCAGAAACGAGAACTTGAGATATTTCATGATGCTGTTCCTTCCAAAGATTTACGGCGGCCAGCCGCCGCAGGGGTCTCGGGAGAGCCAACCTCGTGCGCACCGAATGCTACCACCGCAATGGCCCACTAACAATATAAAGGCGTGCGGTTGGTTTAGCGCTCACGGCTAACAAGTGCGGTTACCGTGCTTGACCACACTTTTGTGCGCGCCTAGACTCAAAACGAACGCGTCAAGCCAGTATGAGCCGCCATTCAGATGCGGAATTTATGCCCACGGTTGGCGACGCCTGAACTGCAAAATGCCCGAAAACCGCCAAGTCTATTTAGATCACAGCGCCACGACCCCGGCGGACCCACGCGTGGTCGCGGCCATGCTGCCCTACCTGACCGAGAAGTTCGGTAACGCCTCGAGCGTGCATGGCTTCGGGCAGGAGGCTCGGGCGGCAGTCGATCGTGCGCGTCGAGAGGTCGCCACGTTGATTGGCGGGCGCGCGAACGAAATTGTTTTCACTTCCGGAGGTACGGAAGCAAACAACCTGGCGATACGCGGGATTTGCGAAAACGGCGAACCACATCGCCGGCACTTAATCACCTCCGCAATCGAGCATCCGTCGGTCCGAGGCGTTTGCGAAACTCTGGAAAAGCGCGGCTGGGAAGTGACTCGTCTGCCCGTTTACGACGATGGGATCGTGCGGGTTGAAGATTTACGTGCGGCGTTGCGACCGGACACGGTTTTGGTTTCGGTCATGCTGGCGAACAATGAAGTCGGAACGATTCAGCCGATTGCAGAAATTGGCGCGCTAATCCGAAGTGAACGAGAGAACTCGTCGCGGAAGATTTTTTTCCACACTGATGCCGTCCAGGCAGCCGGCCGCATGCAACTGGATGTCGAAACGTTGGGCTGCGACTTGTTATCGCTCTCGGCGCATAAACTCTACGCGCCAAAAGGCACCGGCGCGCTTTACGTTCGGCGCGGTGTCCGGTTGGCGCCCCAGAATCTCGGCGGTCATCAGGAGCGGGAACGGCGTGCCGGGACTGAAGACGTTCCCAGCATCGTTGCATTTGGAGAAGCCGCAAAACTTGCACGTGAGGAGATGGACCGACGCGTGGCGCAACTCGAACGGCTACGAAATCTTTTCGAGCAGGGCGTAACCGATCGCATTGCTGACCTCGTATTCAACGGCGATCCTGTTCGACGGCTGCCTCACATTTCCAATATTTCTTTTCGTTTCATTGAAGGCGAGGGATTATTGATAAGCCTGGACCTTCAGGGTATCGCCGTGTCAACCGGTTCTGCTTGTTCGTCAGGAACGCTCGAGCCGTCGCCAGTAATCATTGCCTTAGGCCGCAACGACGAGTTGGCTCGCGGCGCAATACGATTCAGTTTTGGCAAAGACAACACTGAAGCTGATATTGACTATGTGCTCGAGGTTCTGCCGCGCGTGGTCGAAAAACTTCGCCGGTTGTCTCCACTGAATAAAGTGCGCAACGGTGAACCTGCCTTAGTCAAATAACTCGTGCCTTACTCGCAAATCTTTAAAGATCATTTGGAGAACCCGCGCAATGGCGGCGAACTCGAAAACCCCGACGTTGTTGCCGAGGAAACGAATCCGGTTTGTGGGGATCGTTTGCGCTTGGCATTGAAACTAAATGAAGGGACGATTGCAGCCGCGCGCTTCCTGGCATACGGCTGTCCGCCGGTTTTAGTTTGCGGGTCGGCGTTAACGGAATTGATTCAAGGAAAAACTACCGAAGAGGCACTGGGGGTAACCAAAAAGCAACTGGTCGATTCAATCGGTGGCTTGCCCGCAAGAAAGCAGCACGCGGCTGCGCTGGCAATTGAAACCCTACGGTCCGCGATCGAAAAAGTAGCATACCTTTAGTCTGTGTCTCCGCACCAAACACAGACTGTAGCAATGCCACTCATGACTACCGGGGTGGTTGAAAGAGAAATGCTCCGGCAAAGAACAGGATCATTAATCCTGCGACAACGAAGAAATAGATGGTTCCGATAATGC
>DATAOU010000347.1:0-7973 GCA_036265575.1 Pyrinomonadaceae bacterium
CAACACTGGTTGCTTTTCTCTTTCGCTTTAACAAGATCGCCGTCTATGCCGGGACTTTTATCAACAATCCGTTCTTGACCCTGGTTCCCATCATCATTTCGTCTTACGCCATCGGAGCTTTTTTGCTGGGCCGGCCACTGCGAATTCCCGAGCAGGGATTGGCGCTGCTGAAAGAACCTCATTTGTTGACGGGCCACTATTACTCCAGGTTATTTCACGAAAGCTGGTATATCGTTTGGCCATTTTGCATTGGCAGCACCGCCCTATCGGTCGTTTGTTCGGCAATTGCTTATCCAGTAACATCTTCGCTGCTGCGAGCGCGCCAACGGACGAGGAAAACCGCGACCCACTGTTAAAATGATGGTCGCTGGCATCTGTTTCCCGCGCGCCTGGCATCTTTAGAATCTCCCAGAGCAACACAATTCAACCGTTCTGAGCTTTAGCGCCCTTATGAAAAAATTTGTCCTGGCCGTTTTCTTTATATTTGTCTTTTGCGCGTCTGCCTGGGCGCAGCAAAAGCCTGTCACATCTTCGTCACCAGAGCCCAGTCAACGTGTGCCCGTCGCACAGCGGCAACCGACGTCGTTCGACTTGGCGACGTACGGCGTCACTATCAACGTCGAGCCGAGATTGATCATCATGATGGCGGCGCTCGAAGCCGCCGGCTTTGAGGCAACTCCCCCTGGTTCTCAACCTTCGGTTTTTCGCGCACAGTTGCAAAAAGATATTGCCAATCTAGACCCGGACTTGCGCGCGCGAATGCGCCGATTTTATGAACGCAACAAGCTGGCGCCGCCGGCCACCCCAGCTGATCAAGCCGCGCGGTATGTTTCACTGGCGTTGGCGCTTGGACCACCGCCTTTGCTGGAGGCGCCTGAACGTTCAGAACAGTTGCCGGGAAGTTTGCTTGAGGTGCTCGACTTTGCGCCTCTCGTGCGCGAGTTTTATAGCCGCTCTGGCCTCGACGAAAAAATGGTGGTTTACACCCGTGCCTATCAAGCTGAAGGTGATCGCCTGCGCCAACCGACCGCTACCATGATCCAGGAAGTTTTGTCTTATCTGCACACGCGGCCGATTACGGTTGCGAGCGAGCAGGTGGCGGTAAAAGCGCCGGGCGGGAAGAAGAAGGGCGACCAGCGGGCTTTTACCATCCGGCAGCACGAGCGCCACTTCTTCGTCGTCCCCGATTTAATGGCAGCCCCCGGCGCGATCAATTTCCGCGTGATTGCCGACGACTACTACGCCATCGTGCCCGCCGGAACGGATCCGACCTCCTCGGAACTGCGACGCGGATATCTGCAATACGTGATCGATCCGTTGGTCCTGAAGTTTAATCGCCAGATCGCCGACCGACGCGAGCAGATTAGGCAGGTGCTCGCCGAACGTGAGAAAGCAGGAGCGACTATTAGTCCGGATACTTTTCTAGCGGTCTCACGTTCGCTCGTCGCTGCCGCTGATGCCCGGTTTGACGAAGCGCGAAGAATTGAAAGAGTCACAGCGGACGCTCGCAACAAACTCGCTGGGGCCAAAAATAATGAAGCGCGTCAGGCAATCGTGAAAGAGACAGACGCCACAGTTACCGCAATCAAAGATGAAACCATTGCGCGGTTGGCTGATGATTATGAACGCGGCGCTGTGCTGGCGTTTTTTTTCGCCGAGCAGTTCAAAGACATCGAAAGCTCCGGCTTCGACATCAGCAATTTTCTGGTTGACATGATCACTTTGTTCGACCCGGCCCGCGAAGCAAACCGGCTGACGGAAGTTGCGGCCGCACGAACCCGGGCGTTGGCTGCGCGTCAGGCACGGCTCTCGGCCAGAGCAGCTGTCAACGACCCGCCTGTTTACACCGAAGCGGAAGCGGCAAGGGCGGCTGCGCTGGTGAAGCAACTCGGCGAGATTGAACAAATTCTGCAGGCGAAAAATTACCCGGCCGCCGAGACGCGTTTAAAAGAGCTGCTGAAAGATTATTCGCGCGAGCCGCGCGTCTTTTTCGCACTGGCGCAAACATCGAGCGTGGCCGCCGCCGATGCCACCGACGAAGAAGTGCAGGCGCAACGCCTTAAAGCAGCGTTGACGAATTACCGGCTTGCGATTGAAGCTGCTTCGCCTGAGACCGACCGCGCGCTCATCTCACGCGCGCATGTTGCCATGGGTCGCATCTATGGATTTCTCGAGAACAATGCAGAAGCAGCGAAGGAGTTTGACGAGGCGATCAAAATGGGCGAGATAACGGGTGGCGCCTATCGCGAAGCGCTGGAGGGCAAAAGCAAACTGCCGCCGCCGCGCTAAGCGCAAAGAGCGAAGAGCAAAGCTCGAAGGGCAAAAAGGTAAGGGGAAACGCGTACCGATAGACATGAATAAGGGGCAAAGCAGTTCGCTTTGCCCCTTGCTCTTTGCCCTTCGCGCTTTGCCCTTAGATCGGTTGCTGGCCTCGGATTACGCGGAGCTTCGGCAGCTTTGGCAGTTGCACATTGATCTGCGGAATCGATGGCAAGTCGATTCGTGGCAGCGAGATATTCATCTGCGGAAACGATCCCAACTCAATACGCGGAATAACAATGCGGCGCGCTGACTGCGGAGTGGCGCCCGGCAGTGTCATTGGCTTGACCACGTTCGGCGTGACATTAATCGTTCGTTGGTTTCCCTTGCGGACGACTGTCAGCGTCACGTCGCCTTCCTTCTTTTTGTTAATACCTCGCGCGACGTCGCCGGCGCCGTCAACCTTCTCACCGTCGATTGCTGTAATCACGTCGCCGGCCTTGATGCCTGCTTTAGCTGCCGGACTATCTTCAACAACCGAGGTCACCAGCACGCCCTGTCCATCCGCGATCCCAAAATAGTCAGCGAGCTGCTTGGTCAATGCCATCGTGCTCACACCGATGCGGCGGTTGTTGCCGAACGAGTAGAACATCCCATCGCCGCCTTGTCCGGGAGTTTCCCACTTCCAAACATTTCCACCCCGCCCCTCGGGAGTGATCAGGCCGCGGAAATCCGGTATTCCCGGCAAGGTCCGAAAACCTTGGCCGGCATTCATCGATTCATTGCGTTTGCCGATGGTGACCGAAACTTCCTGCTCCGCTCCGCCGCGGCTAATCGTCAGCCGCACTGTTTGATCCGGCGCTACTTCCGAAACCAGCCGGCTTAATTTTCTGGTGCTGGTAACGCTCTCGCCGTCGAACCGCAAAATCACATCGTCTTTTCGCAGACCAGCTTTTTCCGCCGGGCTGTCTTTGGCAACTTGCGTGATGCCAACCCCACGCACCTCGCGCAGGTTGTAGCGGCTCATGTTGTCCTTGCTAACGTCTTCAGTGTAAACACCGAGGAAGCTGCCGCCGGAAATGAAGAACGAGAAATTTTGCGGGCCCTCGGGCGGCATCGGCAGGGCGGGCTCGCCCGCGGGCGGCGCCGGCGCAACTTGTTGGGCCAGCACAATGCCGGCCGTCAAAACCAGGGAGAAAATGAAACTGAAAGCATTTCTAAGAGTCATAACAGGAGAATCCTCCGGAAAGATTTTGATGCTTTCACGCTGGAACGACTGTCGAGTTCCAAAAAGACGTACACCAAAAGAGTGTCCGCAGATTACGGCGATCACGGATTTAGTCTTAGTAAAACTGCCGGAAAGTTCAATCCGGGTCGCCGTTTGTAAGAACTCGCGGCGAGCGTTTCGGTTCATTTTCTTTCTGCGTAACTCTTCGTAATCTGCAGGTTAAAGTTTTACGCCTTTCTGTAGACTTCCTTGTCCCCGGCAAACTCAACCGCAATTTTTCCTTCTGAGTGCGCCAAGTCAAGATGCGCAACGGCCTCGGAAACGGCCAGGAAACGATGCACATCGTCCGTCTCCGGAAACAGTGAGCGGGAGACTTCCCAGGCGCTAACTCCAGTTTTCGGCACCAGCTTAATTACTTCTGCCTGGCGTTCGCGGATGGCTCGAAAGTAGCGCGTAAACAATTCTTCGAAATCGTGCACCGGAGCGCCGTGCCCGCCATGGACCAGCGTCGGCGCGAAGCTGCGCAAGCGCGCCAGGCTCACCAGATATTCAGCTAACGAGGGAAAACGTTTCGCATTATCGATCGGATCAGGCGATAGCATCGGGTTAGGCGTGATGCGTTTCAGCACGCAGTCGCCGGCTATCACGGTGCGGTCTGCTTCACGGAGAAACGAACACGACCCGGGTGTGTGACCCGGGGTGTGAATGATTCGCAGCGCGCCGGTTTCAAACTCTAATTCTGATTCGTCCCACAATGGACCATATTCGTCCTCTGCAAACGAGTCCGCATACTTGCGCACGCCTTCATACATTTTGCGCATGCCTTCAATCTCACTGTCCGGTACGCCTGCTCGCGCCAGTAGGTGGCGGTGGGCTTCATGCTCGAGCCGTCCCAGGCGATGACCAGTTTCCCATTCGTGAACCAGAACTTGCGCGTCCTTGGCTTCATCGCGCAATGAGCGTGCGAGTCCGCAGTGGTCCTCATGCGCATGGGTCAGGACGATGCGGCGAATATCCGAAACGCGAATGCGCGCCTGGCGCAAACCCTCGCGCAGCGCTTCGATGGCTTCTTTGGTTTTGGGACCGGTGTCGATCAGCGTGATCGGATCTTCTGCGATCAGGTAGACATTGACCGGGCCAATGTAGAAAGGAGTTGGGAGGGAGATGGGAACGATTTTCATTCAGGATTTTCGGTTTCGAACTTCTTCGAGCTCTTTTAGAAACTCTTCTCGCTCTTTCGCTTCTTTGCTTCTGCTCCTGGTCTTGTCAGTCAGATAACGTTGTCCTCGAATGTCTGAGTTTTGCAATGCGCCGGCCCAACGTCTTAATTGGCGCGAAATGCTTTCTGCTCTGGATTTGAGATCTGAGATCTCAGATCTCAAATCGATAAAGCCCGGCAAACGCTCGCAAAGACATAGTGCGGACCGAGTCTCACCCGCCGAACCTCGAGAAATGTAAAGAAACGTGAGAGTTTCTTGAGTGGTTCCGCGTTCAAAACCTTCCGCAATATTGTTTGAGACTGACATCGATGCTCGTTCAAGTTGATCACGAACAGTGCGGTAGCGTCGAAACGCAGGACGCGTGGTTAGCTCGAATACGCGGACAGCTAATTCGATAGCATCTTTCCAAACGGGCAGCTCTTCAAACCGCGAGTATTTCATACGATCCTCCTCGGAAGTTGCGGATTAGAAGTTTATCCGCCTTCGCGTTCAGATCTTCAATACTCGCTCTTCTACCTTCGCCTTTTGGTTATTAAAAGAAAGCTTGCAAATAGGCATTCTGCCCAGGGATCGCCAATCAGCAATCCCTAGTACGCCCATTTGTTCGCGGTTATCAGCACATCCGCAATACGCTGTCGCGCAGTGATGGTGTTCATCGGCGTCAGCTTGGTGAACCGACGCAATTCCGCCAATAGCGTGCGCAACTCGTCACCTTCAGACATGCCCGCCAGCGTGTTCTTGGCGCGCGCTTCAATTCGTTCGACCGCATCGTTGCAAAACACGCGCGTCATGTCGATATAGCGTGCCGCCGCCTCTTCACCTTGCGCTGCCGCCAACTTTTGCGCGCGTAGAATTGCTGACTCCATCGCGTACGCATCCATGATGATGTCGGCAATGCCCAACAGAATTTCCTGCTGTTCGCCCAGCTTCATCATGTATTTCTGCGCTGCCGTTCCCAGGGTCATGAGCGCCACCTTTTTGGCGTTCCGGGCCAGCTTCTGCTCGGCTGCAAGCAGCGTCTCGTCATCGTCAAAACTGGCCATCTGCGGCGTCAATATTTCGTCCATCAGCGCCTGGGCCGCCGGCAGCAACGCCAGGTTGCCGCTCAAGGCCGCTTTCATCAACCGGCCGGGAATCAACATGCGATTGATCTCGTTTGTGCCTTCAAAGATGCGGTTGATGCGCGAGTCTCGATACGCGCGTTCCGCCGGATAGTGTGCGGAATAGCCATAGCCCCCGTAAATCTGGACCATCTCGTCAACTACGAAGTCGCAGTACTCTGACAGCGCCACCTTGATAATCGAGCACTCCGCCGAATACTCCTCGATCGCCTTCATCTTCGCATTTGGATCGTTCGGGTCAGTGATCGCGTCCTCGATCATTCCCAGCGTGCGGTAGGTCATCGCCTCACCCACCCAGGTGCGAATCGCCATCTCGGCAAGTTTTGACTTGATCGCTCCAAACGAAGAAATTGATTTGCCAAACTGCTCGCGCTCGTTGGCATAACGCACGGCTTCATGAATCATCAACTTCATGCCGCCAACGCACATCGCGCCGAGTTTGAAACGGCCAATGTTGAGCGTGTTGAATGCGATCTTCGCGCCTTTGCCCACTTCGGCAAGCATGTTTTCAACCGGTGCTCTCGCATCGGTTAGTACCAGCGGTGTCGTGCTCGAGCCCTTGATGCCCATCTTGTGTTCTTCCGCACCAGGCTGAACACCCTCCTGCTTCTCAACGATGAACGCGGTGAACTTATCGCCATCGACTTTCGCGAACACGATAAAGATGTCGGCAAAGCCGCCGTTAGTGATGAACATCTTTTCGCCGTTGAGAATGTAATGCGTGCCGTCATCGCTGAGCCGCGCCGTCGCCTTTGCCGCCATCGCGTCTGAACCCGAGCCCGCTTCGGTTAAGGCGTAAGCCGTGATCAACTCGCCCGATGCAATCTTTGGCAAATATTTTTGCTTCGCCGCTTCGGTGCCGAAGTAAATGATTGGAATAAGACCGATGCCGCTCTCCGCGCCAAGGGTGGTAGCAAACGAAGCGCAGCGGCCAATGTTCTCGCCGACCAGCGCACCACTGGTCTGATCCAAACCAAGCCCGCCGTATTCTTCGGGAATATTCGCGCTGATCAAGCCGAGCTCGGCTGCCTTCTTCACCAACTCGCGCGCCAGAGCCCAATCGTGATGCTCAAGCTCGTCAACGCGCGGATTTACCTCGTTGTCGATAAACTGGCGCGTGGTCTCGGC
Organism: Pyrinomonadaceae bacterium; assembly: GCA_036265575.1. Taxonomy (GTDB): domain Bacteria; phylum Acidobacteriota; class Blastocatellia; order Pyrinomonadales; family Pyrinomonadaceae; genus PSRF01. The sequence goes on from DATAOU010000347.1 coordinate 6,957, forward strand.
AATCATGCGATGCTCTTCGGTGAAGTCTTCAGGCGTGAAGATTTCGTCCGGTGTGCGCTCCTCAATTAAGAACGCTCCACCTTTTACGATCTGTTTTTGTTCAACTACGGCTGACATATCGATCTCCTTTTAGTCAGTTGTTGGTGGGCCGACAGTGGTCCGTTGTCAGTGGTCCGTTGTCCGTTGTCAGGGTCCGTTTAGTCGCTGAACGGAAGGACCACTAACCACTGACAACTGACCACGGACCACGGACCACTGACAACTTTAGATTCTTTCAAATATTCCCGCGGCGCCCATGCCGCCGCCGACACACATTGTCACCATTCCATAACGGCCGTTGCGACGTTCAAGCTCGCGCAGAATGCTGGCAGTTAGTTTCGCACCGGTGCAACCGAGCGGGTGGCCCAACGCGATAGCGCCGCCGTTAACATTTACTTTCTCAGGATCCAGGCCGAGCGTCTTGATCACGGCGAGCGACTGGGCGGCGAATGCTTCGTTCAATTCGATCACGTCGATTTGATCGAGCGTCAATCCGGCCAGCTTCAAGACCTTGGGAATCGCGAAAACTGGTCCAATGCCCATCTCTTCGGGTGGACACCCGGCAGTCGCATAAGCGACAAAGCGGGCGAGCGGTTTCACTCCTAAACTGTTCGCCCGTTCAGCGGACATAACAATTGCAGCGGCCGCACCGTCGGACATCTGCGATGCATTACCGGCAGTAATCGTGCCCTTCAGGCTGAATGCCGGTTTCAATTTTGCAAGGCCCTCGATTGAACTGTCTCGCCGGACGCCTTCGTCACGATCGAAAACAGTCTCGCGTTTTTGCTTGCGGCCTTTTTCATCTAACTCTTCAAAAGTAACAGTGAGCGGCACCGTCTCGTCTTTGAACTTGTCGCCGTCGAGCGCCGCTGCCGCGCGCTGATGTGAACGCAGCGCAAACTCGTCCTGCTCTTCGCGGCTAACGTTGTATTTGCGCGCTACGTTTTCTGTCGCCAGACCCATGTTCAAATAAAAGTC
>DATAOU010000348.1:0-4689 GCA_036265575.1 Pyrinomonadaceae bacterium
GTAATACCTCTACTGCTTCTCAGCGGCGTCAATCTATTAGTGACCATCAGATCAAGTCAGACGCTCGTCCGCAACGAGTTGGAACACGAACTCGCAGCCACCACCCAAAGCTTCGAAACCATGCTGCGCGAGCGAAAACAGGAAATTAAGAATTTGGCTGCCGGTAATACGCTGCAAGCTTGCATGCGTATGGCAGTTACGTCTAATCGAGGAAAAGAAAGCAGTAATCGGAGCGCTACTTTCTCCGCGGCAGATAGCCAAATGCAGGAAGCGATGAACGCCACCGCCTCGCTGCTTCGTGGACCGAATGCCTACCGGGCAATTGCCGCCTTCGCGCCGAACCGGCAAGAAATTTTTGTCGCTGAAAAGCCGGCTACCAAAACCGGCGACGTGATTTTTCGCTCGCACAATTTGTTAGCCGAACAAATGCAACCTGAAGAGGTTATCTGGAGCGCTTCAGAAGAGGAAGTGCTTTGTTCGATTGTCTCGACCGCGACCGCAGGCAAAACCTTGCGTTGCGCGACACCGGTTTCTCTTTCTGAAACAGCAAACAGTCACGGCGCTTTAGTAGCAGATCTGCGTCTGGATTCAGTCATGTCTTCCGCTGCGCGACCACTGGAATCTTCGATTGCAGAAAACAAAAACACTTCCCGCCGTTCGACCCTCGTGCTGGTTGTCGATGATCAGGATGAAATTGTTTACCACACCAACGCTGCGCTTGAGCATCAACACGTGCAGTCATCAATGCCTTACCTGCGCAGTATTGGCGCGGAGATGGTAGCGGGCCGTTCGGGTACGAATAGCTTTAAGGCCGCGGATGACGATCAATGGCTTGCGACCTATGCGCCGTTAATGGGAAACAAACTGTCGCTCGCGGTGGCGCGTGATTATTCGCTGGCTTCGCGTGACGCACGGCGCTACGGTTGGCTGGGCATGCTGCTGGCATTGCTGGTGGGCTCAACTGCCGCGCTTATACTCACCCAGTTTTACTTGCGTCGCACCAAAAGCATTGATCAGGTTGCAGCCGGCGTTGACGAGATCGCCAAAGGCAAGTTGGACCATCGCATCGAGTTGCTCTCGAGTGATGCTTTGCGACCGCTTGCCGACAACGTTGGTCTGGTGACTAAGCAGTTGCGCGAACAGGTGGCGCGCGAAGCCGAGAGCCGCCAGTTTCAATCTTTCGTTCGACTCTCAGCGGTGCTCACCCACGACCTTAAGAACGCTATCGAGGCCTTGTCGCTTATCGTCAATAACATGGAGAAGCACTACGAGAAAGAAGAGTTCCGCGTCGATGCAATGCAGTCTCTGACCGCGGCCACCGATAAATTGCGAGCCCTGGTGACGCGCTTAAGTAATCCAGTGAACACTCTGAGCGGCGAGCACAAGCGGCCACGGTCCGTCGATCTTGTGCCAATACTGAAGCGAGTGATTGCGATGACGGCCGAGCCGGCTCGGACCCAACACGAAATCGTGGTCGATCTTCCGGAAGCTCTCTTCGCGCTAGTTGATGGGGAACGCATAGACAAAGTCATGGAAAACCTGATTATCAACGGATTGGAAGCGATGGGAGAGAAGCGAGGAAAATTGGCCATTACAGCCGGTAAAACTGCTGCGGGAAAACCTTTCTTTGGCGTCAGCGACAGCGGCGAGGGCATGAGCGAACGCTTTATTGCCGAGAGGTTGTTTCATCCCTTCTCGACCACAAAGCGTAAAGGCGTCGGTCTCGGTTTGTATACCTGCCGCGAAGTAGTTAGTGCAAACGGCGGTACGATCGAAGTTGAGTCAGAGCAAGGTGTTGGTACTACTTTTAAGGTCGTGCTACCATCCCCGCAATCGTAAACGCGGTGAATAATCCCGCTCGCAGCCTCATCAGTTGCCCAGGCTTTTCCAATTAGTTTGTACGGTCTTAGCGGGCGTTCGTGCGGGCGAAAGTATCAATGGGCCAAGACAATCAAAACAAGGAATCCCGGGTAAAAGAAACTCTGCTGGTCGTCGACGACGATGAATCAGTGCGCCGCGGCTTGTACTGGACGCTAAATTCGGATTATCGCGTGCTGGAAGCAGCGACGCGCGAAGAAGCCGTCAAGCTGTTGCAACAGGAGAACATCGATCTGGTCCTCAGCGACCTGCACCTACCTCCTAATGTCGAAGACATTTCCGAAGGCCTGGCAATTATCGAGGCCGCGCGCGATCGAAATCCGCCGGTGCAGGTTGTCGTTATCACCGCCAGTAACTCGAAACGCGCGGCGCTGGAAGCGGTCAGGCGCGGCGCTTATGGTTTTTTTGAAAAGCCGCTCGACGCAGTGGAAGTCGTACACATCGTCAACCAGGCGGTGCGCATGCGGCGGCTGGAACTTGAAAACACACGTCTGCGCGACGAGCTGGTTGGGGCGACGGGCTTTGGACGCTTGATTGGTTCAAGTCAGGCGTTGGAAAAAACTTTGAAGCAGGCACGCGCGGTTGCAGATACGAATGCCACGGTCCTGATCATCGGTGAAAACGGAACAGGTAAAGAAATGCTGGCGCGGGCTATCCATGAAGAAAGCCAACGTGCGCGCCGGCCATTCATAGGTGTTAGTTGCGCGGCCTTGCCCGAGACCCTGATTGAGTCAGAATTGTTTGGTCACGAGAAAGGCGCGTTCACCTCAGCCAATTACTCACACCAGGGCCGCTTTGAACTTGCCGACGGCGGGACTTTGTTCCTCGATGAGATCGTAGAGTTAACGCCGGGCGTGCAGGTCAAGCTCTTACGCGTTTTGCAGGAGCGGTCTTTTGAACGCGTTGGTGGCACAAAGACATTGACGGTCGACATTCGCCTGATCGCGGCCAGCAATCGCGATCTGGAAACCGAAGTGGCGGCCTCAAACTTTCGCCGCGATCTTTTTTACCGGCTCAATGTAGTGCCGTTGGTGCTGCCGCCGCTACGCGAGCGCGCCGAAGACATTCCCGGACTGGCCGCGCACTTCGCTGCAAAAGCAGCTGAGAAACATGGGCGCGCCACGCCGCAGTTACATCCGGCATTGGTTGATTCGTTATATGAGTATGAATGGCCGGGAAATGTTCGCGAGCTGGAGAATTTGATGGAGCGCCTGGTGCTGCTTGATCATGGCGCCACACTGGGCCTGGAGTTTCTTCCCGAGAAAATGTTAAAGACACAGCCCGCGCCCGGCGTTTCCAGTGATAAGACTTTCGAAGGCGCCGTCACTGCGTTGAAGCGCAAGCTGATCGTTACTGCGCTCGAGGCAGAACACGGCAACAAAGTCGCTGCCGCCAAACGGCTCGGCATCAGCCGCTCCTACCTGCACCGTTTGATTAGCGAATTCGGAATTCAGGCGCGCACCAATAGCAGCCCTGTGTGATCACAAGCTATAATTCGTTTATGTAAAGCAAACTGTTAGTTTGCGGCGGTTAGTTACGCCTCAAGCTGAAGGCCAGGGAACGACCGCTAACTAAGAGTTTGCTTTTCAAAATGGACAGGAGAGCGAAGTATGGCTGAAACGATCAAATGCAAACACTGCGGCGAGAAACGACCTGCGCTCGGTTTCTCTCCGTTCCCTAATGAGTTGGGCCAGCGCATAGGCGCCGAGATTTGTCAGCCATGCTGGGCCGGTTGGTTACAGAAGCAAACACAGATCATCAATCACTACGGCCTCGACCTCACCAATCCTGACGCGCAAAACTTTTTGTTCGACAACATCAAAGGTTTTCTGTTCGGCGAAGCGCAGCCGTTAGAGGCGGAAATTGATACCACCAAGGAAGGCACGGTGAAGTGGTAAGGATCAAATTTGGCGTGCGCCGGCCTGGCGGCGCTTTGGTCCAAAGTACAAGAGGTCAGAGCCTCGGATAATTTGCTGCTTGTTATGAAGCGCCGCCCGTCATGGGCCAAAGTGGCGCCCGGCCGCCGCACTCCAAACAGTCCGCCTTCGTCTTTTCCTGTCATGGCCCAAACCTTGCTGTAGTTAATTTGGCGTTGGATCTCCCCAGTTTCTGACCCGTTAGTTTCAACAAACCCCTGAACAATTTAAGTCTGCTTGCCGGCTCATCTGAAGTAGGCGCTGGCGGGTTTTGGTTCGGACGTATGTTTTCCGAACTGTTTTCTGAAGGAGGTTTCGCAAAAAATGAGATACAAATTTTTAGGATTCTTAGTTGCAACCGCACTTATGGGTGTGTTTACCGGCTGCAATCAAACCGCCAACGACAACGCAAACACGCGGGCGAACGCTAATACCAACACGGTGGCGAATGTAAATACGAACGCAAACACAAACGCGAATCGCGGGCTGACTCGCGAAGAATACGAAAAGAAAAAAGAGGATTACGCGAAAGAGGCAAAGGGTTCAGGTCGCACCATTGGCACGGGAATCAACGATGGGTGGCTTTGGACCAAGACCCGTTTTGATTTGGCAGCCGCGGACGATCTGCGCGACTCAACGATCAATGTTGACGTTTCAAATGCAGTCGTGACACTTAGCGGCTCAGTCGCTTCGGCTGAACAGAAGGCCAGGGCCGAGGCGGTAGCGAAAGCCGTTGACGGTGTGACGGGCGTCAAGAACATGCTCACAGTCGCAGCGAATACGGCGAACGCGAATGCGAATTCCAAGGCAGCGAAACCGAAGAAGTAACGCGGAAGCTCACCAAAGTTAGCCCGGCGGCTCTGCCGCGTTCCGTGCGGTAGGGCTCAGCCTTACC
>DATAOU010000349.1:0-12040 GCA_036265575.1 Pyrinomonadaceae bacterium
TGCTGCATGTTGACGGCGCCCGTATCGCAAATGCGGCGGCGAGTCTAAAGGTCAAACTAAAAGCGATAACAAAAGATGTTGGTGTGGACGTGCTTTCCTTTGGCGGCGCGAAAAACGGAATGATGTATGGCGAGGCGGTAGTCTTTTTCGACAAAACACTGGCGCGAGACTTCAAGTACACGCGCAAGCAGGGCGCGCATCTGCCTTCAAAGATGCGTTACATTTCGGCGCAGTTTGAGGCATTGCTGTCCGGCAACCTTTGGCGCGAGAATGCCGCCCATGCCAATCGCATGGCCCAGGCGTTGGCTGCAGAACTCGGAAAGATTCCGCAAATCAAGATCACGCAAAAGGTCGAAGCAAACGGCGTGTTCGCCGTGATACCAAGGAAGTACATTGCCAAACTTCAGAAACAATACTTCTTCTATGTTTGGAACGAGGCAACATCGGAAGTGAGGTTCATGACGTCGTTCGACACGACGGAAGATGACATCGCCGATTTTGTTAGTTTGGTTAGGAGAACTGTGAAGTAGTTGATGTCTGATGCATCGCACCAGGGCTACCTCGCCAGTGGAAATGCGAGAGCGTGGTAAGAGTACCTTTGTCGTGGGTCGATGAATTCAGAACCGGGAACGGTAGTGACCGGGTAGCACTTACGACACCAACAATCTTCGGGTGGGCGCAATCAAAGTAAGCGCTCGGCTCCGGTGCCCTTGAAACTAGCGCGCCCTCAGACCCAGTAGCTCCCGGTTCTGTATTCGTCGACCCACGCCGCGGCATTACGACCCTTGTGCGAAGCCTAAAAAACGAAGATACCTGTGGAAAGACTGCTCTAATCTTAAATCTGTGTAATCAGCGTAATCTGTGGATTAATTGTCCAACAAGAATTTCAACAACCCCTTAGTGGACACAATCGCCGGAATGCGATGATCATCAACATCGCGTCCGGTGAGCAGCGACCGGCGCGCCGCAGCTCTTTGCTCCTCGAGCAGTTTCAGTCGCTCCTCTTTAATGTCTTCCTTTTCACGGTTGCGTGATTCTTCCAGTCCGCCGCCGCGAATGAATTCAACGATGCGGCTCAACTCGTCGCGATCAAACCAGGTGCCGTGGCCCTTGCAGATGTCCACGATCACACCTGAGCAACGTGCGAAATTGATTCTATTCATCAACTGGGAACACTGCGGGCAGGGCACGTAATTCACCTTACTCGTTTCATGCACGGCGCCGCCGGGCGCAAGCGATGCGCTTCCCAGCACCGCCGCTTGTTGCTCGCGATCGGCGCAAACCTTTTCAAACGCCGCGACATCTAGCCATAGGCCGAGGCACTGCTCGCATTCGCTAACATTGGTTGAGCCGATCGCAACTGATTTCATTCGCGTCTTGCAGCGCGGACAATTTTCTTCGGCAGAAGTTGCGGTCGGAACCACCGCCGCGGCGCCACAACGCGGACAGTGCTTACTGCCAACGAAGATCATGCCAAAGCACGAAGGGCAGGCAACAGTTGCCAGCCGCGAACCGCAGAAGTGACATAACGGTTCATCTGTTGACGTCGCTGCACCGCAGTTGGGACAGTTAAGAGTTTCGGCTTGCATCAGCGCGCATTCTAACAGTAGGCATCAGCCTAGACTATAGAGATTGCTTGTGACATCCTCGTCGTAAATCGTGAATCGTAAATAGTAAATAGTAAATTTCCAGGCGCGGATTAATGTTGGCCGAGCGGATCGGAATCGCGGGATTAACTCACGATTGTGACCTTGGGCATCATCAGAGTTCCCGGTTCATGGTTTCCAGTTCACTCATATGAGCCAGACCCTGGACGAAGTTGAAGTGTTCGAGCCGGCGACGGAACTTGTTTCGCTAATGGCTGGCTCGAGAATGCCGGCGCTGCTTGGTCTCGACATAGGCACATCCGGCGTGCGCGCGACGTTGTTCGATGAACAAGGCGGCGAGATCAGCGATGCCGCCGTCCGCATCAACTTTCCCACCTTGACGCTTGGCGCCAGCGGCTTTATCGACGCGGATTTATTGCTAGAACAAGTGGCGCAGACCATCGACGCGTTGTTCGCCAAACTGTATCAACCAATCCTGCGGATCGAGTTAATTTCGCTGGCGTGTTTTTGGCATAGCCTGTTGGGCATCGACGATGCCGAACGCCCCACGACGCCGGTGCTGGGGTGGTCAGACACCCGCGCTGCATACGCGACAGAAGTTCTCAGAACAACTCTGGACGAAGCGCGCCTTCACCAGCGCACCGGCTGCCGCTTTCACCCAAGTTACTGGCCCGCCAAATTGTTACGGTTGAAAACGGACGAGCCGGACACGTGGCGGCGCACGACGCGCTGGCTTTCCTTCGCGGAATACCTCGCGCTCAAGTTTTTCGGTGAAGCTGCAGCCAGTGTATCGATGGCTTCGGGTACGGGGTTGCTGGATCAACGAACTTGCGAATGGGACAGGGAATTGTTGCGCGCACTCGATGTCTCGGTCGGAACGCTCCCGACAATTGCTGGTTCCACCCAAACCTTTCAGAAGTTGAATAACAACTACGCCGCGCGCTGGCCGCAGTTGAGCGAGGCGCGTTTGTTTCCCGCAATCGCTGACGGAGCTGCAAACAATATCGGCGAAGGGTGTGTAACAACCGAGAGCGTCGCCTTGATGATCGGTACCTCGGGAGCGATGCGCGTAATGATGGAAGACGTACCGCCGCAGGAAATTCCCCAAGCGCTGTGGTGCTACCGAGCGGACCGCAATCGAGTGGTGCTCGGCGGCGCCTTGTCAGACGGTGGCGGTTTGTACAACTTGATTAGAGACTCGTTACTTTACGGCGATGATTCGCAGACGATTGAAGATGAGTTAGCGTGTTTGCAGCCTGACAGTCATGGCTTAACGGTCTTGCCCTTCTGGATGGGCGAACGAAGTCCGGGTTGGAATCCAAACGCACGTGGCGGAGTTTTTGGTATGACTCTCACCACACGACCCATTCAAGTTTTGCGCGCCGCGATGGAAGCTGTGGCGTACCGTTTCGCTTTAGTAGCCACCGACCTCGATCGTTTTGCGCCTGGCGCAAGACTGGTGGCGTCCGGTCAGGCATTGCGCTCTTCGCCAACCTGGACGCAGATCGTTGCCGATGTGCTGGGACGACCATTGGTGCTGTCGGAGCGCACCGAAGCGTCAACGCGCGGCGCCGCCTTGCTTGCGCTGGAAGCGGCGGGCAAAATAGACAACATCAGCGACTTTCCAGTTTCCGTAGCAACTACGTTTGAGCCCGACATGTCGTGTCACGAGCGATATCGGAAAGGTCTCAAACGCCAACAGCAACTGTACGACCGAGTGTTCGCAAAAACTTAGAACGCAGGATGGTGAAATGAGCGCGACAGTGCAAAAGGAAAACAACCCACCGACACCCGAACTCGACCAACTATGCATTAACACCATTCGCGCGCTTTCGCTCGATGCGGTGCAAAAAGCGAATTCCGGCCATCCCGGTTTGCCGTTAGGTGCGGCGCCAATGGCGTATGTGCTGTGGACTCGTTTCCTGCGACACAACCCCAGGAATCCGAAGTGGGAAAACCGCGACCGGTTTTTGCTGTCAGCAGGGCACGGGTCAATGCTGCTTTATTCGCTGTTGTACCTGACTGGTTACGACCTGTCATTGGCTGAGATCAAAAACTTTCGCCAGTTCGGATCGAAAACTCCCGGCCATCCTGAATACGGCCTGACGCCCGGAGTCGAAATCACTACTGGCCCATTGGGACAGGGTTTTGCAAACGGTGTCGGCATGGCGATGGGCGCGGCGCACCTCGCTGCCAAGTTCAACAAAGAAAAGTTTTCACTTATCGATCATTATGTTTACGCGATCGTTTCCGATGGGGATCTGATGGAAGGCGTGGCTTCGGAAGCGGCGTCACTTGCCGGCCACCTCAGACTCGGCAACCTAATCTATCTTTACGACGACAACCATGTGACCATTGAAGGGTTTACTGATCTGGCTTTCAGTGAAGACGTGCCGAAACGCTTTGATGCTTACGGCTGGCACACGTCAACCGTTGAAGATGGCAACGATCTTGCCGCGATCGAGCAGGCGATTCGCGATGCCCAGTCAGTAAACAAACCGTCATTGATTTCGGTGAAAACGACTATCGGTTACGGCATGCCGACCGCGGGTACGCGCAAAGCGCACAGCGACGCGCCCGGAGAAGACGCGGTACGAGAAACCAAACGCCACCTTGGTTGGCCTGAAGACAAACAGTTTTACGTACCCGACGAAGCTCTTGCGCATTTTCGTGAAGCGGTTGAACGCGGCGCAAAGCAGGAAGCCAGCTGGCGCTCACTGGTGGACAGTTTTGTGCAGGAACACACGGACCTTGGTGAGATTTGGACCGCCACGATGAAGGGCGAACTGCCCGCGGACTGGGAAAAGCACTTGCCCGATTTCAAAGACGCTAAGCCCATGGCCACGCGCGTTGCGAGTGGGGAAGTAATCAACGCGCTCGCGCCGCACTTGCCGATGTTGATTGGCGGTTCAGCCGACCTGGGCGTTTCCAATAATACCGACATCAAGGACGGTGGTAGTTTTGAAGCAGGCCAATACGACGGCCGTATTCTGCATTTCGGCGTGCGCGAGCATGCAATGGGCTCGACGCTAACGGGGATTTCCTTGAACGGCGGCTTAATTCCGTATGGCGGCACGTTCTTGACCTTTTCGGACTACATGCGCCCTGCGATTCGCCTCGCAGCGCTTTCCGAAGTGCAGGTGATTTATGTTTTCACGCACGATTCCATCGGTCTCGGCGAAGATGGACCAACACATCAACCGATTGAACACCTGGCGGCGTTGCGTGCAATTCCGCATCTATTCGTGATTCGTCCTGCCGATCCGGGGGAGGTCGCTGAGGCCTGGCGCCTTGCGATTCTGCGACGTAACGCGCCGACGGCGTTGGCGTTGACACGTCAAAAGGTTGGAATAATCGACCGGGCGCGCTTTGCAAAAGCGGAAGGAACGCGGCAGGGTGGGTATGTACTTGCCGAGGCCGGCGACGTCCAGAGTTCAGAGTCCAAGCTCCAAAGCCCGCAGCTGATCCTGATCGCCACCGGTTCGGAAGTCTCCCTGGCACTCGAGGCCCGCGAGAAACTGCAAGGCGAAGGTGTCGCCACTCGAGTAGTATCCATGCCATGCACGGAATTATTTGAAGAGCAATCGCAAGCATATCGCGACGAAGTCTTGCCGCCGGCAGTGACTGCTCGACTGGCGATCGAAGCCGGCGTGCGACAAGGTTGGGATCGTTATGTTGGTCCAAAAGGCGATGTGATTTGTCTCGATCGCTTTGGCGCGTCAGCACCCGGAGAAGTAGCCATGCGCGAGTTGGGCTTCAACGTGGAAAATGTTTTGCAGCATGCCCGGGCTCTAATCTAATCAATGCGAATTGCGATCGGGGCAGACCACGGAGGTTATCCACTCAATGAGCGCGTTATTGAAGAATTGCGTGGCTCGGGACATGAGATAACTGATTTCGGCACGCACGTCGGCTCGCGACCTGACGATTATCCTGACTATGCGGTGAAGGTTGGTCAGGCAGTGCAAAGTGGCGAAGCTGAGATTGGCATTCTGATTTGCGGCAGCGGCGTCGGCGCGTCGGTTGCTGCTAATAAACTCAAAGGGATCCGCGCCGCCCTCTGCGGCGACACCTATTCTGGCCATCAATCCCGCGAACATGATGATTGCAACGTGCTTTGTTTAGGCGCGCGCGTTGTCGGTGAAGAGCTGGCGCTGGATATTGTGCGCGCATTTGTAGCGGCGCGATTCAGCGGCGAGGAGCGGCATCGACGAAGACTGGAAAAGATTGCAGCGATCGAAAAGAAAGAGCGGGGTAGTGGAGTAGCATAGACTTTAGTCTGTGATTGCTGCGAAGAGATAGACTAAAGGAAGCTCTGATCAAGTTGATATCGCTGCCATCGCGGGCTAAGAAAAACCCAATTGATTCTGAAACTGGTCAGACCCTCCTTTAGTTTGTGGTTCGCGACAAGACACAGACTAAAGTCTATGCTACTGACCTAGGCCACAAATCTCAGCACGCCTGGCATCACGCGAAACTCCACCGGCGTAAATCCACGCACATTCCCATCAGCTTCTATCGGCATCGCGTCTTCAGGCTTGAAAGTCTCAATGCGCACTCGTGTGCCTTGCAGGATGCGGACTTTTGGATTCACCACGTGCCCGCCTTTATGAATCCGCGCCAGCTCGCGCATCACTTGCGCGCGAGTAAGGCGTGAAGCGGACACCACATCTAACTTACCGTCATCGATTGTGGCCTGCGGTGAAAGCATCATGCCGCCGCCGGCGTAGAGGCCATTAGCAACCGCAGCCAGGTTCATTTGACCTTCATGGGTTACTCCGTCGACGGTGATGCGCACCTGTCGTTCCCGCCACGCGAAGAGACTTGCAAGCGCCGCCGCTGCGAACCGCGCTTCGCCGGAAAATGAACGCATGAGCTTTCCCTGGCGAGCGACGCGTGCCGCCGTCTCGCCGCCAATGCCCATCGTCGAGGCGTTAAGGCAGATGAACGGCGTCCGGTAGTTGTCGCAGATACCGTAGAGCACATCTGTCTGACGCGTTGTTTCCGACGTTTCGTTGCGACAATGCGCCACCAGAACAGCAATCCAATGATGCAGAGTTTCCCGCCGGCCCATCAAGCCGCGCGCAAAATCGTCACCGGTGCCTGCGGGGAGAACGGCTAGTGATGCGGCAGCATTTATCAAAGTCGGGAGCTGTTCCGGGTTTGCTGCAAACTGAAAAAAGCCCTGGGCGACTTCGCTAAGAGTGCCGTCGCCGCCCACCGCGGCAATCGTGGTTACGCCGGATTGCAGTGCCGCTTGGGTTACAGCGGTTGCATCGCCTGCATGAGTTGTTTCGTGAACGTCAAATTTGATACCCGCGGACGAAAGTTGTTCGCGCACTAGCGGCCACGCGCGTTGCGCTTTTGCCGCCGCACTGTTGACGATAATCAAGGTTCTGTTCACGGCGATGAACTATAAGACGTGCGCTCAAAATGGCAAAACATCCTGGTCTTTTCAATGAGCGCTCAAGAAGTTCAGAGTACAAGCTTTTAGCTTGCTCGCGGCGCAAGAGGCAAGCTGGAGGTCGGTACTCTAAACTTCTACTAAGGCATTCAAAGCGCTCAATAGCCGTTGCAGTTTACGATTCACGATTTACGACTTACGATTCACGCATATGAAAGCCGTAACCATAAGCGCTGCCGGTGGGCCTGACGTGTTGCAGGTGACCGAAGTGCAAACGCCACCGCCGCCCACAGCCGATCGAGTTCGGGTTCGCGTGCGCGCGGCAGGTCTGAATCGCGCCGATGTTTACCAGCGGCGCGGTCATTATCCTGCGCCGCCCGGCTATCCGCAGGACATTCCCGGTCTGGAGTTCGCCGGTGAAGTTGAAGCAGTCGGCGATGAAGTACGCCGCTGGAAGATCGGCCAACGCGTGTTCGGGATTACTGCCGGCGGCGCACAAGCCGAGTATGTCGTTACGCCGGAAAACCATCTTGCCGAAATTCCCGCTAACCTCGACTGGCCGGAAGCGGCCGCAGTGCCCGAGGTTTTCATCACGGCACACGACGCTTTGTTCACGCGCGCGAAATTACGCTTGGGTGAGTCGATGCTGGTCCATGCCGCCGGTTCGGGCGTAGGAACTGCGGCAATTCAACTCGCGCGCGCCGCGGGCGCAACCACCTTTGGCACTTCACGCACCGCGGATAAGCTGGAAAGGGCGAAGACTTTTGGACTGGACCGGGCAATTGCAGTAGGCAGCGACCCGCAAACAATGGTCAACCGGTTAATGGAATGGACGCACGGCCGCGGCGTGAACGTGATCATCGATCTGGTTGGCGCGGCTTATATGGAAGCAAATCTGAACGCGCTGGGCAGCCACGGTCGTTTGGTGTTGGTAGGTACTACTGCAGGCGCGAAAACCACGTTCGACATTTCGGTGGCGATGGGCAAGCGGTTGACGATTATTGGCACGATGCTGCGCGGGCGCTCGCTGGAAGAGAAAGCAACCGCGACCAGGTTGTTTGCAGAGCAAGTCGTACCGCTGTTAGCGGCGGGAACAGTACGACCAGTCGTTGATAAAGTTTATAAGATGGACGAGATTCGTGACGCGCACGCCCGCATGGAAGGAAATGAAAGCTTTGGCAAGATAGTTTTAGTTATGTAGCTTCCTGGGCTGGTTGAAAGAGAAAAGAAAATTTCCCATTTACCATTTGACAGTTTTCATTTTTCATTTCAGAAGGCGGCGAAACCTCAAAGGAAACTTTTAGGACCCCGTAGACCGCTAGGCCGGTCGCCTGTGGGGACTTCGTCAGCCCAAATGGAAAATGGTCGATGGGAAATGATAAATGGAAAATCTGCTTTTTGCTTTCAAGTGACTCGAACTGCCCGCTAGAAAGAAAAAAGGACAGGCACGAATGCCTGTCCCTAATTTTTATGTATGTGTGTGCGCGTGTCTTAGCCGCGCGCTCGGGCGCGTCTGGCGGCCAGCGCAAGTTCGCGCGCTTTCGGCATTGCGGCGACGGCATGCGCGATTTGCGGATCGCTTTCGTTGAAGACCTGCAGCGCAGCGATTGAACCGAACGCCGCAGTAGTCAACTCAAAACGTAACTGGCGCTCGACAAATGAACGACCTTTGTCCAATTGTTCCGGAGTCACTTTCAGGATTGGCTTGCCGGCAACATACTGCTTGAATTGTTTGAAGAGTGCGTCCGTGACCGGATAATCAGTCGGCAATAAGTCGTGGTCAAACTGAATGGGTGTTTGCACCTTGTAGTTTTCAAAACCAGCAACGCGACCCATCGACAGCTCGAGCGCGAACGCGAAAATAGCATCGCTAAGGCGGGCTTCAGATGCGGTAATCTTGCCGGGTTTCACTATTTCGTCCGGAGAGATTCCGCCGCCGCCGTAGACTGCGCGGCCCGTATCTGTATGACTCTCGGCGCCGGTTGGCACGGTCGGATCTTTCGTGGCAGTACCGCGCTGAGTGTAGTAATCATAGAAACCGCTGTTCGAATAATCCCTTTGAATTAAGCGGCCGGACGGCGTGTAATACTTCGCCACCGTCAGTAGCAGCGCGGAGTCGTATTCGAGTTGGATGGGCAGTTGGACCAGGCCCTTACCAAAGGTATTCTCGCCGACAATCAAGGCGCGATCATGATCCTGCAGTGCGCCGGCCACGATCTCGGCGGCTGAAGCCGTGTCGTTGTTTACCAAAATTACGAGGGGCGTTTGATCAGGAACATCGTTAACGGCGCGGAATGGTTCCGAACTGCCTCTGATGCGACCCTTTTGCGTAACAATCAATTGATCGCGTTGCAGAAATGTGTTTGCCACGCGCACAGCTTGAATCAGCAAGCCGCCTCGGTTGCCGCGCAGGTCCAGCACCAGCATGTTCATGCCTTTTGAGTGCAGGTTTTCGAGTGCGGCTTCAAATTCGTCGGCAGTCGTTAAGTTAAAGCCGCCTGTCATTGCGACATAACCGACGCCGGGCTTGATCATGTATGCCTGAGGAATGGACGGCAGCGAAACCGCGTTACGGGTAATCGAAACAGTTTCCGTCTTTCCTGTTGCCGCATGCTCAACAGTAACTTTGACTACAGTGCCGCGTGGTCCAAGCAGGAATTTTCTGACTTCGGGAAAAGTCTTGCCTTTCATCGACTGATCGTCGACAGCCACGATGCGGTCGCCAAAACGCAAACCAGCGCGGTAGGCCGGCGCACCTTCAAAGGTCGCGCGAATGTAAGTATTAACATCGTCGCCGAGACGCAGGTCACCGATGGTGGCTCCTATGCCAAAGTATTCCGATCGTTGTTCAGTCCTGAACGCGGTGTAGTCGGCGGCATCGAAATAAGTTGAATGCGGATCGAGCACGTTCAGCATGCCGCTGATCGACGACTTGAAGATCGAGTTGTAATCAAGTTTCTTCCCGTCGATGTAGTTGTCCTGGATTACCGTGAGTGCTTCCGTGAGATCGCTTTTGACGACGTTTGCGCTAACCGGAGCACGCGACGTCGAGGCTTTGGCCAGCGAACTGTCGGGCGCAGCAGCCGGCTGGCGGCGCGCCGCTCCGGTCTGTTGCGAGAAAACGTTTGCAGCCAGCGAAATAGCCAAAATAAGGATTGCCAAGCCCGGCAGGTAAAATCTTGTTCTCACAAAAGCCTCCTAAAACCCAATAAATCCACCCGGTAATTGAAAGGCCGCCGTCCGCGACGGCGAAAAACGGGTTGCCAGAATAACACGAAGATCCTGTCTAAATGAACTTGCGGTTGTTACTAAATCAGGACCGCGGAAAGTGGACAAACGTTTCCCCAATATTTGGCTCCCGGCGCTAGCGGTTTAGTGGTTCGGCGCCGGGAAAAAGTTGCCCTCAGAAGTCCGGTTTGATGTAAAGCTTTGGGCACTATAAACTGCTAAGCCCGAAAGCGAACGTTGTCACCAATTACGTTATTCCACCGGAGGAAGCCTGCATGGCGAGCGCCCTAGATCGCAACCAACTCTTTGCATTTGCCAAAAGTCATCGCCAGGAATACGAAACGCTGCTCAAGACTTTTGTTGAAACTCCAACCGTTTCTTCGGATCCTGGTCACGCGGAAGACATCCGCGCCGGAGTCGATCTAACCGTCGAGACGTTTCGCCAATTCGGCGGGAAGGTGGAGGTCTACAAAGCAGACCGCGGCAACCCGACAGTTCATGCGGTGTTTGGTTCGGCGAAAAACGCGCCCACCGTTACGGTCTACAACCACATGGATGTTCAGCCGGCTTCAAAAGAAACTGAGCCATGGGATACCGAACCCTTTGTCATGACTACGAAAGGCGACAGCTATTTCGGGCGAGGCACGACCGACGACAAAGGCCCGGCACTGGCGGCGCTTTACGGCGCGCGCGCGGCACAAGAGGCAGGCGTGCCAGTCAATATTCATTTCCTTTGGGAGTTTGAAGAAGAGATCGGTTCGCCCAATTTCGAAAAGATCATTTCCAAAAACGCGCGTGCCTTGCGAACTGACTCAGTCGTCGTTTCCGACACAGTCTGGGTTTCGCGCGATCGGCCCGCAAGTTCGGCGGGGCTGCGCGGCCTGCTGGGGTTTATTCTCACTCTCGAAACGGCCGCGACCGATACGCACTCGGGGGAAACCGGCGGAGCTTCACGCAATCCGATCGCCGAGTTAATGCGACTGGTTTGCGATCTCTACGATCCAGTTACCGGCAAAATCAAGTTCAAGGGGTTTTACGACGATGTGATCCCGCCCAGCAAATCCGAACTGAACGATTGGGTCAACTCGGGTTTTACCGTTAAAGGTTTCAAAAAAGCGCATCATTTGAAACTGATGCGCAGCGAGGATCAGCTGGAAGTGATGAAACGGATCTGGGGCATGCCCACGATGGAAATTCACGGAGTGGTTGGCGGTTACCAGGGCCCGGGCGTCAAATCGATCGTGCCGCCACGCGCTGAAGTTAAGGCGTCGTTTCGTCTCGTGCCGGGTCAGGATCCGGAAAAGATAAAGAAGCAGTTGTTGGCCGCCATCAAAGAAAAAAATCCGGACGTGAAGGTCCAGTTTGAATCAGCCGCCCCCGCATTTCGCACGGTGCTGACTGGTCCATTGCCGCAAGCGCTAAAGCGAGCGATTAAGTTTGCTTTCGGACGCGAGGCAGTCTTTGTGCGCGATGGTGGAACGATTGGAGCGATGACCAGTATC
The DNA here is from genome assembly GCA_036265575.1 of Pyrinomonadaceae bacterium. GTDB lineage: Bacteria > Acidobacteriota > Blastocatellia > Pyrinomonadales > Pyrinomonadaceae > PSRF01. The sequence continues at coordinate 11,742 of DATAOU010000349.1, forward strand.
GAAAAGGTGTTGCGCTGCCCGGTGCTGTTTTTAGGGCTGTCGCTGCCCGAGCACGGTTACCACGCTCCGAACGAAAACTTTGATTGGCAACAGGCCTCGGGTGGAATGGTAGCGTTTGCGAAATACTTTGAGGAGATCGCGAACCTTGGGAACGAATAATAGCCGGAGATGAACGCGAATGAAACGCGGATCTGAGTAGGACAGTAAGGCGTTATTCCAGCCTGCTACGAAGGCTGCATTCAGATCCGCTTCTTATCCGCAAACCTGCGGCAAATAATTCTCAAATCACACACGCCATT
>DATAOU010000350.1:0-5738 GCA_036265575.1 Pyrinomonadaceae bacterium
GGATTCGAACCAAGAATAACGCCTCAAAAGGGCGTGGATTTACCTACGTGACATTTAAGATGTTGACTAATACTTGACAAATAGCGCAACTATTCGCATCTTTGCGCCACGATGCGTAAGACAAGGCTCGCTCTGACAAAAACGAAGGTTAACGGCCGTCGCTACTACTGCGTGACGACCCCGAAGCTCGGCGGCGGAAGAAACCGCAGGTTCTTTAAAGACAAGGTGGAAGCAGAAACCTTCATGCAGTTCGCGAAGGTGCAGCAAGAAAACTACGGCACCGCCGCACTCTCGATTCCCGACGCGCTTCGCGTTGAGGCGATTGAGTGCTGTGAGTTGCTGCAACCGTTCGGCGCAACACTTCGCGATGCTGCCAAGTTTTATGCCGCTCATTTGAAAGCGGTCACAGGCAGTCGAAAGATCAGGGAGGTCGTTGCTGATTTGCTGGCGGCGCGTGCTGCGGACGGCATGTCGCCACGTTATCTCGGCGACTTGCGCGTGCGGCTCGGCCGATTCGCCCTTTCTTTTGGCGAGGAAATGATTGCCGGAATCAGCGCGTCCCGCATCGACGAATGGCTGCGTGGCTTGGGTGTCGGCGCGGTGACACGCAACACGTTCCGTCGGCGATTGGCAGTGCTTTTCAACTTTGCGAAGCGACGTGGCTACGTAACTGAAAATCCGGTTGCGGACGTGGAGCGTGCCAAAGAACGGGAGGCGGAGATTGAAATTCTGTCGGTGGGCCAGGTAGCGCGGCTGCTTGAATCCGCCAGTTCTGATATGCTGCCGTTTTGGGCAATCGGGGCTTTTGCAGGTTTGCGACGCGCCGAGATTGAGCGCCTGACCTGGAGCGAGGTCGATTTCGATGCGGACGTGATCGAAGTAAAAGCGTCAAAGTCGAAGACGGCAAGTCGCCGCTTGGTCACAATTCAACCGAATTTGCGTGCATGGCTTGCACCTTACCGCACACGCAGTGGACGCGTATCTCCTGTGAATTTGCAAAGAAAGATTTTCGAAGACCGGGAACGCGCCGGGCTGCGCGCAGGATGGCCGCAGAATGCCTTGCGGCACAGCTTCGGCTCTTATTATCTTGCGCAGTTCAACGACGCGGCAAAGCTGGCACTGGAAATGGGTAACTCGCCGGCAACAATCTTCCGGCATTACCGGCAACTCGTGAAGCCAAAGGACGCCGAGCGATACTGGAAGATCATGCCTGCTGTGGCTGGGAAGAAGGTCATTCAATTCGCAGGCGGTCACTCTTGAAGCATGGGCAACCACCTGGGACGGGAACAAGGGCGGAGGGGGGCGGTCGTAAGTCGCGCGCGTGCTCGTTAGCGCGAACCGTCCGACCCTCGGAAAAATTATGAGTAAAAAGACCCGTTTTCATGCTGGCAATGTGTGGTTGGAAGCGTTGTGTGACTTCGAAAACCAGCTTCACGAGCACGTCGAGAAAACGGGGAAGGACCAGCTCAGGTTTCAGACCGGACGCCTGTACGCGTTTTTAATCAAACGCATTAAGGCAGAGGCAACGGGCAGAAAGGAATGGTCTGCCCTGTTTTACTGTTATCGGTTTATGACTGACACGTCGCGGCATCTCGGCTACGACGAACCGCGCCGTTTGCACGGTGAGGAAATGGCGGCAAAAGGTTTATTTTCGCCGCGTTCGTTTTGTTCGCGTCCAGTTTCAAGCCTTGATGAGTTGATGTTTCGCGTTCGCTCAATCGCGTCCTGGATGGAAGCGCAAGAATCCTTTTCGTTGTGGCTGGTGTTTAAGGATCTTCGCCAGGCGTGGCGTGGTAAAACCTTAGATGTGAGAGCACACGCGATACAAGCCTCTTACCTGTCGAAGTTGCCACAGAAATTACTGATCAAGACAGAGCGCAGAGGCAGAGAAGTGATTGGCGCGCATTTGCGGCCGGAGTTGGGAATTGGAACCAACTACGACAACAAGCCGTGGGATGCTAGGCAGTGGCAGTACATTCTGGAACAAGCGGCGCGGCTGACAGAAAAAACGTTTGATTGCCCGGAGTTGGAGCGGTGGCTGTGGTGGTGTTACTCGGTGTTCAGGCGATATGGTTGGAACACGCGGGAGGTTCGAGACGCTGCGATTCAACGAGGGCTCAATGAGGCCGACGACATGCCCGAAGAAAACTTCCGGCGCCGCATGCTGACGATGGGCTTGCCCCTCAAGGGGAGAAAACAGAAGCGAAATCGACCGCCTCTTGCACAGTTTATCACGAATGTAGCCCTACCCGATTCTGGGAAGATGTGGGGAGCTATGGCCGGATACCTTACGAAAAAAAACTAACGGGGCGTAACGAATCGGGCCTTGCTGCACGCGAAGCTTCCCGCGTGCGAACGAAAAAAAGCAAGACAAACGCGCACGGCGACTCCGTGTCCGCTACTGGATCGGCGGCCGATGATCCAGCTCTTCTGAAACGGCGAGAACTGGCGCGTACGCTCAATACATCGACCAGAACCATCGATAACCTGCAACGGGCACGCAAAATTCCCTTCATCCGACTCAGCTCTAGGTGTGTTCGATTCTCATTGTCCGCTGTTCTGCGCGCGCTTCAGCGATTCGAGATCAAGGAGGCGACTCGATGAACGTCCTAAAAGAAACGGGGACGCCCGGAAGCGTCCCCAAAGCTAAAACGTCACCGGGACGCTACCATGCGTTAACTCGGTTGCAACTCGCGGTTGGATGGTATGCCTGGAAAAGCTTGCGTATCCCGCTCGTTTTAGTTCTACACGCAGTCAACGTCATCGTCGACCCGTGGTTGGTGATTGCCTTCACCGTTGAGCAGGCGTTGGGGCGAATCGAAACGAAGCGCGAGCTTGATCGGTGGAACAACGAAAGGGACGAAACACCATGATCGGCGCCGTGATCTCGATGGTGGAGAGCGCGACCGAAACCACAACTCGCGATATAGGAATTGATCAAGTTCTGACAGCCATTCGCACCGGTGGCAAAAAGCTACTGCTGCAAATCGACCAAATACGCGACAAACTGCGCTACGGTGATGCGACTGCGAAGAAACTTGCTGGTGAGTTAAAGAAGCAACTCCCGGCTGTCATGTGGAGTGGCACGTTCTCACAGCGCGCCAACGACAAGCTGATGAAACACTCCGGCTTGTTGTGCGCCGACTTGGATTCGTTAGGCGCACAAATGGTAGAAGTACGCGAGAAGCTTCAAAAAAGTCCGCATGTTGTTGCGGCGTTCCTTTCACCATCCGGTGACGGGTTGAAAGCGGTGTTTCGGGTTCCTGCTGATGCTACAAAACACGAGGGAAGCTTCCGCGCCATAGAGAAGCACATCAAAGAGCTAACAGGCGTTCAGATAGATAAGAGCGGTAAGGACGTGAGTCGCTTGTGCTTCGTATCGTACGACCCGGATCTGTACCTCAACGAGAATGCGATTGAGATCGAGCCGTTGCCCTAGCCGAAGAAACCGAAAGCAACGCTTCTCAATGGGGCGGTGAACCTTTCCGAGCGTCAGCGCATCGCTGTGGAGTTGTTAGGCAACATTGACTGGCAATCAGAAACGAGCGGCTTCGCCCAATGTCCAGGGAAGCATTTGCACACCACTGCTGATGGCGAGCGTGACTGCAAGATCGACTTCGATCATGTGCCGACTCTGCATTGCTTCCACGATCACTGTCGCGGCATTCTAAACGCGATCAATCGCGAGCTGCGGAGTCGCATCGGCAAGGCGGAGTATCAGTCAAAGTCTGAAGCGCTATCGTCAAGCAAAGCCGATGATGACAGCACAGACCTTACTTCGCTTTCTTCGTTAGGCGTGGCTGAATATCCAGCGCCGCTTGATGAAGTGGCCTACTACGGCTTGGCCGGCGAGATAGTTCGAAGAATTGAGCCGCACACCGAAGCTGACCCCGTGGCGTTGCTCGTCCAATTGTTTGTAGCGTTCGGCAACATCATTAAGCGCGAGGCTCATGCGATTGCTGATGGCGCATGGCATTATCTCAACCTGTTCTGCGTCCTTGTCGGAGAAACCAGCAAAGGCCGCAAAGGAACTGCGCTGCAACACATGCTGCGACTCTTTACCCACCCTGATGAAGACTGGCGAAAGAACTGCCTTCGCCTCGGGGCTATCCAGTGGCGAGGGCGTGATTCACGCCGTGCGAGACGAAATTAGAGAAACCAAGCCGGTAAAAGAGAAAGGCAAATACACAGGGGAAAGCGTCGATGTAGTCACTGACACAGGCGTCACGGACAAACGCCTGATGGTTATCGAGAGCGAATTTTGCAGTCCGCTTAAAGTCATGTCGCGCGAAGGCAACACGCTTTCGCCAACGCTTCGCCAGGCATGGGACAACGGAAATCTGCGGACACTCACGAAGAATAGTCCGGCGCGCGCGTCCGATGCACACATTTCCATTATCGGTCACATTACACGCCATGAAGCGCGCCACGAGTTGACAGAGATCGAAAGCGCAAACGGCTTCGGCAATCGCATCCTGTGGGTGGCAGCGCGTCGTAGTAAATGTTTGCCGGAAGGCGGTGGATCCTATGACGTGGCCGACTTGGTCACGCGACTGCATTCAGCGATCGAGTTCGCAAAGACGGCCGGGGAAGTGCATCGAAGCGATTCAGCGCGGGAATTGTGGGCACGAGTATATCCAAAGCTTTCGGAAGGGGGGCTAGGACTGCTTGGCATGATCACCGCCAGGGCTGAGGCTCAAGTCTTACGCTTGTCCTGCATCTATGCACTTCTCGACTGCTCGGCAACGGTTGAAGTCGATCATCTGCGCGCAGCACTCGCGCTGTGGCGATACTGCGAAGATTCGGCTCGTTGGATTTTCGGAACCGGTACGGGCAACAAGAATGCTGACCGAATCCTTGCGGCGTTGAAGGCGGCGGGGCAGAAAGGGCTGACGAGATTGCAGATCACAAATGAAGTATTCAATCGGCACGCCACGAAGTTTGAGATCGACGGGGCGTTACGGCTTCTGCACAGCTTAAAACTGGCGATCCGGAAATTGGAAGGCACAGCCACACGGCCGGCTGAACGTTGGATTTACGAAGCTCAACAGCGCGAAGTATGCGAAGAATCTAACCCCGGAGACGGAGAAACGGGAGATACTTCGCATTCTTCGCACCCGCCGCCTTCTAAAAACGCGAATTCGGCGGAGTCGGACACAGAGGTTGAAACGCTCATCGGCGATGCGTTGGGAGTTGGCCGCTTATGACCACGACGACCATCGAAGTCTTTCAGAAAGCGGGAGGGCTTGGCCTAAAGCTCGGCTTTGAACCGCCAGACACACTGACCGTGGAACCGGCGCGGTTTTGTCCGGCAGAGTTTGCCGAAGTCCTCAAAGCGCATAAGCCTGCGCTCCTGGCGTTGCTCAAATTGCCCTTTGTCCCGGTGTTCAGTCAAATTCTCCAGGAAACGCTCTTCTTTGCCGAGAACCACGGCACGCGCGCGGCTCTGGTTGAGGCTGGCGCAGAACCCTGGAGGATTTACACGAAGGACGAGCTGCGCGTTCTCGTGGCGCAGAACCGCGTTGCGCCGCTCTCTCCCGCTGAACTGCGGAAAGTCCATGAGATCAAACGGGCGTTTGACGGGAGGATCACTAAGTGAGCAACGAAGTCATCTCACAACCTGAACAGCGCGCACCTCCCACGCCAAAGGATTCTAAGGCGCCAGCGGAAGAACTTGCTGAACGGTTAAAACTACTCGGCGATTTCACACGGCTGCAACTTGCCACAACGCTAACCAA
>DATAOU010000351.1:0-19230 GCA_036265575.1 Pyrinomonadaceae bacterium
GCATGCCCAACCCGACAGCCCCATTAAAGTAGAAGCCATCGTCGTCAGGACCGCGATGTCTGATCGCCGCGCACATCCTGGCGAGCAGCGCACGATCGACATCTAATTCATCATTGCGAACTATGCCTGTAATTCCACACATTTGTTGTTAACTCTATCGCTCGCCGTTGGATGTCCTAATCAACAACCGGTTTCGCTCGGAAGAGCCGGCCGCTCGACCACCGTACTTCCTGCCGGAGCGAATATCGTCAAGCTGCCTATCTGTTTCCTTAGCAGCCGAATATCGTGTCCGCGAATATACAGTAAATCTCTCCATGCACTTTTTGTCACGCGCAGGTAAAGGTACAGGTATACAAAGGCGCCAATAACCTGCATCGCCGCCAGCGACATTGCGGCGCCTTTTGCTCCAAACGGCGGTATCAGTATTAGCCCCAACGTCAACGCCAACAGGAATTTTGACCACGCCAGAATGGAAACCAACCCCGGCCGCTGCAACTGATTGACGAAAAAGGTGTCCATTAGTAACGAGGCTGCTGCGAACGCGGCACCGACAAATAGCAAGTAGGCCACCCCAATCGCCTGAAGATATGCCGAGCCCAGTAACAGCACGATACCTAAATATGAAAAGACCGCTGCCAAAAGAACTAATCCCCACATGGCCCACCAGGTTAGTCGCAAATACAGATTCATTGCCTTTGCCGCAACGGCCGCGGAAAGGGTGGACATCTTTTCGTACGTCACATCCTGAATCGCTTCAACCGGAAGCAACAGCTTCTCAGCAACTTGTTGCGCAACCGAGAAGATGCCGACGGCGGCTGGTCCATGCGTGATGTTGATGATGAAGACTGGGATTCTCATGCACATTAGAGAGCCTATCGATCCGGGATACGCTCGCAGTCCAAAGCTCATCATTTTCCGGCGCAGTTCGACCGGTCGCTCTTCTGCAGACAAGTCCTTGCTCAAACGAATGCCCATCACCAGCATGACAACGAACTGAACGAACATCACGACCAGATAATTGATGGCCGCGGTACGTACCCCGCCGGCGAGTATCACCACAAATACGATCGTCAGCGAAAGCGAAAATGTGCACATCACTAATTGCAGTAGATTTACCCGCCAAATTTGCGTTGTTCCGACCATCATGCTGTTCCAAAGATTCGCATATAGCGACAAAGGAAGAATCGCAAAGGCCATGACCATCAGCAATGTCGGCAGGTTAGGCAACAACCAACGTCCTCCTAGCCACAACACTATGCCGCCGATGCAAATTGTCCCCAGGGAAAATATGGGAATGAATTGCAGCATAAAGCTATGAATGTGTCCCCGCCAGTTTTTGTGGCGGCCGTAAAAGGCATTCACGCTCTGTGAAAGACCAAAGTCAGCAAACGCTGCCAGCACACCAACGAGGCGCAGAAACAAGAAGTACTGACCAAACCCGGCCGGTCTGAGAACGCGCGCCAGCAGCAGCGCGTTTGCCATCACCACAACAAGCAGCCCTACGCGTAGTGTGAATCCCACCGCCGACAATCGCAATGTAGACATACAAGCCCGAGTGCAAGCCAAACGGCTTTAAGAAAACTGCTCCTCTACGGTTAGGTTCTGGGCACTAGCGGTTTTAGCGCGAAAGAAAATACGCCAAACTACGGGAATATCATGACAACAAATAGGAAGGACAGCAGCTAGATTCAACGGCACGGCGACGGGAGATTCGCGAAGTTGATTCAAACCGTAAGACTTCGCGCAGCGAGTTCTTGCAACGTTACCTTTTCCGCCGGCCATCATCCGGGCAATGACGCCGCTTGGTTACGCACTCGCCAGATTTCGATTACGCGGACGATCCGCCCGCGCGCGCCTTAATCGCAGTCGCCTGGCGAGCGGCCAACGCCTCACGGTCTGCCAATCGCTGGCTTTTCCTTTCCTCACGCTTCTCCTTCATCAAAACAAAGCCAACGGCGACGAAGATAAAATAGAACACTAGTAGTTGCGCGCGTTGGCGATAAGCCGTGCCGACATTTCCCTGAAAGACCGAATACGCGAGCGTCAGCATCACTGTGAAAATTAGTACCGGCGAGATCATTCGCAGGCGGTATTTGATCGCGTACCAGAAACCCAGAACTAGCATAGGAAATGAAACCCACCAGATCACCATCTCGGGTAGTGTGATGCTTTGGCGCAGCGAAGTTATCTGCCAGGGAAAAGGCGCGAACAACAAGTAAACGATACCCAAGGGAATGGTTGAGATGGCCCCTGAAGCACTCGAAACGTCTGCGTCCTTTCCAAAACCTGAACCCGCCGAAACAGCTTGATCGCTTCGAGTGCGTTGCACCATCTCGAGGCTTCCGTATCGTTCGAAACTAACCGCCGCGGTACGCGTCACGCCGACGTAGGTCAAAGCTAATCCTAACAAAATCACCGCCGAGAACTGGCGAACAAAACTTTTTGCAGAAACCTGTTGCATGCCGATGATGAAGGCGCCACCAATTGCGACGCAGATCATATAAAAGACATAGAACCGGAAGGCCAACAGACACAATAAGGCGCATACTAAAACCACAACGTATCTTAGTGACAGTTTTTCGCCGAGCCTCAGGGTGGCCAAAATAGATATTGAGAGAAAGAATACGATAGGGCCATCTTTAAGTCCCTGCGAGGACCAGAGCACCAGAGACGGGTAAAAAGCTACCGCTATGCCGGCAAGACGGGCCACTCTCGAATTTTGGAAGACCTGATTCGCGCACAGGTAAATTACGACCGCGGTAGCAGCGCCAAAAACAGAATTCATTAACTGGATCGCAAGCATGTTGCGCCCAATCAGTCCGTAAACAGCAGCAACCGTGTAAACCATTCCCCAGCCCGAACCCTCTCCACCATGCACAAACTGTTCGGCGATGGAAGCAAAATATTTATTGCCACCCCATCCAAGTAGTTGAGCATTACCAAAATAATCGTATGTTATAGCGTCGCCGCCAAAGAATTCCTGACCACGAAAGACGAAGATAGAAAGTCCAACCAGGATTCGCGCTAGTAATCCGGCGACGAATAGCCGGAGTAAGAACTGCCCTGCAACTTCCCTCTTATACGCATAGAAGCCCGCGATTGCCGCCAATACTGTACAAAGCGTAACTGCCCGAGCAGCGTCATAAGCGGTAAACAGCCCGTAGCTGCTGGAGTGTGTAGCCACCAGTGGGGGTACGAAAATCACGATGCCCACGCACGCGAGCAGATAAAGCAATGTAAGTAGAGCGTTCATGTTAAGAATTCAGCGAACTATCAACCAACAAAACTAAATGTCGCCGGGAAGATCCAGTCGAGTCTTTCGCCGGATCAGGAACTGATCTTCTTCCGTCAACTCTTTAACCGCCTTTGCCGGAACTCCCGCGATTAGTTGGCCCTCGGCCGACAACTCACTCGTAATTACGGAGCCGATACCAACGATACAGTTCGACGGCAAGGAACCGCCCGGTGCGATCCTGATTTCCGACCCGATGTAGGCGAAGGATCCAATATCTATTGGCCGCGTGCGTTGCCGATTGTGCGTCCACAGGGATGAATTACGTCCACCGAGAATCGAGCGACGGCCGATAGTAACGCGGTCGGTAAAATCAATTTTGTGTCCGGCTGTAATGATGCTTCCGTCCCCCAGCAGAAATCGCGGATCGATTGGATTAACGACTTCGGGATCCGCAATCGAGTTTATTTCATTCATTCGAATAATCTCGGAATAGCGTCCGAGGTGAACCTCGTCTCCGCCCCTTATGATGTTGAGGTGGCCGATTCGTACGTGATCATTAATTTCAAGCCGCTTTACTCTAATAATCAAATTAAAGTGCCCAATTTGAACGTCATCGTCAATTCGGCAATCGTTCACGTCAATGATGCTCAAGCCAATCCGCACACGCTTTCCTATTTGGTAACCAAAAAATAAGCGATAACAGGCGCGCTTCAAAAATGACGGCAAAAGCGCAATCAAAGCGAGTACTGTAAGTCGGGATTTACTGAGTCGTTTCATGTGTCGCTTAGCTTGCTTCGGCCCGTCCGGCTGCAGCGAATAACGCGCCGGCAAGTTTGTCGGCCTGGTCCGGCAGCGAATAATTCTCGACGACGTGTCGACGTCCCGCATTCCCCATGGCGTTGCGCAGCTTCGCATCCGAAAGCAAAAGCTCCAGCCGCCGCAACCATTCGCCTTGGTTGGTTGCGTGAAAATGCGTTACGCCCGCCTCACCGATCGTTGCCATTGCGCCAACCGGCGCCGCAACAAAAGGAATTCCCACTGCCATGTATTGAATCGCTTTGAAACCCGACTTTCCCGCCGCCCACTGCTCTGCGTACAAAGACGGATCAATCGGGTACAGTCCTATATCAAAAGATTGAAAGTCCTCGACTTCTCTTTCCAGGCTCCATGCTAAATTCTCAATCTCCACCCCGGGGATACTCAGGCCCATAACGCCCGCGCCCACAATTTTCATTCTGAAGGAATGCTTTGTGGCCAACTCCTGCAGTACCGGAAAGATTTCTCGCAGATAGGGGAATGTCGAGTGAGTGCCAATCCAGCCTAGAACTATTGGCCCAGCGGGGGTACGGGGCAGCGGCACAAAAACATCTGTATCAACCACGGTTGGAATTATTCGAGTTTCCGTGCCTTTCCCTTTCACGTAATCGGCAATTGCTTGATTGCCGCAGGTTACCACCTTGGCCCAGCGTATCAGGTCATCGGTCTTACTAAACCACTTTAATGCTTTGCCAAGTCTTCCGTAGGTCGGGCTAGTATAGGAAACGTATGTAGCATCATCCAAATCAAGGACCATGGGGCGGCCGGCGGCTTTGGTCGAAAGCCACTCGATCAATGGCGGTCCAAACAACATTGCCTCGCGCTGGACCAGGATCACCTCAGCCTGTCGTGCTCTATAGATGTCGCTCAATCTCCCAGCGCCGGCTCTCAATAGACTCAGACCGGTGCGCGCAAGGGCCCGCCGCTGATATAACGAATCGAATCCTTTTGAATCGAGAAACGGCCGGATGGTTAGGGAAATCCCACGATCCGCAAGCGGGCCCACGAACTGTTGTAGGCGGTACCGAGTCGCCGCTGCTTCAATTGGGTATGAGGCAAAAGCCAAAACCTTCATCAAGGGCCAACCGTCCTTAGGGTCTTTTAGAGAATGAGTACAACCACCGCGGCACGCCGCTCAGCGAAGGACGGCGTCGTATAAACGAGCATAGGACTCGACGCCTACTGTGCGCACGTCGAAAAGTTGCTCTGCCAGGCGGCGGGTTCGTTCTCGAGTTTGCGACGGTTGTTTTGTTAGGTCATCCAAAGCCCGCGCAGCCCGAAGGTATTCAGACTCGTTGAATTCATTAATCAACACGCCCACCCCCGGTGTCATCATCAAATCATCTGAATCACCGACGCCGGCATTGATTACAAGCGGCAACCCACAGCCAAGATATTCACCGTACTTGGTAGGTGATGAGGCTTGTTTCGAGAAACTTGGCTTTATGAAAGCCAGGCCAACATCGGCGGCACACAAGTAAGAAGGAACCTCACGGGATGACGCGCGCCTCACCGTGTAGTAGCTGTCCGGGACATTCTGCGCGCGCATCACCTCCCGAACACGATCCTGGTTTCCCGGAGTTAACCACAGAAAATGTGCGTCTTGCCGATAAGCTTTCAAGCGAGAAAAAAACTCGGCCATTTTTTCTGTCAAATACCAACCGTCGATCGAGCCGCTGTAAACTAAAACCAATTTGTTACCAAGACCTAACTCTTCCCGGCGTTGCACTCTGTCTGCCGGACGATACCTGAACAGCTCCAGGTCGGTGCAGCAGGGAATGACTTCGTGCTCGACGCGCCTGCCGCTGAGTCCTGGCCACTCGTTAATAATGGGCCAAATCTTTCTGGTCAGAGTTACGACACCATCCGCCGCAGCAAGAGCTCGAGTTTCCATCGCCTTGGTTAACCGATATGGCATGCTACCTTGCTTCCAGTGATTGGCATCCAGATATTCTTCGGCCATTAATCCGCGTATGTCAAAAATCATTTTGATGCCGTGGCGCTTTTTTAACGCCAACGCGATTGTGGCAGGGATGTGGGCGCGTGCATGGACCATTTCGATGTGGTTCTGCCCGACTATCTTCCCTGCGGCGCGAATTCCAGCCATCACGTCATAGACCGTTGCCGGCAAGGAAGGGCGCTTATGGTAACGCAACCAACGCCACTCGATGTTCTGTTCTCTTAGTTGTTTCTGTAGAGCTCCGCACTGCTCAATGCCGGCAGGCTCGAACGCGCCCTCTCGCTCAAAGCTAAGCAGAGAAAAATGCACGCCGCGCCGGCCCAGCTCGCGAAGGTAGGGAAGAACCTGCGTCTGGCCCAACGGATCCAACATACCGTTGTATGAGATGAAGAGGACGCGTTTTCCCTCAAGCGCCATGTCGGACTCTCGCAGCTTTGTCCGAAAGACGAAGCCCATCTTTGAAGAACCATCGCAAAGTGCCGGCAAAAGTAGCCGCATCAAGTGTTGCGATGAGGGGGATAAGCGCGAAAAAGCGCTGCAAATTCCGCACTGGTGATGCCGGATAGCAGTGGCGATTGCGCCAGAGCGCCGCGAAGGCACGAGCCGAGAGCATCATCAGCCAAAGCGCAATCGGAACGAACACCCAGCGGTAACCAAAAACCGGCATGAGCAGGACTGAAACTAAAATTACGAGGTACCGCTTGAAAATTGGAGCTTGCCACCGCTTCCACAGACTGGCGCGAATATTGTTTTCTGAATAGGTCACAAATCTCTTGAAAGTCCGCCAGAAATTCGGCTGCAAGTCCCAGTGAACATTTGCCTCGGGCTCGTAGCTTATGGCAAAGCCGGCGTCCTTGATCCTATCCATGAACAGCAGGTCCTCTGCGGAACGTAGATGTTCGGGAAAGCCACCAACTTGCTCCCACACTTTCCGGCGCATCAGCGTACAAGCAATAAAATGCGACCGCATCGAGGCGCCATGGTTAGTGTCGGGCGGCGAGACATAGGCTATTGCCGCGCACTCTTTGAAAAAAGTGGCTACCACCGGCTCATACGATCCATAGACAACGTCAGCTTGCTCTTGCGATGCTCGCCGCGCCAGGGCTGCCAGCCACTCTTTCTCGGGGCGCACGCCCGCATCGATGTATGCCAGCCATTCATTAGAGGACCGCCGCGTGCCAAGATTTCGGCCGCGACCTGGCAAAGTTGGACCAGCTTTTATTAATTGAATCGGCGCACCACGGCTGATGTAGTCGTCGATGATTGCCGCTGTGCCATCGGTCGATCCGCCATCAGTAATTATGATCTCATCGGGCGGTCGCGATTGGGCCAACAGCCCATCAATAAGAGTACTGATGGATTTTGCCTCGTTGCGAACGGGAACGATAACGCTGATACGCATTAGGAGTGAATGAGTTGGCTATCCGAGCATCGTGGCTATTAATGATTATCAGTCGAGCTTAAACTGTTTCTTCCAGTCGCTATCGATTGCAAGCGCCGGCTGATTTTTCTTTTCAACAACACACGTCTCCAAAACTAAATAATCCATCTCGGTCCGCATGAAACAGCGATAGCTGTCCTCGGGCGTGCAGACGATTGGTTCGCCGCGCACGTTGAAGCTTGTATTTACAACTACTGGACAACCGGTTTTCTGTCGAAACGCCTCGATGATTTCCCAATAAAGAGGATTTGTTTCGCGCCTGACCGTTTGTATTCGCGCGGAGTAGTCGACGTGCGTTACAGCAGGAATTTCAGATCTCTTGACGTTGAGCTTCTCAATTCCCCATAACGCTTTTTCTTCGCCCGTCATCTCGCGCCGTTGCGATTCAGCAACGTCCGCCACTAGTAACATATAGGGACTGTCACTATTCAACTCGAACCAGTCGGCTACGTGCTCTCGCAAAACGCTCGGCGCAAAGGGACGGAAACTTTCGCGGTACTTGATCTTCAAATTCATTGCCGCCTGCATCTCGGGTGACCGTGGATCGCCGATGATGCTGCGTCCGCCGAGAGCGCGTGGGCCAAACTCCATTCTGCCCTGGTGCAGTCCGATTATTTTTCCCGCTGCGAGCAGCTCTGCAACCGCCGCCGGCAACTCCTGTCGAGAATACTTCGTGTAAGGTAAAGCTCGCGACTGAAGGAATGCTTCAATCTCGGTTTCGCTATGTTTCGGACCAAGATATGAACCCTTCATGCCATCGGAATAAGGAAGCAATCCGTTGTTCGAAATTGCGCCTGACGATTGCCATTTCCCAGTCTTTTCGGCACTGATGCGAGCGTTGCCAAGGTAGCGATGCCAGATCGCCAGTGCAATTCCCAAGGCGCCACCAGCGTCACCGGCGGCGGGTTGAATCCAGATGTCTTCGAATGGCACTTCGCGCAGTACCCGGCCGTTTGCCACGCAGTTCAATGCCACGCCGCCTGCCAGGCAAAGTTTTCTCATGCCCGTTTCCTGGTGAGCATATTTAGTCATCTTCAGCATCACTTCTTCGGTGATTACCTGGATGCTCCGGGCCAGGTCCATCTCTTTCTGAGTGATGAGCGATTCAGCCTTTCGTGGCGGTCCTCCTAAAAGCTTGTCGAAAGCGCGGTTGGTCATGCGCAATCCCTGCGAATAACCAAAGTAATCGTGATTCATTTTCAGACTACCATCATCGCGAATTTCCAATAACTTATCTTTAATCAGCGAAACGTATTTCGGCTCGCCGTAAGGCGCCAGTCCCATCACCTTATATTCGCCGCTGTTGACACGAAAGCCGGTGTAGTAAGTGAAAGCGCTATAAAGCAAACCCAGACTGTCGGGGAACCGCAGCTCCTTTAGCAAGTTAATTTCATTTCCCTTGCCGACGCCGATGGAGCTGGTGGCCCACTCGCCCACACCATCGATTGTTAGGATCGCCGCTTCTTCAAATGGAGAAGGATAAAACGCACTGGCAGCGTGGCTTTCGTGGTGATCGCCGAAGAGCAATTTCCACGTAAACTTTTTCCCAGCCTTTTTGGCCGCGCGCTCATCATCTTCCCCGTCAGCTTTGGCAAGTTCGCTGCGAATCAAGTCGGGCATCCACAGCTTCTCTTTCATCCAAAGCGGCAGCGCTTTTAGAAATGAAGGAAATCCGGCGGGAGCGTAGTCGAGATATGTTTCCAGTAAACGATCAAATTTCAGGAGCGGCTTATCATAGAAACAAACATAATCCAGGTCGTTGACTTTGAGATTCGCCTCGCTCAAACAGTAGCGAGTCGCGTTGATGGGAAAATTATGATCGTGCTTTGTTCTGGTAAACCGCTCTTCCTGGGCGGCAGCGACGATCTCGCCATCAACCACCAGGCATGCTGCGGAGTCGTGATAAAAGGCGGAAATGCCAAGAATGCTAACCACTAAAAACGACTCCGGCTAAAACAGCGTATAGATAAAAGGTGCGATTGCAGAACTCTTGGCGAGGACAAGCAACGCGCCCACCAGCACCAGCGTTATCACGATCGGCGCCAACCAATACTTCTTGTTTTCTCGCATGAACTGCCAGAGCTCGCTAAAGACCTGCACTTTTGACATCGCAACTCCCTAAAACATCTTTTCATAGTGCCGCGGATCGCGCTGGCGTTCGGAGTAAGGTCGCCAATAAGACGAACGGCGACCGCTGCGCCGGTCAAGCGGATCCCAACCTGACAATCTCTTCACCACTCCGATTGGCGTCATGATCAGAAAGAAGACAATACCGAGGATGATTCGAGTCATCACAAAGGACAACCCCTCGGCCAATAACATCCATCCCCGATTCGGCCACACTAAGGCTTTAGGCCAGAGCAGTCCGAGAAGAACTAGTAACGCGCCGAGCAGCAGCGCAATGTGGGAAACACTTGCAAACTTTCCCCGGTATAGCCACCAACTGCTCAGCGCGACCAGGACGCCCCCGACTACCAGTCCAAACTCTCGCTCGCGCCGAACAGATCTCTTCTTCATGGTTTGATTCATCTGCCGCAGCCTGCCGACTAAGCTGCCGGTAAAACACGCTAACGTCTGTTTGAGCTGGAGCGCGGGTTAACTAGCCGCTGACCTTTTCGGCGATGGCGAACTTTGCCAACACCTCGACAACGTAACTCTGCTGCTGCTCCGTTAGCTCAGGAAAGCACGGCAGCGCAACCGTCTCAAGCGAGGCTCCCTCGGCTTCAGGAAAGTCCCCGGGCTTATGGCCCAGGTAGGCAAAACACTGCTGCAGATGTAAGGGAACGGGATAATAAACCTTGTTGCCGACGCCGTGTAGCGAGAGGTGTTTGATCAGTTCATCACGATGGCCCGGCACGCGTATAACGTATTGGTGGAAGATATGCCGAGCTTCGGGCCTGACAAAAGGACGCGTCAATCTGCCGTTGAGTTCCGCATCTTTGAGAAGCTCATCATAAATAGCTGCCCTGCCCCGGCGCGCGTCCGACCATTCATCAAGATGTTTTAGTTTTACCCGCAGGATTGCTGCTTGCATCGCATCGAGTCTGCTGTTGATTCCAATTTCATCATGCAGGTATTCAGTGACTCCACCATGGACGCGAAGTTTTCGTATCCGTGCGGCCAGCGACTGGTCGTTAGTTACCACCATGCCGCCATCACCGGCACCGCCAAGATTCTTGGTAGGATAAAAGCTAAAGCACCCGAGTCGGCCTATCGAACCGGCGCGTCGACTGTTATCAGTCGCGCCGATTGCCTGGGCCGCGTCCTCAATCACCGGCAGACCATGCCGGCCGGCGATTTCGAGAAGAGCATCCATGTCCGCACACTGGCCGTACATGTGGACCGGTAAAATCGCGCGAGTGCGTTCGTTGATCGCTGCTTCCACCAATGCCGGGTTGATATTGTAGGTTCGCGGATCGATGTCAACGAATCGAGGCCGCGCTCCAAGACGAGCGATTGCGCTGCCGGTGGCAAAGAATGTAAAGGGCGTTGTAATCACTTCGTCGCCCGCTTTGATGTCCAGTGCCATCAGCGCCAGGAGCAATGCGTCTGAACCTGACGCACAGCCAATGGCGAATTTCGTAGTTGAGTAGCTGGCAATCTCTTCTTCCAGCGAAGCGACTTCAGAGCCGAGCACAAACTGCTGCGAATCGATCACACGAGCTACCGCCTCAAGCAGGTTGGAGCGCAAAGCTTTGTGCTGCCCACTTAAATCTATTAGCGGGACCTTCATATCCATAATTTTCGCTTGGGTTGTAGATCAGGTAATGCAGCGGAACCGAAAGCCTGGACAGTCTTGGCCGCACAGGAAACTCCCGGCGCCCAACCTCCATTGGAGAGCTCACGGCCCTGCGAATTTAGGTCTGCGCGGTTTCCCCCGCCACGTCTTCGGGCTTGTCCCCATCGGTGTAATAACCTGAATAGTACCCCGAGTAATAATAATCCTGCGTTTCGAGCTTAACGTTATTCAAGACCACGCCAAAAATATGGGCGCCCACGTCGAGCAGTTGTTGTTTTGCCCGGCGGACCACAGCGCGCGAACTCTTGCCTCCATGGACCACCAGCACTACGCCATCAACCATGGTGGACAGAATAGACGCGTCAGTAAAAGAAATCGCCGGCGGAGAATCGAGCACGATGTGGCTAAACCGCTCGCTGAGAATTCCCAACAGCTTACGCATTTCATCTGAACCCAAAAGCTCCGCGGGATTGGGTGGCACTGGCCCGGAGGTAAGGAACTTGAGATTCGGCTGATCCGGCAAGGTTTGAAGCAAATTATCAATGTCAGTTTCACCGGAAAGCCAATTAGTCAGTCCCTTGGTATTCGGGGCATCGAAATGCGCATGGAGACGCGGGCGTCTCAGGTCACAGTCCACCACTAAAACTTCGACGCCCGTTTGCGCGAGCATAAAAGCGGTATTGATAGTCGTAGTAGTCTTCCCTTCGGAAGGCTGACTAGACGTAACGAGTATGCTCTTAGGCGGCTGGCCGGCTGAAGAAAGAAGTAGCGACGTGCGCAAGTGCCGATACGATTCGGCAATCGGTGAGCGCGCGTCATGGACCATCGCCAATGCGGTCGTGTCCGCTGGAGCGGGCGCAGGCGAACCGCCAATACCTATTAATCGGCCACGATCACGGCTGGCAGGAATCATCGCCAGGGCCGGCAGCTGCAAGTAGCGATCGATATCGTCAACGGTCTTCACTGTGTCATCGAGGAAATCAAGTAAAAACGCGAGGCCAATTCCCATTCCTAACGAAAGTAGAAAGGCAATCAAAATGTTGCGCAGTCTTTGGGGTCCGATGGGTGCCTTTGGTAACCGGCTGTAGGTCGAGATGTTGACATCGTTTGATCTATCGCCTGCTGTGACCTGGAGTTCTTTTTGTCTTTGGAGCAGCGTGTTCAAATACTGCTTATCGGTTTCCAGTCCCTGGGTAATCGCAATCAAATCGATTTGGTCGCGGGTCTGTTGTGTGGTCGTTCCTTTTTGCTGTTCATAGGAACGCCGAAGCAAACTCTCGCGCGCAGCTGCGGCTTCGTATTTTCTCTGGATTGCGGTGACTATCTCCGAAGGTGCCTTGCTCAGCTCTGCTTGCAGCCCCTTGAGCTGAGCATCAATCTTCTTCACCTCAGGCCACTCAGGCGTATACACAGTCAGCAGAGCGTCGCGTTTTTCCTGCAAATTAGAGATGCGATCTCTAAGCCGGTCCACTCGGGCTGAAGTATTAACGTCCGGAATTGAAAACGGATCTGATTCTTTCTTGGCAGCCTCCAACTGTGCCTGCAGCATCTTTCGATCGTTTTCGGCCTGCAGCAACTGGCTGCTAAGAGTGGCCAAGCGCGCCGCCTCGAGATTCCCGGAAGGATCGGTTGTCAGCGGTAGGTTATGGTTCCTGGCGTAATTGAATTGTTCTTCCTGCTCCCGCTTAATCTTGGTCTGTAAGGTGGCTATCTCTTTCGCAAGCAAGTCCTCAGCTTTGGATGAGCCGGCTGTCGCACGTTGCAGGTTGTTGTTAACGAAGACTTCCGCAAGTGTGTTAGCAATCTTTTGGGCCAATACCGGATCAGAGTGAACAAACTTGATCTTTACCAGGTTGGTGCCCGGAACGCCCTCGACCGATTCACCCGCCACGATGGCGTCTTCATAGGGTTCGAGCTCCGCCAATTGTTGCGGCGACAAAGCATCTCCGGTTACTTCACTTTCGCCAACGACACTAAGTCCCTCAGGAGTAGCGGCGGCTTCAGCGGGCGGCTTTGATTGCGAAACAATTCGCCGTAACGACGAAAATATGCCGCCCTGTGCCTGGCTACCAAAAAACGAGGGATTGTGTTGCAAGTCAAGCGTCATAACCACTTGACGAGCAAGTGCGGGATTCTCTAACAGCTTGAGTTGGGTGCCCCAAAAATTCGGATCATTCTGACCTGTAATCACAACCTCTTTGGTTTGCAGCACGCTCATCGGTTTCTGTTCAATCCGTATCGTCGTCTCTCCCTCATAAATTGAAGGTGCACGAAACGACTGAATGGTTACCAATGAGGTGATTACGAGGACCAAGCTGAGAATCAACCACTTTCTCTTCAGAACGACGTACAGATAATCTCGAAGAGTTGCCGGTTCGGCAGTTCGACCATAGGGCTTTGCCTGAGAGAGATTAGAGATGGGTCGATCAATGCTGCGGTCAAGCGAACCCAGCGGCATGAGACGGTTATCTTGGGACATTACAGTTTATTAACCTTCAAACTCGGAACTTCGCAAAGGTGAATAATAGCAGACAGTGATTTGGCAAGTATAGTTGAGGAATCCGAGCTATTTGCCGGCAACTACGGTTCGACTTTCCTGTGCGACAAAGTTGCGCACAGCATCCTGCCAGAATGGAAGCGGCGCCAGTCCAAGCGCCGCTGACATTAGACACTTAAGTCGAGAGTTTTGCGGCCGCGGTGCTGGCCGGTTGAGCTCTTTCATTCCGACGAGATCGAGTGGGGTATCCGAGCAACCACCTTCATCGAGCACGGCGTGCGTAAACTCCGCAAAACTGGCGCCCTCACCGGAATTTACCACATGAAAAATGCCGGGCAGGTCCAGCTGCGCTAACTCCCTCAGGCGCGCAGCGAGATCAAGCGAAAAGGTTGGCGTGCCATAAGCATCCCCAATCGCTTTTATGGGCTCTCCCCGACGCGCACGCTGTAGAACAGTACTCAGGAAATTGCTGCCGCCAGGGCCAAAGATGAAGCCGCTCCGCACTACGGTTGTTCGCGCGTGAGCAGTTTGAGCGCGACGTTCTCCCTCAAGCTTCGCTGCGCCATAGACGCTTTGCGGGTTAGGTTGGTCCCTTTGAGTGTAAAAGCCTTCCTTGCTTCCTTCGAAAACGTAATCAGTAGAAATCGTAATCAACCCCGCATCAATATTGCGACTGGCTAGCGCAAGATTTTCCGGGCCTGAAGCGTTTGCCAGAAAGGCTCTGGCGTGATCCAGTTCGCAACCGTCAACGTCAGTCCAGGCAGCGCAATTGATGACGACGTCCGGTTTATCTCGTCTAAAAGTACTAAGCACCAGCTCCGGATTGGTGATATCAAGGCTCTGATGAGCGTAAGCGAATACCTGGTCGCCGAGCGCTCGGCAGTGATCGTCCAGGGCGCGACCGACCATTCCACGGGCGCCTGTGATCAGCACTTTCAACTTGCACTTGCCTCCACGCCATACTGCTCACGGTAGTAATCCAGATAAGCCCCGCTCCGGGCTCGTTCGAGCCAACGGGTGTTTTCGAGATACCACTGAATTGTTTTTTTTAGTCCGGATTCCCACGTTTCGCGTGGCCGCCAGCCTAATTCGGATTC
This sequence comes from Pyrinomonadaceae bacterium, assembly GCA_036265575.1. Classification (GTDB taxonomy): domain Bacteria; phylum Acidobacteriota; class Blastocatellia; order Pyrinomonadales; family Pyrinomonadaceae; genus PSRF01. The sequence continues at coordinate 14,786 of DATAOU010000351.1, forward strand.
GATCAACGTCGGATCAATCGCATAGCGCCGGTCGTGTCCCGGACGGTCCTTAACATATTCGATCAGCGAGCGAGGTCTGCCCACCTGATCCAGCAGCGATTGCACAACGTCGATATTCCTCCGTTCGTTACGAGCGCCGATATTATAAACGGCTCCAGGCTTACCTTCCTGCAGCGCCAGCAAAATCGCGCGGCAGTGGTCGTCGACGTAAATCCAATCGCGTACGTTGCGGCCGTCGCCATAAACGGGGATAGGTTGATCGCTGAGTGCATTAGCTAACGCCAGGGGAAGAAATTTTTCCGGAAACTGGCGTGGTCCGTAGTTGTTGCCGCAGCGCGTTACTACGGCATCCAAACCGAAGGTGTGATGTGCGGCTCTTACCAGGTGCTCGGCCGCAGCCTTCGAAGCCGCGTACGGACTGTTAGGCGCGAAGGCCGAATCTTCCGTGAAGTAAGCTTTCTGATCTTCAGGCAAGCTGCCCATCACTTCGTCAGTGGAGACTTGAATAAAACGCTTGACTCCGCGGGCGCGCGCAGCGTCGAGCAATACTTGAGTGCCGATGATGTTAGTAGTTAGAAATTCCGCCGCGTTGGCAATGCTGCGATCAACGTGCGACTCGGCGGCAAAGTTAACTATTGCGTACGTGTTTTCTTCCAATCCTCTGCTAACCGCATCGGGATCGGCAATATTGCCTTGAATGAAGCGGTGGCGTGTCTGGTCCAAGCCCTCGAGATTGTCCGGATTTCCGGCATAGGTGAGGGCGTCGAAATTGGTAATTTTGCAGTCGGGAATCTGGTCCAGAACCAGTCGCACGAAGGCGGAGCCAATAAAACCCGCCCCGCCGGTGATAAACAATTTAGTCATCCGTTTCTAATCCCCAGCCCGTCAAAAATTTCCGCCCAATCCACCCAACTGGCTAGCCAATCGATAATCGCAACTCATAGTAATGAGAAACCAACAATTCTCACAAGCGGTGTAACAATGAGACATCCAAGTCATTTTGGTCCCGGCCAAATAAAGTATTCAAACAGACTCCCGATGCAAGATTTCTTGTTGACTTATGATCAGAAATGAATTATTAAGACGTCCTCGTTTTAGCCGGACCGCGTTGGTTCTCTTCATTTCAGTAACTCGTACTGAACCTACTACATGCGCCAGTTCCTAAAGCGGGTACAGCCCAGAGCGTTGGACACCCTGTATTAACAGCTCATTTGTCTCATTTCTCGACGCCTTTGACCGTTATGGTCCCATTGTCTACCTCGCCGCAAGACAAGCGAGCGAACCAAGCCCTTGAGGAGAATTCCCAATGAAAAGCCAGCCTACTTCTCGCGACGTTTATCATCGCGCACATCTTAGCTCAATGACACGTATCGCGGCCTTCGTCGCTCTGGTAGCGCTGATCGCCATTCCTTTGTTCTCATCATCATTAGCATCGTCTACCAGCGAGAATTCGCAAGCGCTGCCAATTTCGGGTTCCCTGAGCGACAAAAGCGCGGCCATTGATTCAAACATATTTGGGAGCTTTCTTAAGGCAGCCAAACAGCCTGCGTTCCTGTCATTATCGCCACAGGGCTCCGAAACCATTGAGATTTTCGCCGCTGATTGCATAACGGCGAATACTGCATTCGCTTTGGGAGAAACGATTTGTGCCAAAACGAATGGAGTCGATCTTACCGTGCCAGGCAATTATTACGTGAATTGGTTCCACGCCAATTCCACCGAGACCAACGGGGGCACCATTACGCAAAATCCCCAGTACTTTCTTTTCGCCCTGCCCACGGACAGCAGCGAAGCCGGGACATGGAAGGTCAACATAGGAAGAGTCGCACCTGCCGAGAGTTCGATTATTGGTAATCCGCCAGTCTTCACGGTGAGCCAGGGTCCGGCAATCTCAACGTTTGCCTACGACACGCTTCTGGCTCAATGTACCAATACTCCGAAGACTGCCTTTACCCTGGGCGAGACGGTGTGCGCCACCGCGGTTGGAACTGAGCCACAATTCAACCGGCGATTTGCGTGGGTAGGCCCGGGTGGCATTACAAGGCAGTTCACAGCTATTACCACAGATCCGCAGACCGATTCATTTACATTACCCAGCACAGACACTTCGACCATTAATGGCGAGGTGTTCGATAACCGCGGCACGTGGCAAGCACGAGTGGTTACGAGCAGGGGCACCGGCATAGTGTCAACGCCATTTACGGCGGCGGCCGCAACTCCATCTGTAAACCTTTCCATTGCCAAGGGGCTGACCAGCGGTGAGGTGAGATCCGGAGAGGACGTAACCTTCTCGGTTTCAGTTTACAATCGCGGTCCCAACGATGCTGTAAATGTAAAAATCACCGACGCCACGCCGGCGAACGCGACGTTTGTTTCGGCAACCCCAACCGCGGGATCAGGTTTTTCTTGCACCGGTTCCGCCAGCGTAGTCTGCACCGGTGCGATATTGAAACCTGGCCAGCAGGTAACGGTTGACTTTGTCTACACGCCCGGAGCGGCCGGGCAGACGATCACCAACACCGCTACGGTTGAAAGCGACACTCAAGAGTTGGACAACGAAGACAACAGCGCTACGGCCGGACCATATACGATTACGTCGGGCGGCGGCGGTGGTAATACCTGCACAGTCGCGTGTCCTGACGACATTCAAACGCCTGCGAATACAACTGACGGTGGTGGCAACCCGGGTGCGATCGTCCACTTCTCGCCGCCGAGCGGTAACCTCGCATGCGGCACGGTCACGGCCGATCACTGCAACGATTGCTTCTTCCCACAGGGAGACACAGTCGTGACGGGCACATCAGCCGACACCGGTGAAAGTTGCAGCTTTACGGTAACGGTTACAGCGGCCGGTAGCGCTCCAACGATTAGCTGTCCCGGCAATAAGACTGCTGACGCCGACCCTAATGTTTGTTCGACCAATGTAAACGTCGGAACGGCAACAGCGACTGGGACTAACGTAACCGTTACTGGGTTCCGCAGCGATGGGCAGCCGATGTATACGTGTGACGAATTTGGAAATTGCACGCGTAACAGTTCAGATGCCCAATTCAACGCCGGCACCACGACGATTACGTGGTACGCATACGCGCATGACATCGCAGGGCCGTATACCGCGGAGACGGGCGACGAAGAAAGCCATCGCAGCGGTAGTGCCACCTGCACGCAGACTGTCGTGGTTAACGACGTGACGCCACCCATCATCGGGGCCACAAGTTCAACGGTCTCAGCTGACGCAAACTGTCAGGCTGTGATACCCGACTACAGCAGCACGGTTACCGACAATTGCGCTTGTGGGAGTTCTGATGATTCCGAGGCGTGTCAGGGACACCCGCAGATTGTTTACACTCAGACACCGGCTGCCGGCACTGTGGTGGGACCTGGATCACACAACGTCCACATCGAAGCAACCGACGGCTCCAGTAACAACAATGGCGCCACTAAGGATGTGACGTTCACGGTCAACGACACCACTGCTCCGGCAATCACGTGTCCGGCGAACGTCACGACAAATACGGATCCGGGCACGTGTTCAGCCACGGTAAATCCGGGCACGGCTACAGCGACTGACAACTGCGACACCACTCCGACGATTGTCGGCACTCGCAGTGACAATCAGGCGCTGAACGCGACGTATCCGAAAGGTACGACGACCATTACCTGGAGAGCGACTGACGATGCGGGCAATTACTCAGAGTGCGCGCAGACAATCACCGTCGAGGATCACGAAAACCCGACGATCAGTTGTCCGGCTAACATCACGAGGAACAACGATCCCGGCACTTGCGGGGCGGTGGTGACTTACACGACGCCCGTCGGCTCGGATAATTGTACGGGAGCTACCACGGCACAGACGGCCGGTTTGCCGAGTGGCTCGACCTTCCCGGTCGGAACCACTACGAACACGTTTGAAGTGACTGACTCGAGCGGGAACAAGACCTCTTGCTCGTTCACCGTCACGGTCAACGACGCAGAGAACCCGGTCATCAGTTGCCCGTCGAGCCAGACCTTAGAACCAACTTGTCCGTCCGGCGCGGTGGCTAATTGGACAGCGCCGGTTGGCACGGATAACTGTCCGGGAGCAACAACCACCAGGACAGGGCCAGCCCCAGGCACAGTGTTCGCGGCTGGGACTACGACGACGATCACGTACACTGTAAACGATGCGCATGGGCATTCTGCTTCATGCAGCTTCACGATTACGGTGAAGACTGTGAACCAGACAATCGAAGACTTGAAGATCAGCATCAACAATTCTTCGCTTAGCCCACAAAACAAAGGCGGATTGGTTTCTAAGCTGCAAGCCGCACAAGATGCTTTGGCCCAAGGCAAAACGAATGTGGCATGCCAAAAACTGGCCGACTTCATCAACTCGACCCAAAACCTGATCAGCCACGGAGATATTTCAGCGGCTCAGGGTAACGCTTGGATTAGTACAGCCAACA
>DATAOU010000352.1:0-3619 GCA_036265575.1 Pyrinomonadaceae bacterium
ACTGATTTCGTCCACGACTCCACTCGAAAGACAGGCATGTCCAGCCGGAAACTCCTGAGTCTTGCTTATCAACACGTCCTCGGGACGGAAAACCAGCTTAACTGCCTGACCTTCTCTAAAACGGTCGTCCAGCAAACGCGCCGGCATTTGGGTGTTGCCAACGACAACGTGGCCGCGGCTGATTGTGCCCTCGAGAATGTTGGCCGCGCCTAAAAAAGTTGCCACATACTCGGAGGCCGGGTTGTTGTAGACCTCGCGCGGCGTGCCAATCTGTTCGATGTGCCCGACATTGATCACAGCTATGCGATCGCCGAGTTCCAATGCCTCCTCCTGGTCGTGCGTAATAAATATCGCCGGCACATTTACTTTCCTCAGCAACGCTCGAATTTCTCGGCGCAGGTGCACGCGCGTTTGTGCATCGAGGGCGCCGAACGGTTCGTCAAACAACAACACTTCCGGTTTGTATGCGAGCGTGCGGGCTATTGCCACGCGCTGCTGCTGCCCACCGGAAAGTTGCGAAGGATATTTCTTGCGGTGCTCTTCAAGCTGAACCAGCGAGAGCAGTTCATTGACAGTGTTCTTAATTTCTTTGCGTCGGCGCCTTCTGATTCGCAACCCGTAGCCAATGTTCTTCTCGACCGTCATCTTAGGAAACAGCGCATACGACTGGAAAATGACGCCGATGCCCCGCTCGCGCGGCGGTAACTCTGTCACGTCTTTGCCGTGCAGCATTATCTTTCCGGTGTAAGGCTGCTCTAACCCGGCAATGATCCGCAGAATAGTTGTCTTGCCGCTGCCGGACGCACCCAGCAATACCAACGCTTCGCCTTCGGCAACGTCGAACGAGATGTTTTCAAGCACACTCGTCTTGCCAAAGCGCTTGCTGATGCCAACGATGCTGGCCGCTGGTTGAGGCACACTTTCCGTCACAGGCGGTGGTATCGACGAATTCATAATTCTGGCAACCTGGGCTTTCATTCTTTAGCCTCAGTCCACATCCAACCAGTCGCGCGCAAAAAACAGCACACTGAATATTAGAAACGAAAAAAGCGCCAGCACGATAGCAATGGCATTGGCGGCTTCGATTTGGCCTTCATTAAACTTGGCAAAGATGTACAGCGGCGCCGTCTGCGTTCGGCCCGCCAGATTTCCCGAAACCAGAATCGTCGAACCAAACTCACCGACCGCACGCGCGAACGTCAGTAGTGCTCCGGAAACGATTGCGCCGCGCAGCGACGGCAAGGTGACGTGCCAAAAAGTTTGCCAGCGCGTTGCGCCAATCGTTGCCGAAGCCTCTTCGAGCGAACGGCTCATGGTATCGAATACGGGCTTGATCACGCCGAACGCTAACGGAAATGTAACGAAGATGTTAGCAAGAACTATCGCGCCTGCTGTAAACATCACCTGGATTCCCTGCGGTCTTAGCAGCCGACCCAGCGTTCCATAAGGTCCCCACAACAGCAACAACGCAAAGCCCGCTACAGCAGTAGGAATCGCCGTAGGCAGGGAGATGGTGACGATCAGTGCGTTGCGTCCCAGAAAGTTGTAACGCGAAAGAACATATGCAGCGAACAAACCAAAAAGCACATTAAAGGCAGTTGCCCAAAAACTGGTGACCATTGAAAGTTTGAGCGCGAAGATGGCCTCTGGCGCATTCAACGCTGCCCAAAAATTTCCCAAACCAGTGCTGGTGCCAAAAATAAAGATCGACGCCAGTGGCAAAAAGACCAGCGGCAGCATCAGGAAGATGAGCATCCAGATGCTTAGCGGCCGGACAATATCAAAGCCGCGCACATGCCGCATGGTTGGAATTACTGTGCTCATAGGCTCAGTGCCAATTGCTAATTGCCGCTTGCCGCTTGGTTGGTTTCAAAATTGACGCTTCCACTCGGAACTAAGTCCTGGACCAATAGGTCCGGAATTCGGCAATCGGCATTCGGCAATGTCTTATTTCCTCTGTACCTTGTCGCGAAAGATTCCTTCAATCACTTGCGGATACGCATTGTCCCAGCCGCCAAAATAGTTGATATCAAACGGCCATTCGACTGGCACGAATCGCGGATCCTGCTTATTCCAAGCCTCGTTTGTTACAGAATAAAAATGATACCTAACAAAAGCCTGTTGCGCCTCATCGCTCCACAAGAATTGCATGAAGGCGTCTACAATCGGTCGCTTAGCCGGTGTCACATTCTTGTCGATCACAACCGCTGGATGCTCACTAAAAATCGTTGCCTTGGGCGTGATGATTTCCAGCGGGGTCTTCTTCGCCTCCTTCATCAGTAAGCCCTCCAACTCGTAGGTAATCAACGCGTCACCAAATCCTGTTTCGAATTGAGTGCGGGCTTCGCGCGCTGAACCGGGCGTGGATTTCACATTTCGCCAAATACCTTGAAGGAGTTGTAACGCGCGCGCCGTGTCCTGCTCGCCCGACTGTTTCTCTGACTTCATCAATTCGGAACCATAAATCGCAAGTATCGACCATTGCGCGCCGCCAGAGCTGATCGGGTCGGGATGAATTATTTCTACTCCGGGTTTTTCAAGATCGGGGAAATCATGAATGTTCTTCGCGTTCCCGCCTCGAACCAGAATGACAAAAGGCGTCTTGTTGATGATTCCTTTGTAAGGCGTGTTGTGCCAATCCGTGGTTACGAATCCACCACGCTGCAGTCGCTGCGCATCGCGATCGATCGACAAGATGGCGATGTCGGCGGGCACCCCCTGCAAAATCTGATTTGTTATTGTTTCGGAGCCTGCAAATGAAGAGGTGAAGCCCACATCTTCGCCATGCTCTCGCTTCCACTTGGCGGCAAAGGCAGGGTAAATTGCTTTCTCCAAAGATTCTTTCATGATGGAGAAGGCGTAGACAGTTATGTTGACCCCGCCTCTTTCGGCAGGTTGTTGCGGCAGGCAACTAGCGAACAAAGAGATAGCTAACAAAGTCGACGTGAGAAGGGCGGCTTTGTTAAATGTCTGCTTCATACAGATAAACTAAAGCCTTTCCAGCCCGCTACAGCAGGCACCTGGGAATCGAATTAACAGAGGATTACTGGTCTATACCATACCTTTGCCGGTTCTGGGAACAGGTAGTTGATAACTAATGAAAAAGCTCACAAGCATTTGCCTGGCGCTGGCTTTCTCAAGTTGCCACTACCCTGCGACGCCTAATCAGCCGGCCACGCGCGCAGAATTGGTGGTCGCCGCAGCCGCAAATCTAACGGACGCTTTCACAGAGATGGGTTCCGCCTTTACCAACAAGACCGGTATTCGTGTCGTGTTGAGCTTTGGCGCCACCGCCGAACTCGCAAAGCAAATTGAGAACGGCGCGCCGTTTGACGTTTTTGCTGCCGCTGACACTGAACATATCGATTCACTCGAACACGCCGGCTTACTCACGCCGGGAACGCGGTCAATCTATGCGCGTGGTCGCTTGGTGTTGTGGCTGCCTGCGGGGTCAGCGCTAAAACTTGAACGCATCGAAGACATAACTGCAAAACAGTTTGGCCGCATCGCGATCGCCAAACCCGATGTGGCCCCCTACGGAAAAGCTGCAGTTGAAAGTCTCAAACAACTTGGCATTTGGGCCCAAATCGAGCCGCGCGTCATTTATGCGCAAAATGTT
>DATAOU010000353.1:0-11202 GCA_036265575.1 Pyrinomonadaceae bacterium
CGCGCCGCTTTGCGCGAAAGTTTGCGGTGCAATCGCAGCGCTTCAGCAATCTGTTCGCCAACAGTGAACACCGGGTTCAGCGAGGTCATCGGATCCTGAAATATCATTGCGATGTCGTCGCCACGAATCGCGCGCATCTCCCGGTCCGACAGTTTCAGCAGATTCTTGCCATCAAAACTAATCTGGCCGCCAACAATCTTTCCGGGCGGCGCAATCAAACGCATGATGGAAAGCGCGGTGATGGACTTGCCGCATCCCGATTCACCAACCAATCCCAACAACTCGCCGCGGTCTAAGTAAAAACTCACGTCGTCCACGGCGCGCACCAGTCCGGCGCGCGTCGGAAAGTGCGTTTGCAGATGATTAATTTCAAGCAGATGTGACATTCGCTAGTTCGACTTCGACGCTACAGCACTCCAAGCGCATTCACCAACGGTGCGCGAATAGATCTGCCAGAGGCAAGACGCTGTTCATAAATCCCTGCAATTCGTGCGGCGCCGCGCGATGGCCAGCACGGAAAACAAAAAGCTGGTTGCCGCCGCCGTCAGTTGCCAAACCCTGATTCGTTTCATAGAAAGTGAACAACGCATCAGTGAACGTATTGCGGATCACCTGTTCGTCCGGCCCGCGCAGCAGGTACTTGCTCGAAAAGAATGGCCGGTTACCAAAATCAATATCCTGATAGCCGAAAACAGCTGCGAACTTATGCAAAGCGTTTTCCGGGCGCAGCGAGAAAACCGGAACGCTTAGATCGCGCGGCTCGAAATAGGCCACGGACTGATTATGAACAGCGCGATTTTTGCCAGAACCGGTGACGTATTCATAATCAAACAGCGCGGCCTTTATACCGTTCGCTTCGCCGTAGAGCATGTTGCGAATTGATTTGCTGTGGCCTGAATTAAAAAGCGAAAACTTGTCCAGGTTCGGTATCCAGTTGAAGGGCGCGGTCTCCGCAAACTGCCAGCCAAACACCGGCGCGACTGCTCGGATCTGCTCCGTACGTTCGCGGGCTTTCTTACGCTGGTATAGCGAAAGCGCTACGACCAACCCAATGAAGAAGACGAAAATCAGCGCCGGAACTAAGATGGGAATGATATCCATGCTTCGTGATCCCTGGCTTTAGACCGTCGCGGCCTCGCGATATTCACCCCAAACTTTTCGCAGGCGATTGCTAATTTCCCCAACCGTGGCGTAAGCCTCAACGCTCTCCAGAATAAGCGGTAAAAGATTCTCGGTGCCGCGGGCGGCTGCTTCCAATTTTGCGAGCGTAGTTTCAACCGCCGCAGAATCGCGACGTTCCCGCACCGCGCGCAAGCGCTCGACCTGCTGTTGTTCAATAGCCGGATTGACGCGCAACGTGGGTATCGCACTGCCCTCCTCACTTTGAAAGCGGTTCACGCCAACAACCACGGACTCGTCTTGCTCAATAGCCCGCTGGTAACGATAAGCGGACTCCTGAATCTCTTTCTGCACATAACCGGTTTCAATCGCGCGCAACATGCCGCCCATCGCGTCGATCCGCTCGAGATAATTCGAGGCGCGATCTTCAATCTCATGCGTCAACTGCTCGATGGCATACGAACCCGCGAGCGGATCAGCGGTGTCGGCCACACCGGATTCATAGGCAATCACCTGTTGCGTGCGCAGAGCAAGCCGCGCCGCTTCTTCAGTTGGCAAGGCGAGCGCTTCGTCCATTGCATTCGTATGCAGCGACTGAGTGCCGCCAAGCACTGCAGCGAGCGCCTGGATCGTCGTGCGCACGACGTTCACTTCCGGTTGTTGCGCAGTCAGAGACGACCCGGCGGTCTGCGTGTGAAAGCGCAGCATCAGCGAACGCTGGTCACGAGCCTTAAAACGGTCGCGCATGATGCGGGCCCAGAGCCTTCGGGCCGCGCGAAACTTGGCAATCTCTTCAAGTAGATTGTTATGTGCGTTGAAGAAGAACGAAATGCGCGGTGCAAAATCATCGATCTCAAGTCCCGCTTGTAGCGCCGCCTCAACGTAGGTGATGCCGTCAGCGAGCGTGAAAGCAACTTCCTGAACGGCCGTCGAGCCGGCTTCGCGAATGTGATAACCGCTGATTGAGATCGTGTTCCAGTTCGGAACCCGGTAGGCGCAAAACGCGAACGTATCAGTAACCAAACGCAACGATGGCGCCGGGGGATAAATATAAGTGCCCCGCGCAATGTACTCTTTGAGAATATCGTTTTGCAGCGTGCCTTTTACTTTTTCAAAAGGAACGTTCTGCCGCCGCGCCACCGCGAGATAAAGTGCCAGCAGAATTGCGGCGGTGGCATTAATGGTCATCGACGTCGAGACGCTGTCGAGGGGAATACCGTCAAACAGACGCTCCATGTCTTCGAGCGAATCGATCGCTACGCCGACCTTACCCACTTCTCCGGCAGCAAGCCCATCATCCGAATCGAGTCCGATTTGTGTCGGAAGATCGAAGGCTACAGAAAGACCGGTGGTGCCTTGTGCCAGCAAATATTTGTAACGCGCATTCGATTCTTCGGCGGTGGCATAACCGGCATACTGCCGCATGGTCCACAACCGGCCGCGATACATGTTCGAATAAATTCCGCGCGTGTAGGGAAATTCGCCCGGCGCGTTTAAATCCTTTTCGTACTCAACGGGTTCTGTGTTGGCGGGATCGAAAGCTACAGGAAGGTCTATTCCCGAAGAAGTTTCGAAACGTCTACGGCGTTCAGCGTGTGTCCTGGTTGGCATTTGTGATTGACGCGAAGTTCCTCAAGTTCCAGCGTACGACGAGTGCAAAGCGTAACATAAGTTTGTTGCAGAACCCCGATGTGTCGGGCTGGCGGCCGTACGCTGAGATTCAACTGAGCTGAAAGGCGCTCAACAAAACTGCTGATACTTGGTTGAGTGTGCATCCGCTTATTACCGCTGCCGGTTCCGCAATGATCCTCGCTTTCAGTGAACCACACCTTATTGGTTATAGTGGGACGGCCCGGAGACAGTCATTATGAAAGCCGTAACAGTTGCAAAGCGCGGCGCGGACCGCATCCGCCGCGGACATCTTTGGATTTACAGCAGCGACGTGGTGGACGCGGGCGATGCCGCTGGCGGCTCGATTGTAAGCGTTCAGGATGAACATCGTAATTTCATTGGCCAGGCTTTTTACAGTGATAGTTCGCAAATCGCGCTTCGTTTTCTGACCCCTGGTCGCAATCCGATCGACCGCGAATGGTGGCGGGCACGAATTCGTGAGGCTGCTTCACGTCGAAACTTCGGACCAGAAACAAACGCGTACCGGTTGATCTACTCCGAGGGCGACCTTCTACCATCAATAATTCTGGACCGCTATGCGGACGTGCTGGTGTTGCAAACACTGTCGCAGGGATCGGAAGCAATCAAGCCGCTGCTGGTGGAACTTCTCACCGAGGAGTTTGCTCCGCGCGCCATCATTGAACGAAACGACGTGCGGGTGCGGCAGCATGAAGGTTTGGAATTGTTAACTGGAACGCTTTGCGGCGAAGCGCCGCTGGAGTTTGAAATTCTTCAGGACGGCGTTCGCTTCCTCGTCGCACCACTTTCCGGGCAGAAGACGGGATCGTTTCTGGACCAGCGCGAGAATCGTTTGGCGGCTAGCAGAGTTGCGCACGGTCGCGCGCTGGATTGTTTTACCTTTAATGGCGCTTTCGCGTTACAACTCGCGAGCGCTTGCGATCAAGTTACCGGAATCGACATTTCGGCGGCGGCAGTTGCGGCCGCCGAACGCAATGCCCGAATCAACAACATCACCAATGCGGAGTTTCGTGAAGCCAATGTTTTCGACGAGCTCCGTGAGCTGGAAACCAAGGGCGAGCGATTCGATACGATTGTTTTGGATCCACCGGCTTTCGCCAAGAACCGGGCCAGCATTGCCGCGGCGGCGCGCGGTTATAAAGAAATCAATCTACGCGCAATCAAATTACTCAATCCCGGCGGCGTGCTCATCACCTGCACCTGCTCGTATCACATGTCGGAAGAATTGTTTCTCAAGCTGCTTGCAGAAGCTGCAAATGATGCTCATCGACGAGTGCAATTACTTGAGAAAAGAACCCAGGCTAGCGACCATCCGATCATATTTGGAGTGCCGGAAACTTATTATTTGAAATGTGTGATCGCGCGGGTGATTGATTAAGAATGGCGGGTTTTTGCCGCGGATGCACGCAGGAAAACGAGGATTCTGAACCGAAATAAAAATCCTGATCCGCGAAGGTCCGCGCTAGTCCGCGGCTAACTTTTTCTGGCGAAAACAGAAAGCTGAAGCCTGGACTCTGAACTCTGGCGTAGTCAGGTCAGCAATAGATGTCGAATCTCGTGCGCGAAAATTCGCGCCCATCCGTGGCTGGGTGCCTATTAATGATTTGACTCTGCAGCGTTCCGGTGCGGACACTCTCGGCAAGGCGCTTGGCATCGGGTAGAGCTTCCAACGCGCGCAACACCTGCGGATCGCTGTCGAGCAGCACGCGTGCGCCCGCATCATTTGAAAATCCGGCAGTCACAATTTCCTCGCGCAGCCGCAGTTTCACAAAATCCAAATCCGCATCCAGCTGGGCAGGCGTCAATTGCGACTCGCTGTCGGTGCGCACAAAATTGCGAAACGCCTCCAGCACTCGATCGCTGATTACGAACTCGCCCTGCTTTGGATTTCGGCCATACTGCACTTTCTCAACTTTATAAGCGTCGAGACCGCTGACCAGTCCAGCGGCCAGTTGGCGCGTGAACTGAAACGCGGCTTCCGCAATTCTGTTTCGCAGCGGCGAAAACGTCAGCGGCTTAGCGTCGATGTCGGGAGTTATTCCGCCACCGCCGTAGAAGACGCGACCGGCTGCTGTCTTCACTGCGGGCCCACTTTGCGGATGCGGCGTGGGCGAAGCTTGCGCCAACGGCGAATCACCCGGCTTTGAAGGCGAACCGCCTGGCTGCGGCTTCGCAGGTTCCTCGTCGTGCCGAGTGTAATAGTCGTAAAGAGAGCCGCTTGAGTAATCGCGTTGCAACGATCGGCCATAAGGCGTGTAGTAACGCGCGGTCGTCAATGTCAGGCCAGTATTAAACGGCAACTGGAATACGTGTTGGACCAGACCTTTGCCGAAACTCGTTTCGCCCACAATCAAGCCGCGGCCATGGTCCTGAATCGCGCCGGCCACAATTTCAGAAGCCGACGCCGTACCGCGATTAATCAACACCACCAACGGCACATCCTCGGGATCGGAGCCACTCGATTTGTAAACTATCGGGTCGCTATATTCAGTGCGCCCGCGAACCGATACTACGACCTGGCCGCGTGGTAAAAACTCACTCGCCACATCAATCGCCTGGTTCAAAAGTCCACCAGGATTGCCCCGCATATCCAGCACTAACTGACGCATGCCATCTTTCTTGAGCTTATCAATCGCGTCGCGCAGTTCTTCGTCGCTGGTGCTTTGAAAGCCACCCGTCAGTCCAATATAGCCCGTGCCGGGACGCAGCATGTAAGCATTGCGAATCGAAGGAAGTGGAACTGAATCGCGGATGATCGTAAAGCTCAGCGGTGCTTCAGCACCGGCGCGATCGACTTTCAACGTTACCGGCTCGCCGCGCCCGCCGCGCACGTTCTTCGATACCTGTTCGCTGGTCCAGTCGCGCGCGTCTTTGCCGTCAACTTCGAGGATGCGATCACCATAACGTAAACCGAGCCGGCCTGCCGGCGTGCCTTCGACTGCCGACTGAATATATACGCCGTCGCGATGCTGCACGATGGTTACACCGATGCCATAGAAACGGGAGTCCTGATCTTCTCTCAGCTTCCGAAACTCGTTGTATGGAAAATACATTGAGTGGGGATCGAGCGTCGAAAGCATGCCCTGAATGGCGGCCTGCGTCGCCTTCTCGTAATCGATGTCGCCGGCATACTGGGCGGAGATTGATTCAATCGCTTCGTTGTAGTCCTTCTCAATATCGTCGGCTTGTGTATTTGAGGCCGCACTGTTGGCGGGCGTACTGTGACGAAAGCGCCGCGAGCGCCCGATGGTGCCGCCCACAAGCGCTGCAATCAGCACGACTGCGCAGGCTATGATCGAAAATCTTTTAGTCATATCTAAATCTAGATGGTAAACCTTCAAAAGCGGGAAACCGTGGCAATATTAACACAAGGGGGCGGTTTTCAACTCCCGCCGCCGAAGCTTACGCGGTGTGTTATATTCGCCGCCAGAGTCACCCATCGATCGCATGACCCTTTCGCTGTCCATTGTTGTTCCTGCTTATAACGAAGGTGCGCGCCTGGCAAAATCGTTGCGGGATATTGCCTCTTATCTGCAGAGTTATCCGGCCGAATCCGAGTTGATCGTAGTTGACGACGGCTCTACGGACAGCACAGCAGAGACAGCGCGACAAGAGTTGGCCGCGGTCCAAAACCTGCACACCTCAGTTATCAGTTACCAATTAAATTTGGGAAAAGGGCGCGCGGTTCGCCTCGGATTGCTCGCATCCCGATGTGACATTGCTTTGTTTACCGACGCGGATCTTTCCACTCCCATTACCGAGACTCCTAAACTAGTCGATCCGATAACAAGCAACGAATGCGACATCGCGTTTGGATCGCGCGCGCTTGATCGCAGCCTTATTGGCGTGCACCAACCCTGGTCACGCGAGCAGGGCGGCCGCGTATTTAATCTTGCCGTGCGGCTCGCGACCGGTCTACCCTTCTGGGACACGCAGTGCGGTTTTAAAGCATTCAACATGAAAACCTGCCGGCCAATCATCGAAGGCGCAACCATCGATCGCTTCGGTTTTGATGTGGAACTCTTGTATGTGGCCCATCGTGCGGGGCTGCGGCTGATGGAGATTCCGGTGCGTTGGAACCATGCTGAGGGAAGCAAGATTAGCTTTGCCAGCGATAGTATGAAGATGCTGAGCGAGGTTGGGAGAATCCGTCAGCAGGCACGCCGCGGAGTTTACGATCGAGCGATCAGCCAAGTGCGCGCCCAACAATAACGGGTGCGCGCAGGAATATGACCTTGTGTTTGCCAACATGCTAACCGCTGATCAATTTCGTAAGCTCGCACTCGCAATGGAGGGCGCTACCGAGAGCGCGCATATGGGCCATCCTGACTTTCGGGCTAACGGCAGAATTTTCGCGACCTTGCACCCCGGGAACGAATCGGGAATGGTCAAGTTAACGCCGGATCAACAGCAGGAATTTTTACGCGAAAGCTCGGATACGTTCGTGCCGTCCAGCGGCGCTTGGGGCCGCCAGGGATGCACAAACGTTAAGCTGGCCACAGTAGCAGAAGAAATTCTGGGCCAGGCGTTGACGCTTGCATGGCAGAACACCTTGAAACAAACCAGCGCCAAACGCAAAAAGAAAAAATGACCGCACGTCTTAACGTAAACATCGATCACGTGGCAACTGTGCGTCAGGCGCGGCGCGCACCCGAACCGAGCGTCGTTGCCGCAGCCATGCTCTGCGAACAGGCCGGAGCGGATGGCATTACTGTCCACCTGCGCGGTGACCGCCGCCACATTCAGGATGATGATTTACGCGCCCTGCGCCAAAGTGTCGCCACGTATTTGAATCTGGAGATGGCCGCGACCGAAGAGATGTTAGGCATCGCGCTCGAGATAAGACCGGACGCTGTGACGCTGGTTCCGGAGAGTCCGAATGAAATCACTACCGAAGGTGGCTTAAATGTTACGGCCAACATAGCCATTGTCCGGGCGGCGGTGAGCCGGCTGCGACAGGCGGGGATTCTGACCAGTCTCTTTATCGATCCGGATCCCAAACAGATCGAAGCCGCGCATGAAATCAATGCTCAACAAATTGAGTTGTGCACTGCGTCGTATGCCGATGCGACCTTGGGCGCGCGTGGCTTTCACGGTGAAGGCCGTTTGCGCGTTGGTCAGGAACTGAGAAAACTGCGCGAAGCAGCAGCGCTGGGGATGCAATATGGAATATTAATCGCGGCGGGCCACGGCCTCACCTATCGCAACGTCGGCGCTGTGGCGGCAATGCCAGACGTTACCGAATTCAACATCGGTCACAACATCATTGCGCATGCGGTTTTTGTGGGTTTGGAAAAAGCAGTTCAAGAAATGCGCGAAGCTATTCGTAAAGGCACAGCGTAAAGAGCAAACTTAAGTTCGTGAGGCGCCCGCTAATTGGAGGCGCACCATCGAGCGTTCGAGCTTGGCGCGCGCGGTTTCAAAATCTTCTTCAGTTCCCGTCCAGGACGTCAGTTGCTTTTCAATATGCTCGCGAGCCAGACGCGCGCGCGCCGCATCAATCTCTTCAGGTCGCTCCGCAACTTCCGCCAACACTGAAACTGTATCGTCCTTCACCTCGACGAAGCCTCCCGAAACATGAAGCTGCGATGACTTACCGCCCGTGGTGTACGACAGCACGCCGGTTTGCAGTTGCGAAATAAGAGGCGTGTGGCCGGGCAGAATGCCAAGCTCTCCGCCAAGTCCGGGAACCGTCACTGAATCGACAGACTCCGAGAGCACTTTGCGTTCGGGAGTTACGACTTCTAATTGCAATTGAGCCATAAAAAAGTGGCACAGACTCTAGTCTGTGTCTGATTCGCAGGCTGAAGCCTGTGCTGTGGCGACGTCGTAACCGATGGCGCCACTCTTTGTTCTGCTTTCCAGCACAGGCTAAAGCCTATGCTACTTCAGCGTTACTGCGCGATTGACTTACCTTTTTCTACCGCTTCTTCGATCGTGCCAACCATATAAAAAGCCTGTTCCGGCAAATCGTCATGTTTGCCATCAACAATTTCGCGGAAGCCCCTGATGGTATCTTCGAGCTTAACGTACTTGCCTTCCAGCCCGGTGAACTGCGCCGCAACGAAGAACGGCTGCGAGAAGAAACGCTGCACGCGGCGCGCACGCGACACAATCAATTTGTCTTCGTCAGACAGTTCATCGAGTCCCAGAATCGCAATGATGTCCTGCAGATCCTTGTAACGTTGCAGCACGCGCTTCACATCCTGGGCCGTGTTGTAATGTTCGGCACCGATAATGCGCGGATCGAGAATGCGCGAAGAAGAGCTCAACGGATCGACCGCCGGATAAATTCCGAGTTCCACAATTTGTCGTGACAACGCGGTGACCGCGTCAAGGTGAGCAAACGTAGTCGCCGGCGCCGGGTCTGTGTAATCGTCAGCGGGAACGTAAACTGCCTGGATCGAGGTGATCGATCCGGTCTTGGTTGAAGTGATGCGTTCCTGCATTTCGCCCATTTCCGATGCCAGGTTCGGCTGGTAACCCACGGCCGACGGCATGCGTCCAAGCAGCGCCGAGACTTCGGAGCCAGCTTGCGTAAAGCGAAAGATGTTATCGATGAACAGCAGAACGTCGAGGCCTTTGTCGCGAAAATATTCCGCGACTGTCAGGCCCGAAAGCGCGACGCGCAGACGAGCTCCCGGCGGTTCTGTCATCTGCCCATAGATCAACGCCACTTTCGACTGGCCTATCGTATTCATGTCGACCTTGGTCATGTCGAATTCGCCGGTGTCATGAAAGTGCTTGTTAAAGGCCTCGCCGAATTGAATAACCTGTGACTCGACCATTTCTCGCAGCAGATCGTTTCCTTCGCGAGTTCTCTCGCCCACGCCCGCGAAAACTGAAAAGCCGGAACGGGCCTTCGCGATGTTATTGATTAACTCCATCACGATAACCGTCTTGCCAACGCCTGCGCCGCCGAACAAGCCGATCTTGCCGCCACGCACAAACGGCTGAATCAGGTCGATGACCTTGATTCCCGTCTCGAACATCTGCAACTCGGTTGACTGTTCTTCAAAGGTGGGCGCGTGCCGATGGATGGGATAGCGTTCGGTGTGTTTGACGTCGCCAAGAGTGTCGACGGGCTGGCCGATGACGTTGAGCACGCGGCCGAGTGTTCCTTCACCGACCGGCATCGTAATCGGACCGCCAGTGTCAATGGCCTTCATGCCACGCACCATGCCGTCCGTCGGCACCATCGACACCGTGCGCACACGTCCTTCGCCGAGATGCTGTTGCACTTCGGCAATTACGTCGATTGGAGTGGGCACATCGAACCCTTCCGAAACAATTCGCAGCGCCTGGTAAATAGGCGGCAGTTGTTTTTCGGGAAACTCCACGTCAACCACCGGGCCGATAATTTGAACGACGCGGCCGGCCGATTGTCCATCCCCATTAGCGTTTGCGCTGGACGTAGCCATACTTTATTTCGACTCCTCTTTCATAGCCTATATCGGCAGAAAAACTGGCAGGTTTAAAAGCCAGTCAAGATACCACAGGGCCGAAAGTTGCGCCAAGCGCGCCGAGAAATTTGCTTTTTGCTTCGTTGGGCTTGAAAGCAAGCGGTGAGAGGCCGCTTGGTTAATTGAATAAGCACGATGGTAAGTCAGTTCTTCCCGGTGCTTTACGTGGCACTTCACGTTGACATCTTAATCGGTTGAAGATTAAATTTTGCATTGACTGAGACTATTGATTTTTTGAACAAGAAGTCATTGTTGTAATCCAGGTCAAATCTCTCCGACGCCTGGCCGTCAACCTTAGTTCCAAATTCGTGACATTTCTGGCCGCATTGTTAGCCCGCAAGGAGTTTTATCGGGATGAAACGAAGTCTGTTCTTAGCTTTAATTCTCACGCTGTTCATCGCGCTGCTTTTTGTGGGTTCGCAACCATCTCAGGCAGGGAGCCAGGATCAAACTGGAAACGACTCGACCAACCCAAAACAGGATCCACTCTCGTCGGAACAAAAAGAAGGTGTCGTTATCGGTTCGTCGCGCAAGACCGGCGAAACGAGCGACATGGATGAGGAAGAAACCGAACCTGACTTCCCAAAGGGGCGACGGGGCAACATTGACGAAGGCGCTTATTTGCGCTTGCGCGACGAATATATTGCGCGACTGCGCGGTATCGAACCGGGCCGACCATTCGATCCCGATGCGCGCGGGCGAGCGATCCGCCAAATGGAGCGTGCTCAAACTCTGCAGGCCGAAAGCACTAAAAATTCTTTCTTCAACAAATTGACAAGTGTCTTTGGATCGGAAACTCCGTTGGCCTCAATCTGGGCTGAGCTTGGACCAAGACCTTTACCCAATGGATCCGCACAAAACGGGATCGTCGCAGTGTCAGGTCGCGTCACCGCTGTGGCTGTCGATCCGATCAGCCCTAACAAAGTGTATCTGGGCACCGCGCAAGGCGGCGTCTGGCGCTCACTTGATG
>DATAOU010000354.1:0-2750 GCA_036265575.1 Pyrinomonadaceae bacterium
TTTACGGCTCGCCTGTCGGAAAATCGGCGATGCAAAAATTTGGTGCTTACATGGCAGACATAATGCCGGTGGTGCAGGCTGAGATCATGAAAGCCGCCGCAAAGATGAACCACTGACTGGCGAACCAGGCGCTCCGAATCAATCGCCGAAATAGAGAAGACATTTTGCCCTCGCCAAATCTTCGGAATTGTAGGGCGTCTGTGTCAGACGCCAAATTCGTTAGGCGTTGAATTGAAACTGGTATGGCCAGTCCTCTGAATGCTCGACGAGACCAGCGCGCACAGGATTTTGGCGGAGGTATTCCCATTTTTCCGAGAGGGATTCATCAGATCGCAGCAAGCGATCGAAACAACCTTCCTGCCATCGCCAATCCGTCTCAGCTCCCTTTGGGACAGATGGCCTGTGATTCGAAGTGCGATACGCTTCGTTGAACCAGCGCTTAAACCATTTTGAGAAATCGCTGATGGACGCATCCCTGCTGGATGGCGCTGCGAGAATGTGCAGGTGATCCGGCAGCGCAATCGCCGAGAGGATTCGCCACTCGTCGAGCTGGTCGAACACAGCACGGCATATTTCCCACGCCTTAGCATTCGCAAGCACTGGTTTACGAGACTCGATGCAAAACGTAATGAAATAAATCGTGGGCTTTTGCCAAGGTAGCCAGTTCGGATACGCGGCGGTCGGCTCATAATGCGAATTCACTATATCGCCGTCTCACAGAGACGGCCTACAAGTCAATTCAGAACCCACCTACTCCCAGCCAGTCCGTCGCTCTGTCGGGTGTCGCTCAACAAAAAGCAAGCTTGCCTTTCGCGCGGTTTTTTAGTTTGATCGCTATGTGCCCCCTGCAGATGATCAGGTCACCTCGTTGACCGCGGATGGCGGAAGCGCCTATCACGGCCCGGTCGCGTTTACTACAACTCACTGGAGCGTGGTGCTGGTGGCGCAAGGTCCATCGCCGGCAGCGCAGGCAGCACTTGAAAAGCTTTGTCGCACATAGTGGCGGCCAATTTATGGTTTCGTAAGGCGACAAGGTGTCAACCCGGAAGAGGCGAAAGATCTGACTCAGGGCTTTTTCGCGTTGTTGCTGGAACGCCGGGACTTGAATGCCGTGCGCCAGGAGAAAGGCCGTTTGCGCTCTTATCTGCTTACGTCGCTCAAACATTTCCTAACGAACGAGCGCAATCGCGCAATGGCAATTAAGCGCGGCGCGGGTCAATGGTTGATCCCATTAGAGGATTTGCGTGAGCGTGAGCGCATCGGCTTTGAGCCCACAGAGACATTGCCTGCGGATCAAATTTATGAAAGCCGTTGGGCGTTGAGCCTCCTTGATCAAGTGCTGGCACGATTAAGAGAGGAGTATCGCGCAGCTGGTAATATCCAGTTGTTTGACCGGTTGCAGAAATCGCTCACCGACGAACCGAATCGCCTTTCACCCTCGGAGACTGCGCGCGAATTCAGCATGACCGAGAGTGCAGTGAGGCAGGCGTCCTACCGGTTGCGTCAACGTTACCGCCAACTCTTGCGCGAGGAAATCGCGCATACCGTCATGGCGGCTGGGGACATTGAGGATGAACTACGCCACTTGGTCGCTGTGCTGCGCGGGTAACGAACGGGAGAATTTGTTGCATTATCATAATGGAGGGCCCGAGGAGCCAATCCATCAAATGAAGAGTGCCAACAGGGTTTGTGAAAGGTGTGGAGCGAAAATTCTTGATGGCGCAAGACGAGAAGTTTGCCCGGCTTGTCTGTTAGAGACCGGTCTCGGCTTGCTCGACGACGAATCTGTAGCCGGCGTCGTAGACCCCAATCGCAACGATGGCGTGCAAGCACCGCATAGGAAGAAAGCCACGCGACCGGCAGGAATGCTGGGCGACTTTGGCGATTACGAGTTGTTGGAGGAAATTGGGCGAGGCGGCCAGGGCATTGTTTACCGCGCGCATCAGAAAAGTCTCAATCGCATCATCGCGCTCAAAGTGATCGGTCTCGGTCCTTGGACCACGGAAGGCCACCTGAAGCGCTTTCGCCGCGAGGCCGAAGCCGCCGCAAGCCTCGAGCATCCGGGCATCGTTCCCATCTACGAGGTAGGCGAGCGCGATGGCCAATGCTATTTCAGCATGAAGTTCGTTGAAGGCGGCCAGCTGGATGAAGTCACGAAGCGCCAGCCAATACCGATCCGCCGCGGAGTGGAATTGATTATGAAGCTAGTCCGCACTGTTCATTACGCGCATGAACACGGCATTCTCCATCGAGACGTTAAACCCGGAAACATTTTGCTCGATGCAAACGGCGAACCGCATCTGACTGATTTTGGGCTAGCTCGATTAGTGGAAGCCGACAGCACGGTTACGGGCACGAAAGAAGTATTAGGCACACCTAGTTACATGGCGCCGGAACAAGCTGCCGGCGAAACTGCGAAACTCGGCAAGGCGACGGATGTTTATGGGCTTGGCGCTGTACTTTACCAACTGCTAACCGGTCAGCCCCCTTTTGCCGGAGGAACAACTTACGAAACGATCCGCCTTCTGCGGGACACCGAGCCGCGGCAGCCGCGTCTGTTGAACCCGAAAATAGATCGCGACATTTCCACGATCTGCCTGAAGTGCCTTGAGAAAGATCCTAAGCGTCGCTATCTGTCGGCGCTCGCGCTAGCCGAAGATTTAGAACGCTGGCTAAAGCATGAGCCGATTCAGGCGCGTCTCACTGGAGTTTTCGCGCGTGGAAGGAAATGGGTGCGGCGCAATCCGAAG
>DATAOU010000355.1:0-21222 GCA_036265575.1 Pyrinomonadaceae bacterium
TTGATTGATCTGTCAGGCTCGACGCGCGATGTCGTTAGCTTGATTCGCGCGGCTGCCCTGCGCTTTGTCAACGCCGCCCGGCCATCTGATCGCATTGGCGTAATAACGTTTGCCGGCCGGCCCACCTTAGTCTCGCCCCTGACACTCGACCGCCAATTGCTGCGGCAACGTGTCAATGCCATCGATACGGAAGCTGGTGATACAAAGCTCTATGATGCGACAGACTTCGCCCTGACCCAATTGCTTCAGGACACTAAGAATGCGCGGCGCACCGCAGTTGTATTGATGAGCGATGGCTTGGACGGCAGTATCGAGGGTGTGCAAGGCGATGGCTCGAAATTGTCATACAACGATCTCGTCAATCGAGTCCGCGAGTTTGATGGCGTGCTCTATTCGTTGTGGCTCAACACGGAATATGAAGCGCTGAGTCCTCTGGATACGCAACCGGAAGCATTCGACGCGGGCCACGATCGCATGAAAGAAATAGCGGATGCGGGGGGCGGTGCGTTCTATGAAGTTGAACGCCTGGAAGATTTGGCCGGGGCATATGAACGTGTAGTTGCGGACTTAGGTACCGTTTATAGTTTGGCTTATAGACCCACAGACAAAACGCGGGACGGTAAGTGGCGCGCTATCCGCGTCACAGTCAATCGACCAAACGCGGTCGCGCGCGGCAAGCATGGCTATTACGCAAACTAGTGAATTGCCTAACCGGAAATCCTTGTAAAAGATTGGGGGAGGACTATAATAAACTCCCAAAGGTTCCATTTTGATCGCCGGTCTAACCAAAGGAATTCGTCATGAAAAGAGCTCTTATTTCATTGATCACCTTACTGGTTGCTTCCTTCATTCTCGCGATTCCTTTCTCTGCCTCGGGCCAAAATCGAGAAAGATTTGTTATTTCCGCACGCGCTGGGGGCATTAACGCCGTCACAGGACGCGCCGCTGTGCGAATGCATGGCAGTGGCGATTGGCAACAACTCACCAGCAAGGAAGATCTGGAAACAGGAGACGTTGTTAGCACCGGCCTCGATGGACGCGTTGAGATGCTGCTTAACCCCGGCTCGTACTTGCGGATGGGCGAGAACTCCGAAATGGAGTTAGTTGATAATTCCCTTGAAAACCTGGCCATCCATCTGGTGCGGGGTACGGCGATCGTTGAGGTTACAGGTACTGACGATACGGAACTCCTCATCAACATCACTACTCCCCACACGCGCATGGCCATCGTACGCCGTGGCCTTTACCGTGTGAATGTAGTCCCTGGCGACACTACTGAGTTGATAGTGCGCAAGGGGAGAGTAATGCTTGAACAAGGTCATACCAAAGTAAAGGGTGGCAACAAAGTAATCTTCAGCGACAATTCTTTCTCCCTCGCCAAGCTGAAGAAGAGCGATAAGAAACGCGATGACCTTGAGCTTTGGAGCAAAGACCGCGCAGAAACATTGGCGCAAGTAAACAGCAGGCTCTCCAGCCGGAGTGTGCTGGCTATGATGGCGTCTTTCAGAAGCGGTTGGTGGCGATCCAATTTCGAGGGCCGAACGGGCTTTTGGCTGTATGACGTCATGGGCGGTTGCTATACGTTTTTCCCCTTCGCGTATGGCTGGGGATCGCCGTATGGGACGTCTTACGGCAACTCACTCTATGGAGCAATTTACGGAATGCCAGGATCTAGACCTGGTTGGTCGCCGGGGTCAGGTTCGGGTGGGTCAAGCAGCGGCGGCTCTGGGAACGGAGCGGGTACTGGCGCTGGATCGGGCGCCGGGCCATCTAACAATACTGCTCGTCAGCCAAGTCCAGAACCAGCGCGTTCGCGCGATATCTCGCCAGGGCCAGCGCATCGGGTCGACGTACCCTAAAACGAAAACCAGCGGTTCGCTAACAATCTAACTTGCGTCGGCATAGAGTCGCCGCAACTCTTCGTCAACCAGATTCCTCACTTCGCTGGGCTTTAATCCGGACAAAACCAAATGAGTCAACGCCGCGGTTAGCTGACTGCGCGACTGCTCTGCTATCGGTTCGCTGAGTACTCTGGAGATTACTAATGCGCCGGCGCCATGACGCACTTTGACCAGGCCGTCCTGTTGCAGCTGTCGATAGGCAAAGGCGACCGTATTCAGGTTAACGCCCAAGTCGGCAGCCACTTGCCTGACAGGCGGAAGGAAGGTGCCTTGAGGCAGTTCGCCCGTAGCTATCAACCCTTTGATCTCGTCGACAATCTGCTGGTAAATGGGTCTTCGGTCCTTTTCGTCTACAGTAATGTACATAATGTTGGTTGACCGTATACACCATACAATATGGTTTTGCAATCTCTTATTTAGCGTGCGGGGCTAATTTGTCGGCCAAAAGCAGCGCTGCTCGGCTAATACTGGCCAATCCAGCGCCAGAAGTGGTGTCGCTAATATGGAAAAGATTGGGTAGCGACGTGAGATATGCGACTCCTCCCGGCCAGAATTCGGTGCTGGTCGGTACGCCTGCCCCGACCATTCCCAGCTTGCGACGCGTAGCCTCGTAGTAGCCGCGTGGGTTAATTGTGTCTATAACCTCGACCCGGTCTCCTAGCTCCGGCAGCGCCTGATGCAGCCGTTCCCAGCAAGCTTCCAGCATCTGCTGATCCTGTGCCTCCAATTCTTCTTGATCAGAATGAAAGCTGAACCACGAGTCCACGGCCGTGAAGGCATGAACGGTTAGGGCCCTTTTGCCCATGGGTGCTCTCGGGTCCCAGGCAGGAGCAGCGTTGAAAAACAATTGCTGGTTTTCCGGGTCATACTCCGAGTCCGCTTGCCAATCCGTCAACGCCAGAACACGATTGCTCGCGAGTGCGTCGACGCACTTATCTTCGATCGAAAGAAACATCAGGTAAGCTCCCCAACCGCGGAGTGTTTGCATGGCTTTTCTGATTTCGGACGGAGTGCGATTGAGTCCGACCAACTTTCCATATGTATCCCACAACGTTAGGTTGCTGACGATGGCCCGGGTTGCGGTAACACGCTCACCACTTAACAGATCGACGCCGATGGCGTTGCCTGTCGAGTCGTAAGCGAGACGCAGCACTGGCGCATTCAGCCTGATTGAGCCGCCGCTCGCTCGAATCGAAGCAAACAGACGTGCTGCCAGTGCGGCGCTTCCACCGCGGATCGCGAACGTTCCTTCGTGTACCTGGTTGAGCGCGATTGCTGCCTGGAGATAGGGAACCTGCTTACTGTCGCCCTGTGCGAGAATTTCGAGTTGTGCATCAACGAAGCGACGAAAGCGAAATGAGACGTCGGTTAGGTGGGTCGCGACTGAATCGCTTCCGGCCGAGAGTATCTTCGCACCTGCCTTGCCCCTGCTAAGGAGTTTGTAGGTGCGAGCGGTTTTTGACGCTGTAAGCAGATCGGAGTTCTGTTGCAATAACTTCCTGAGCGTTTTTCCGGCGAGGTTCAGATCTCGATAAAATTGGGTAGCCTGATCAGGGCACTCAGGAAAAACTTCGCGCAGATTCTCTTCAAATTGTTCAGCGCTTTTTCCCATCGCGACCTGGCACTGGTCGGGAAGCCTGACGATGTAAGAAGGTTCGAGCGGCTGGACTTCGGGTGCCTCAAGCGGCAACTCCGCAAAAATGCGCTGGTGAATTTCGTCAGCCTCCCATGAAGAATAGAGTCCGTGAGTTTGCTCAAACGTGTAACCAAACTTTTCGAAGCTAGCGGCGCAACCGCCAACTTCGGGCTGACGCTCAAACAGGCAAACACTTATTCCGCGCTGCGCCAACAAGGCCGCCACGGTCAGCCCGCCGATGCCCCCGCCCACGACGACAACTTCACAGTCCATCGCTCAGCGAAGAAAATGGAGGAACGGTAGTATTACAAAGGTGGGGTTCACAGGCTCGCTGCCCGGAACAAGTTTTTGTGTGTAGGGTTCGGCGATTAACAACGCGGCCTGAATCCCGTTAAAGACAAGATGAATGATGATGCAGGGAAGTAAGCGGTTTGTACGCGCGCGAACCAACGTTAATACGATACTCAACAGCGCAACCGCCGCGATCACGCCAACGTTGGGCCAATACTGCGGCACGTGGATGATTGTAAAAAGCGTCAGGACCAAAATCACAGCGGCCGCTGTCCCAATTCGTGCTTGCGAACGCTGGTTGAGCTTTAAGCCAAATACAAGAGCCAGGACTACAGCAGTAGACACCGCGACAGCTTGCCGCAGCGCCGGGTAGAGTAGCCCGCGATAAATAAATTCTTCTACGAACGGTGCCGTCGCTACCGCCAGGATTGAAAGCGTAAAGCGCGCAGCTAGCGAACTGTTGATAATTTGTTCCAACTGCGTGGGCTTGGCTGAACCCAGCAACCACGCGAGCATCGATCCGACGATGAACAGAGCCATTCCCAGTCCCGCCCACAGCCAAATTTCGAATCGTCCCGTCAGGCGCCAGCCGATAGTTGCCCAAAATGGACGTTTACCAAGTCGCGTTACCACCGCCCAAATTAGTGCGAAGGTAAGCAAATGGCTGGGCAAGATAGCAATAACCTGAAGCAGCACTGCGGTCTTATCGCTGAGTGCCAGCTCGGCCAGGGCCTTCACGTAATTGGGATCGCTGAAATGCAGGCCCTTGCTTGCTGCATACGGCAACAACAACAAGAGCGGTACGAACAACATCAAGACGAGACTTGCTATCCAAACGAAGATCGCCGATGCGATGCCCCAGGCTGGATCGTCTGCATTGGCAATCGGTGGCCGAGGCGGATCAGTGAGCGGTGTCGCGTAGGAGTTTGGATCGCCGGCAAGAGGAATTGCCGCCGCTTCATTGGAGTTAAGCACGATGAGGCCCAGTTTATGAGGTTGTCCAAGCCTGGTCAAACTGAAAGGCCGGACGCAGAGAAGCAGCACCAAACGAACTAGACGGCCGGATAACCCGCTTCAAACATTGGTGGTCCAACACGAGGCGCTGCCAGCATGATCCCAATAATTGTTTTTGCATCTTCGATTTCACCGGTGGTGATCATGCTCAGCGCTTGAGCAAAAGGAATGCGAACGACTTCGATAATCTCGTCGTCCTCAAGCTTTTGCTCGGTTTCAGTTAAGTCAGTTGCGAGATAGACCCACATCTTCTCTTCGCAAAAACCAGGTGTCACAAAGAATTCAGTGAGTTTTTCCAATCGCCCAGCTGTGCAACCGAGTTCTTCTTCCAACTCTCGAGCCGCTCCTTCTTCCGGATCTTCACCGCGTTTCAAGGTGCCGGCCGGTACCTCCAACAGGTAACGAACTGCCGGATGCCGATACTGGCGCACAAGGGCCAACGTGCCGTCGGCAAAGACCGGAACAATCACGGCGCTGCCGGGATGATGGACCGTTTCGCGTCGATACGTCGTGTCGCCTTCGCGAATGGTGTCCACGGTCACATCAAAAACTTTGCCATGAAAAACTTTTTTGCTATCCAAGATTTGAGGACAGTCGGTGGACATTTGAATTCCTTCATTAGATCGTAAAGCAAACTGTTAGTTTGCGGTGGCGCGTTGCACTCACGGTGAACCCAACGACCAACGCAAACCAACAGTTTGCTTTACGCCGTCAAGGCCTAAGCGTTCAATAGTGCTTTGGCTTCTCCCAGCAGGTACAACGAACCAGTTACACAGATGAGACCAGGCGGGGATGTTACTTCATTTGCCTTCGTCAACGCCTCGCTTATTGAACGCGTGACAAAAAAGTTAGGGACGTTCATAGCGCGCGCGATTTCCTCGAGCTCCTCGGCGCTGGCGCTGCGCGGGTTATCAGCTTGAGTCAGAACCAGTCTCGCTGCTGCAGGGAAGAGAATTGCCGCCATCTCTACCAGGTTCTTATCGCGCATCGCACCAAACACCAGCGTCACCGGTACGTTCACAAACTCGTCTAAGTAGGCCACTAGAGTCAGGGCTGCCGCAGGATTGTGCGCGCCATCCAATAAATAGGAGTCAACTCGTTCAAGCCTTCCTGCATGTCGCGCCGTTGCGATACCATCGACGATCGCCGAGACCGGGATTCGGCGGCCCTTCTGATTTAGGGCTTCGGCGATTCGTATTGCGGTGGCCGCGTTCTCGATTTGGTGCCGGCCACCCAGCCCGATGCTCACCGATTCGTATCGCTCGCGCTTCGTTTGTAACGTAACCGTGAAACGCCCATCGGCAGTTACCGCATCAATCGTCGACTGGTAGTCCGTAATCGACGGCTCGACGTCGCATGCGGCGGCGCGCTGTCTAATTACTTCGCTTGCTTCTTCCTTCTGTGCGGCAATAATTGCCGTTGTGCCCGGCCGAATGATCGCAGCCTTTTCGCCGGCTATTTCGGCTAATGTCGCGCCGAGGTAATCCTGGTGATCGAGCGCAATGGGCGTGATGGCAACCACGTCCGCACCCGCAACCGTCGTCGCGTCCAATCGCCCACCCAGACCGGTTTCGAGAATGGCGATTTCCACGCCTGCCTCTTTGAAAGCCAGCAAGGCAATCGCGGTGACGTGCTCAAAAAAAGTTGGTAGCGCCTGAAGTCTACCTTGGGCCACCAAACTCTCAGCCGCCTCTCTTACCCGCGTTCCAAACCTTGCAAACTCCGCTTCTGAAATGTCCTCGCCGGCTATCTTGATTCTTTCGGTAATTGAAATCAGATGGGGCGAAGTAAACAGTCCGGTGCGCAATCCGGCCAGGCGGCAGATGGAATCGAGCATCGCCGCGGTCGAACCCTTGCCGTTCGTGCCAGCGATTTGAACTGAAGCAAACGAGTGATGCGGATTGCCGAGGGCCTCGAGCAGCAACTCCGTGTTCCGAAGTCCTAATTTCATGGCCAGCGTTTCGTGGCCCAGGCTTAGGAGATAGGAAAGAGTTTCGCTGAACTCCATTAAGGAAGCTTTACCTTTGCAGAATGTAGTGAGGTTGGTGCGAACAGTGCTAATCGCCCGAAATTGCGCGCGAACGCAGCCGATCCATTTCGGACGCGCCGGTAATTTCAGGATTCAACATGAAATTCAACAGCTTGCCGAGATAGTCGCGCAACTCGCGCCGGTCTACGATCGCGTCCACCATGCCATGGTCCAACAGGAATTCGGAGCGCTGAAAATCTTTTGGCAGTTTTTGCCGGATGGTTTGTTCGATAACGCGCGGCCCGGCAAATCCAATCAGCGCCTTAGGCTCGGCGATGACGATGTCGCCCAACATTGCAAAGCTCGCGGTCACCCCGCCCGTGGTGGGATCCGTCAGGACGGAAATGAAAGGCAGTTGAGCCTCGTCAAGGGCGGCGAGCGCCGCGGCGATTTTAGCCATCTGCATCAGGGAGAGGGCGCCTTCCTGCATCCGTGCTCCACCCGAGGCCGAGAAGAGAACTAACGCCGCATGTTCTTTCAAAGCGTGTTCAATCAATCGCGTTACTTTTTCGCCCACCGCCGAACCCATCGAGCCGCCGATGAACGCCATGTCCATCGCGCCGGCGAACACCGGGTGGTCGGCGACTTTGCCGCGCCCGCTGACAATCGCTTCCGGCACTCCGGAACTTTGTATGGCTTGTTTCAGACGTTGCTTGTAGGGCTTGGTATCCACGAACTCAAGCGGATCGATGGAAATGACTTCGGCGTCCAGCTCTTCATAAACGCCGCCATCGAACAGCATGGTGAGACGCTCGCGCGCTCCGATTCGAAAATGATGACCGCACTTAGGACAAACCTGTGATGCTTCGTCAAGCTCGCGCTTGTACAGATGCGCCTCGCACTCGTCGCATTTGACGAATACGTTTTCCGTCTTGACGACGCGCTCCTCGGGAGGCACCGCTTCGATCTGTTTATTCTTTTTACTAAACCAGGGCATAGTGCGTCACTTCAGGGAAAAAGCCCGCGATTTGTTGGAATGGAGAGAGCCTAGCACATAAGAGATTGTGCTTGAAGGAAACCGGCAAAAAAAGTGTGACTCTTTTGGGGTCAAACCACCTTTTGCGGGCAATTTCTCAGAATTCTATTCCCTGCTGGGCCCGGATGCCGGCATTGAAAGGATGCTTGATATCTTTCATCTCCGTGACCAGATCGGCGGCGGCGATGAGCTCGGGCGGCGCGTCGCGGCCAGTCACGACGATATGCAGAGCCGGTTGAGAGGTGCGAACGCTCTGCAGCTCCTCCAGAACTTCTGCGAGCGGCAGCAGGTTGTAACTCAGAACGTAAACCAGTTCATCAAAGACGAGCAGGTCATAATCGCCACTCCGTAACTTCTCAACGCACAACTCCCAGGTCTTGCGGGAAGTGGCGCGATCTTGCTCCGGGTTCTTGGTGTCCCAGGTAAACCCGTCGCCCATAGTGTGCACTTCAATGCCGAGCTTGGCGGCGGACTCATGTTCACCGTAGCGGTCGTTGCGAGACTTCATAAACTGAATCATGCAGCACTTCAGACCGCGACCGGCCGCACGCATCATCAGGCCCAGCGCGCAAGTGGTCTTTCCCTTGCCGTTGCCGGTGTGGACCATCAACAGACCTCGCGTCTGCTCTTGATAGTCCTCACGGCGCCACTTGTATTTTTTTTCTTTGGAAGACATCTTGCGGCAGAGCCAGAAGTCAGCGGTCAGAGATCAGATGAAGAGACGAGCTATTTATCATTAATCATTTGACATCGCTCATGTGCCATTTGCAGACTACTCGATTCCGCAACGCGGCGCCGCTGCGGACTCGGCAAGCGCGGACTAAATGACAAATGATTAATGTCAAACGATCGATGTCAAATGAAATCTGCTTCTGCCGTGTCTAGCTACTCGCTACCAACCAGCGCATCCTCGGTAATGTCAGCCAGCCCGTTCGCTCGTTCAACCGCGTCTTGCAACAGCCCTATGATTTTCTCTTCCGCTTCTTCCCAAGTGCCGCGCAGCGTGCAGCCGGCAGCGTTGCGATGCCCGCCACCGCCAAACTTCTCGGCCACCTTGGCGACGTTTACTTCGCCTTTGGAACGCAGGCTGGTGCGGTAAACGCCGGGCTCTGATTCGCGGAGCATCGCGACAGCCTCGACTTCGCCTACCGTCAGCGGATAGTTAACAAATCCGTCCGCATCTTCGTCCGATGAGTGCGCCGCGGCCTGCATCTCCAGACTGTGCCGCAGCAAAGCGACCCGGCCGGTTGAATCACGTCGCGCAGTTGAAAGCACTGCACCCATCAATTGGATTCGGCTCCAGGGATAACTGGCAAAAACTGCTTCGGCCGCCTTAGCAGGCTTGACGCCAGTGCGCAGCAGTTCCGAAGCAACCTTGAAGGTGCGTTCGGTTGTGTTTGAGAAATGGAATGAGCCAGTGTCCGTGATAAGCGCGGTGTAGACGCACTCGGCGATTTCTTTGGTCACTCGCACGCCGGTCGCTTTGCAGAGGTTATAGATCATTTCGCCGACTGCGGACGCGGTGGAATCAAGCCAGTTGATCTTGCCGAACAGCGCCGTGGTGGCGTGATGATCGATATTGACGACGAATTGTTTGTCCAAATCGTCAAGTCCCGGGCGGGTTACATCTGAGCATTCAATAACGAAAACGGCATCATATGAATCGTCTACAGCCGGCGTAACCCGCACGCTCGCCGCACCCGGCAACTGATGATAAGCATGCGGCACGGGGTCGCGCATGATTACTTCCACGTCTTTATTGAGCCCGCGCAGCAACCAGTAAAGGCCCAGTGACGATCCCAGACTGTCGCCATCCGGACGGCGGTGAGAGGTAATCGCGAATTTTCCCTTGGCTTCGATCAGTTCGACAACTTGACTAAGCATTGTAGGCAGTGGCACAGACTCTAATCTGTGTCTGTTCCAGCGAGCACAGGCTAAAGCCTGTGCTACTGTTCATCCTTCCTCGTAGATTCCTTTTCAATTTGAAACAACAAATGATCCACACGTTCGCCCTGTTCCTCGATCCGGTCTCTCACAAAATGAATCTCTGGAGTGCGCGGTAGGTTGAGTGAAAGGCCCAGTTGTTTCCGGACGTAAGGCGCCGCATGACGCAGGGCAACGAGCGCGGCCTGGTGTTCTTTTTCATCTCCTGCAACGGTGACGTAAACGCGCGCGTCTCTCAAATTATCAGAAATCTTCACGTCCGTTACGGTCACCATCGTGAGCCGCGGGTCTTCCAATTCGAAACCCACGATCTGCGAAATCTCTTCGCGAAGAATATCTGCAACTCTTTCCGGGCGACGCATAAAAACAGCCGGCAGGAGCAGGAGGCAGTAGGCAGAATGATGTTATCACCCGCCGCCTGCCGCCACCGTCTGCCTCCTTATAGTTCCGTGGCGGCAACCTTCTCGACGATATAAGCCTCGATCTGATCACCGACCTTAACGTCGTTGAAGTTCTCCAGGCCAATACCGCATTCGAAGCCTTCACGCACCTCGGAAACATCGTCCTTGAAACGACGCAGCGAAGCGATGTTGCCTTCCCAGCTGACCACGCCATCGCGAATCAGGCGCGCGCGGGCGTTGCGGCGAATGTTGCCGTCTACAACCATCGAGCCGGCAACCACACCTGCTTTGGGAACGCGGAAAACTTCGCGCACGTCCGCCTTGCCGATGATGCGCTCTTTTTCAATGGCTTCGAGCATTCCGATCATGGCTGCGCGAATTTCTTCTTCAACCTTGTAAA
This sequence comes from Pyrinomonadaceae bacterium, assembly GCA_036265575.1. Lineage (GTDB taxonomy): Bacteria > Acidobacteriota > Blastocatellia > Pyrinomonadales > Pyrinomonadaceae > PSRF01. Next base: position 10,593 of record DATAOU010000355.1, read on the forward strand.
TGATCGAATGCAAACGTATGTCCACACTCTCCTGTTTGGCGAGATCGGCAGCGCGCGATCCCGGCCTTACGTTGAAGCCGATTACTACAACTGCCGAAACAGCCGAGCCTGCTTGTGTGGCCGAGGCCAGCAGCACGTCGGATTCAGTAATTGCACCGACGCCGGAACGAATCACCTTTACCTTGACGCGTTCGGTGGACAGTTTTTGCAGCGTGGACTTAAGAACTTCGACTGAACCCTGCACGTCCGCTTTAATGACAACCAAAAGCTCCTTGACTTCGGTTTCACCCAGCGCCTCGATACCGCGCTTGGTTGATTGCATCAGCGTGGCCTGCCGGCTCAGCATCTGGCGGTGACCAGATATCTGCTGGGCGCGGGTGATGTCGGCAACAACCTGAAAACTTTCGCCCGCTTGCGGGACGCCCTGCAAGCCAAGCACTTCCACCGGTGTGGCGGGCGCCGCTTCCGTGATCGCTTCGCCTTTATCGTTGAACATCGCGCGCACGCGACCAAAAATTTGGCCCACGATAAACGGCTCGTGAACATGCAGTGTGCCTTGTTGCACCAAAACTGTGGCGACCGCACCGCGGCCGCGATCCAATTTAGCTTCCAACACCACTCCTGAAGCCAGACGCGTCGGACTTGCACGCAGGTTCAGAATGTCTGAAGTCAGCAGAATCGTTTCCAGCAGTGTGTCGAGGTTTTCGCGTTTCTTCGCGGAAACCGGAACGATTTCAGTATCGCCGCCCCATTCTGCAGGCGACAAACCGTGCTGGGCCAATTCCTGACGGACCCGATCCGGGTTCGCGTCAGGCTTATCGATCTTGTTGATAGCAACCACGATCGGCACGCCTGCTGCTCGCGAGTGTTCGATCGCTTCGATCGTTTGCGGCATAACGCCGTCGTCAGCAGCAACGACCAATACGACAACGTCAGTTGCTTTTGCACCGCGCGCACGCATCAGCGTGAATGCTTCGTGGCCCGGCGTGTCGAGAAAAACTACGCGACGAAACTCGCCCGGGTTGTCCGGACTTGGAACCTGCACGCTGTAGGCGCCGATGTGCTGGGTGATGCCGCCAGCTTCGCCCGCGGCGACTTCAGTGGCGCGAATGGCGTCGAGCAGAGAAGTCTTGCCGTGGTCTACGTGGCCCATCACGGTGACTACCGGTGCGCGTGGCAGTTCGACGTCATCTGCGTCCGTGGCAATCAGTTCTTCAAATTCTTCTTCGGCCACCATCTCTTCAAACGGCACGAACGTAACTTCGTAACCAAAGCGTTTGCCGAGATCGACCGCAACGTCGTCGTTGAGCGGTTGGTTGATGGTCGCAAAGACGCCGCGTTGTAGCAGCAGAGTCACTACATCTTTCGGTTTGATTCCGAGTTTTTCCGCAAACTCCTTCACAGTGGTGCCTTCGACCAAACGCACCGGCTTGATCTCTCCGGGAATGGCGTCCTCGAGGCGGCCGGCGATGCGGTCCTCAAGCGACAGCGCCTTCGGCGGCGGAATAAAATCACCCTTATCAAATCGTCCGCCCTTGCCTTCAGCTTTGCGGCCGCCACGGGTAGGTGTGCGGCGCGAGCGCCGGCGTCCCGCGTCAGGCGGTGGAATGTAAGTGGTCTGCGGCGTTGCTGTTTCCCCGGGCGTGCCCATGCGTTCCGTTCGCGACAAAGGCGTACGTTCTCGCACTCGCGTGCCGCCGCGGTCGACTCGCTCGCGCGGTGTGACTGGCGGCGCCACCGGTGTCGGGGCGCGCTCGCCCGGACGAATGCCGGCGTTTAAGGCAGCAACTGTTGGTCGCAGGACTCTCACTTGATGAGAAGGCGGGGCCACAGTGGCAGTTGGTGCAGCTGTTACAACCTCGGGTGTTGCTGCCTCCGCGGGCGCGCCATTTGCGCCAGGCATCTCCGCGGCAGTTTCTGTTTCCGGAACATGAGTTGGCTCGGCCTCAGCGGGAAGCGGCGCGCGGGCGGCCGGTGTCAGTTTCTTTACGAGGCGCGCCGGTGCGGCAGGCTTAACCTCGGGCGGCGCAGTGGGGGTGGTGTCAGCTTCAGGTTCAGGAGTCGCCACGACAGGTTCTGCTGCAGCAAGCGGTTCTTCCACTACCTCCGCGGGAGGTACTTCTTCAACCGCGCGCTCAGCTTTCTTTACGACTCGCACGCCGCGCTTCACGACAGCTTCCTTCTTGGGGAAGTATTTGTTGCGGATCTTCTCTGCCAACTCTTTCGAAACAGAGTTGGAGGGAACGCTGACGTCCACACCTTCGCGCCGAACCTCTTCGATGAGGCGCTTGGTATCCAGCTTTAACTCTTTGGCGAGATCGTAAATACGAATCTTAGAGGTAACGCTCATGCACTCCTTTTCAAGCGCCGCTAAATCTTTGGCGCCTGGCTTCGAACAAGTGATTAAAGAACTCTCGCTCTCAAACCACCGGTTGAAGCAATGTCAGTGCACTGCGCAATGGTGGCCGGGAAGCGAACAAGGCAACACGCTGGTAAACCCAGCGCCTGTGCCGCTACTAATTTGCCGCATCATCGGAGGAAGCATCCTGCTTCTCTTCGTCTGTGCTCTCGCTGGCGGCGTCTATTGAAACAGCGGGAGCTGAGTTTTCGGTTTCGTCAGCGGTTAATTCTGAAGCGAGTTGCTCATCAATAAGCTCTTCGCTCATGAATTCGTTGACACTTTCCAAAGCGGCCGCGCCGCTTGAGGTAACATCCGGAGACGGGGTAATCGTGTCGGGACGCAGATCGCGGCCGACCTCCTGCAAGATGAGTTCGTCTTGTGTAACTGCTTCGGCTTCGGTTAAGGCGACGGGATCGGCAGACTCCTGCGCCAGGATGTCTGACTCGGCGCTGAAGGGAATTCCGTTTTCCACCGCCTCGTCATAACCTGCCGCAGTCGTGTCAGGAGATGGCTCGATGTCGCGGGCTTCGACGCTTTCGTCCAGTTCAGCGGAAGCTGCATCTTGTTCGCCCGTTTCGCCTTCTGCGCCGCCGGACTGCGCTTCGCCCTCTTGCAGAGTTTTGTCACGCATTGCGACCACGGCCTGGGCTGCGCCGAGAATATTTTCAGCTTCGTCCAAACTCACATCCAGAAATTCAACCAGGTCATCGACCGAAGTTTGGGCCAGGGCATCGATGTCGTTGATGCCGTGTTCACCAAGCGCATCGGTTTGCTGGGCGGTAACGCCCTCGATGGCTGACAGCGGCACCGATTCACCGGAAGCGATCAAGGCGCCCATCTGTTCAGTAACTTCGCGTTTAATCTCTTCTTCACTACGAATGTCGATGTTCCAACCGACGAGCTTGGTAGCAAGCCGAACGTTCTGGCCGCGTTTGCCGATCGCCAAGGAAAGCTGATCTTCGTTGACGATGACTTCCATCTGCCGTTGCTCGATGTCGGTAATGCGCACCTGATTGACTTTGGCGGGCGACAAGGCGTTAGCGGCAAACACTGAAGGCTCGTCTGACCATTCGATGATGTCGATCTTTTCCCCACGCAATTCGCGAATGATTGCCTGTACGCGCGAACCCTTCATGCCGACGCAGGCGCCGACGGGATCTACGTCGCGCTCATTTGAAGTGACCGCAATTTTGGCGCGCTCGCCCGGCTCGCGGACCGCTGACTTAATAACGACTGTGCCGTCGTAAATTTCCGGCACTTCCATCTCAAATAATCGCAACAGCAGTTCCGGCGAGGTTCGTGAAACTTCGACCTGCGGCCCTTTGGATTCTTTCGAGACGTTATTGATAACTACGCGAATGCGCTCGCCTTGATTCCACTGTTCGCCGCGAGATTGTTGTGAACGAGGCAGGATGGCTTCGAGGTTGCCGAGGTCAACTATGATGTTGCCGCGCTCAAAGCGCTTGACGTAACCATTTACGAGGTCGCCGATCTTGTCGACATACTGCTCGTAGACATTGCTGCGGACCGCGTCTCTGACTTTTTGAAACAGGATTTGTTTGGCTGTTTGCGCAGCGATACGTCCCAGCTCTTCCATCGGCAGCGGCAACAGCAGCGCGTCGCCCAGTTCCACTTCGTCGCCTGCCAGTTCGCGCGCTTCCTCAATCGAAAGCTCAGTGGCTCCGTTCGCCACTTCATCAACAACGACTTTAGAGGCCGAAAGCTCGATGCCGGTTTCCGGGTTCCAGTCGACCTGAATGTCTTCGCCCGAGCGAAACTGTTTCTTCGCTGCCGCGCGCACAGCTTCCTTCATTGCTTCGATGACGAGGTCGCGTTCAATGCCCTGTTCCTGGCAAAGCGCCTCGATGTTTTGTGCGATGGATGAACTCATTGAGCTGTACTGTCTCCGCTGGCTCGGACGCCAAAGTCGTTGCGCCGTTTGAGCCTATTCAATTGTTATTCAGTTGTAAGTTGCACGCGTCTCACACGCATGCAGTCGTTATTCCCGCGTTAGTTCGCTTTGGCGCGGCGCAGCTCCTGTTCAAAGTCCATTTCCAGGTTGGCTTTGGAAATTGAATCGAAAGGAATTAGGACGCGGCCGCTGGTGCGATCATCGACTGCCACCGTATCGCCGGAGATCCCTATAAGCCGGCCGCGAAAATTTCTCTGCCCGCTAATAGGACTGCGCGTCTTTATCTTTACGAGGTTCCCAGCAAAGCGGTCGTAATCGTCGCGCTTGTAGAGGCCTCGCTCCAAACCCGGCGAAGAAACCTCCAGCGTATAGGAAGCATGAATGAAATCTTCGACGTCGAGTACGGTGCCAACGTGAAAACTAACTTCCGAACAATCTTCGTGAGTTACACCGTTTGGCTTGTCAATAAAAATGCGCACAATGGGTTTGTTATCGGGCCCGGCGACTTCGACGTGCACCAGCTCGACTCCATGATCGATTGCCACTTGCTCGGCAATTGCCCGAACACGCTCTTCAACCGAACTTGCTCCCATTGTCAACCTCCAAAAAAACCTGTCGCCCAAAATAAAAAGTGGGCGCGAACCCACCGGACGAAACCGCCGCGCTCCGAGCAAGCCGTGAATTATACGGAAAGGTAGGTGGGGAAGCAAGTTGACCATTTTCGCGAGGTTCAAGCCAAAAGCTTCGGAAAACTGCGGACTTTCAACTGCTAAAACCATTGAAAAGGTTCTTGCAGTGGCGTAACATGCGCGCGTACTGCAATCGATTCTTCGTTTTGGCTTCCTGGTGATCAATCCCGCCGTCGGTACAAAGGCGACAAAACAACTGTTGGTTGTGCGCTAAACACACCAATGATCGGGCAAACAGTTTCACACTACCGCATTCTTGAGCCCCTCGGAGAGGGTGGTATGGGGACTGTCTACCTTGCCGAGGATACGCACCTCGGTCGTCGTGTCGCGATCAAGTTTCCTTCTGTGAATTCGGATTCACACGACTATCGCGCGCGCTTTCTGCGCGAAGCGCGCGCAGTTTCGGAACTGAGCCATCCTGGCATTGCCACGCTTTTCGATTACGGCGAAACGAGTGAAGGCCGGCCGTTCCTGGTGATGGAACTGGCGCGCGGGCGATCGTTGAGTGATGTCATGCAGCAGGGTGAACTCAACCTGCCGCGCGCCGTGGAGATTGTCCGGGACGTGGCGCTGGCGTTGGTTGAGGCGCACGCTCGCGGCGTGGTCCATCGCGATATCAAGCCGTCAAACATAATGATTGACGACAACGGCCGAGTTAAGGTGCTTGATTTCGGACTGGCGAAACAACTCAACAAAGACCACGTGCTCAGTTCCGAGCCCGAAGCCCAGACGCTGCTTTCGACCGAAACGCGCAGCGGCGTAGTGCTGGGAACACCTGCTTACCTCTCGCCCGAACAGGCGATCGGTGGGGCGGTCGATGGCCGCAGCGATCTGTTTGCGCTAGGCACTTTGTTGTACGAAGCAATCACTGGCCGTACGCCATTCGCCGGAAATAGCTTTATTGAGATCGCGGCGAACGTGCTTCACGTTCAACCTCCAGAGCCTTCGAAAGTCAATCCCAATGTGCCAAAGCAGCTCGACTTCATTGTGATGAAGGCACTGGCGAAGAAGCCGAACAAGCGGTACCAAAGTGCCAGGGAGCTGATCGCCGATCTGAATGCGGTCAAGGAACAGTTGGAAGAAGACTCAGGCCAGACACTCATCAAACGCGGCCCGGCTTCGATCAGCGCGCACAGCCGGACGCTGAGCAATTTGTCGCAAATCCTGCAGCGGCCCCGCATACCGATTTCTTACATCCTTATCGGCACAGTTGTTTTGGTAATTGCCGGTGTAGTTGGATTTCGTTTTCTTCGTCCGGCGCCGCACACGCCGCCGGCCGAGGCGCAGCGTTGGTACGACATCGGAACAAACGCATTGCGAGACGGCGCCTTTTACCAGGCGACCCAGGCGCTGGAGCGGGCCATCGCGGCCGACGACCAATATATGCTGGCCCATGCCCGCCTGGCCGAAGCGCTCGTTGAACTGGATTATGTCGATCGCGCCAAGGACGAGCTGTTGCGGGTAAACAGTGCCGACCGTGCCAGGCTGCCAAGTCTTGATTCTCTTTATCTTGACGCGATAACAGCCACTGCGCGGCATGATTTCGCTAAGTCGATTGATTCCTATACCCAGATCGCAAAGCAGACAGGCGACAACGAAAAGCCATTCGTACTTGTCGACCTCGGGCGCGCTTACGAGAACGACAACAACTTCAACGCGGCCATCCAAAGCTATACGGAAGCGAGCACGCGGAACCCGCAGTATGCGACCGCATACCTGCGTTTAGGTATTGTCTCTGGGCAACAAGGCGATCTGGCAAAGGCCTTGTCTTCATTCGAAACTGCCGAATCGATCTATCAGGCGTTGGGTAACATTGAAGGCCGCACGGAGGTTGTTTTCCAACGCGGCGCGTTATTCAACAAACGTAACAAGCTCGCCGATGCGAAGACTCAGTTGGAACAAGCACTCGCTCTGTCAAAAGCAAACGACAACAAATCGCAGATCATAAAGACGCTGCTGCAGCTCTCGAGCGTTTCATTTGACGCTGGCGAAACAGAGCAATCGACCGCCTATGCGCGCGACGCCGTTGATCTCGCCCAGAAGAACGGCATGGAGAATTTGAGCGCACAGGCATTGGTCGATCTTGGCAATTCATTCCTGATACGCGGCCAGCCTGCCGAAGCGGAAAAGTATTTGTCGCAAGCACTGGAGTCGGCGCAACGAGCAAAGGCGCGCCGCAACGAAGCGCGCGCCCGAGTCTCGCTAGCCAGCCTACGGCAGCAACAGAATAAGCCAGATGAAGTAATTCAGTTTCTCCAACCGGCGCTTGCTTTCTATCAACAGGGCGGCTATCGCTCCGAAATCTTTTCCTGCCTGGTGTTGCTGGCGCGAGCCAACCTGCAAAAGGGCGATTATCCAGCAGCGCAAAAAGGTCATGAGCAATTGCTGCAACTGGCGCAAGCGGCAAACGATCAATCGTTGTTGGCACGGGCCTACGGCGAGCGCGGTTCAGGGCTCGCTGCTGAACAACGATTTACCGCAGCGCTGGATCAAATGAAATTAGCCGGTGATATTTTTGCAGCGCAGGGCGTACAACGCAGCGTTGGTTACAACTTGACGGACCGTGTGGATGTCTTATGGCGGCTGGGCCGTTATGATGAGGCGCAAAATCTCCTGGGCCAGGCTGATGCGATAGCGAACAAGCCTGGTGGCGAGTTGCGGCGCTTGTCTGCCGAGGTCGAACTGCTGAAAGCGCAAATTGCGCTAAGCCAAAACAATTTTGCTGAAGCAAAGCAAGCCGTTGCCAAGACTCAGGAAAAGGCCGGAAAGGAATTTCCGAACGTCATCTCCGAGGCACAACTGGTGATGGCCCTGGCACAAAGTTACAGCGGCGCGGCAGCGGCCGGAAAAGCGCTCGCAAGTCAGGCTTTCGAAGCAGCCAAGCTGTCGGCTGATCCTACTAAACTCGCGCAAGCGCAGTTGGTCTTCGCGGAAACCTTGCTGATTTCCGGCGACTCGCAGGCGGCAGCGAGCAATGCGGCCCAAGCGGCGGAGACTTTTGTTCGGTTGGACCAGGAAGAGTCTGCCTGGCGCGCGCTCACGCTGGCGGCACAAGCCTCGCAAAACCTCGGTGACAAATCGAAGGCGCGCGAGTATGCTCTCCAAGCCAGAGATTCGCATTCCAAACTCGAACAGCGCTGGAACGCTGAAAGCTACAAGAGCTATTTAAGTCGCCCGGACATCCAGCGCCTTAGAAAACAACTCGATCAACTTCCGAGTGCTACCTAGGTTTTTAACTAAACTGGCAGGACTTTTGCGGTTTAAGTGGTAGCTGATTTTTAAAGCCCTACGTGCGCGGGTTGCCCCGACACGCAACGTTTTCCAACTAACAAAGGAGAGAATCATGCGTCAACTTCGTCTACTAATAATTGCTATCGCCACCATCTGTGTGTTGGCCATCGGTGCGTTCGCGCTGGTTAATCAAATTATGCCGGCAGGCGGCGACGACATCATCATTAAGGGCGGCTCGTTGGAGATCCAATGCGGCGCCAATCAGGGTACCGACTGCCTGGGCACCAACGACAACACCGGTAAATACAAAGCCAAGCAAGCTACCAAACACGTAACCAGGGTCGTCGTTAAGGACTCAAGCGGAGTGCAGGTGTTTGATAGTTCAGCGTTGCCGACTTTCGGTAGCAAGCCGGAAATCCGCATCACGTATAAATAGAGTCAGCTTGGCGGAAGGCCCTCTTCCGGAGAGTAGCAAGAAATAAGGCATGTCGGCGCCGCAGGTGCGCTGACATGCCTTAGTGTTTACGGGTTCTCGTCTGAAAAGAGAAGTGATCAACCACCGAGTCTCGACTTTACTGTCTCACTGACCGTTCGCCCATCAGCATTCTTGCCGGCCAGCGCAGCCTGCACCGACTTCATCACTTTGCCCATGTCTTTCATTGAGCTGGCACCGGTTTCAGCAATCGCGGCGGCTACTGCTGCTTCGATCTCTTCCGGTGAGGCGGCTTGTGGTAGATAAGCTTCGATTACTTGAATCTCGGCCTTCTCTTTGTCCGCAAGGTCCTGTCGCCCGCCTTTTTCATATTGTTCGACTGAGTCACGTCGTTGCTTAACCAGCGAGCGCAGCAGTTTACCCATCTCTTCGTCGTCCAACTCACCGCCCTTTTCAATCTGCCGGTTCATCATTGCGGCTTTAACCATTCGCAGCGTTGAAGTGCGCGGCGCGTCTTGCGCCTTCATCGACGCCGTCATGTCGGAAATAATCTGTTCTCTTAAAGTCATGTAGTCCTCCGCTCGTATATTACTCGTAAAGCAAAATGTTAGTTTGCGCAACACGCAGCTTGAATGGCAGCGTACCATCGCAAACTAATAATTTGCTCTACACCAGAGCCAACTAAGACAGCGACGGTATATTCAAATCGCCCAGCGCGCGAGTTTGCTTCAACAGCTTTAGCAATTCCAGGGTTATCAGGCGATGGCCCATGTCGTTCGGATGTATCAGCTCGCCAAAAAAATTTTGATTAATGGGGTAAGCAGCCTCGGTTAGTTCGGGCAACTCAAGAAAAGCCAATCCATGCTGGCTGCTAGCGGAACGCAGCGCAGTCCGATAACTCTGCATCAACGCAGCCTCGGGCGGATTCGTCACCTTATCGCGGTAAGGCGCTGCCAGAATAATCACAGCCGCCTGTTTCTGCCTGCCGAGTTGGGCCATGGCCATCATGTTGTTCAGATAATCCTGTTCGGAAACGCGTGGAGCGGGGTGCAGCACCCTGGCGCTGGGCGCCGCCCTGGCCCGCAGCCAGTGGGTCGCATGCGCAAAGGCCTGGCTATGGTCAACCAGCCAACGCACTGTGACGGCGCGCCAATTCGTTTTAATAGTTTCACTGTCGGGAAAGTCACTAAGACTCGCGTCGTTCCAACCAAAACTGATGGTAATGAGATCGGGTTCCAGTGAATCGATTTCGCGTCGCAGCCAGGCGAGTCCCTGATGACTGGTGTAACCGGGGACCGCCAGTGTTACTACTTCAATTTGTTTGTTCGGATTCGCTGCTCGCAATTCTTTTTCCAGCAGCATCGGGTAAGGCAGCGCCTGACGGTCGTATTCATTTGGCTTGTCTGGCCAAACCGTGGGGACGCGATAGCCGAACGTCACCGAATCGCCAACACAAACAATGCGAATGGCGCCTGCTTGTTTCTTCTGTAACGGACGATCTGAACGAAGGTGCTGCGCGTTCGTCGACAGCACGGTGAAGTCCCAAACGACGTGGTCGAGGTTCGGTTTCAGGCGCCAAAGGAGCAAAGGATCGCCTTCGAAGATTGTGGAGTGTGCGCTGTCGGCAACCTGTGCTTTTTGCTGTGGAGTGACGACGAAGAGATCGAGACTGGAAAGGTGAGGCATCGTAAGCCGCGTTCCGACTTCCATACCTACCAGGAGCAGGATAAAAGTGAAATAAATCAGTGCAAGATAAACGACGCGTCGCTTAAGTGGGATCTCGTGACTAGACCCGACGTGCCGCGCGCTATCGATTTCATTTTCAGGATCGTTCATTGCTAGTCCGCAACTAAACGAATTAATCAGTAGGTGGAAGACTACTTCTTTAGGCTATCAGCCACGTTGCAGGCAGGGTTAGCGGCTTTGCCGCAGTCCGTGCGGAAAGACTTTGCCTTTCCGCTAAC
>DATAOU010000356.1:0-12392 GCA_036265575.1 Pyrinomonadaceae bacterium
CCGCTGACAGGCGTTTCCTCTTACACGCAAATGCTTTTGGGAATGCTGAACGAGACTGATCCCAAGCATGCACTGCTGCTGAAAGTGCGGCGTCAGGCCGAACGGGCCACCAACATAGTTAACAACCTGCTTAACTTTTCCCGCACCGGCGGCGCCACTGAATTCAGCGAGATCGATATTGGCCGTGTGCTTGACGACACGTTGCAATTGCTTGAGCCGCAGTTGCGCGGTAATCAAATCGAGATCGTTCGCGATTATGACGCGGACGCGCCGCGCATCATCGGCAACAGTGGTCAACTGCAGCAGGTCTTTACCAACCTGCTGCTAAATGCGCGTGATGCTATTCCAGTGGGCGGCTCCATCAGGATTGCTACGATTCCTTCTGAAGATCATTCGCTGATCGTCGAGGTTTCTGATACGGGGCTGGGGATTGCTCCCGAGAACGTCGCCAAAATTTACGACCCGTTTTACACCACCAAGGGCGTGGGGCGCGGCACCGGCCTCGGACTTGCTGTCTCTTACGGTATTGTGCAGGAGCATTCGGGCCACATCAGCGTGGAAAGTACGCCGGGACAGGGCACAACGTTTCGCATCACGCTGCCCACGGCCCATGCGCCAACGATTCAGGCACGCGCGCGTTTGCAGTCTGTCGGCGACTAGTGCTCGGAGGCCAGAAGTCAGAAGTCAGAAGTCAGAGGTCGGAAGTCAGAGGCCAGAAGTCAGAGGTCAGACATCAGACGTTAGCGGTGAGAAGTCAGACAACAGAAGTAAGAGGTTAAAAGTAAAGAACAGAGATCGCAGATTTGAAAGCTGCGATTTTTTTTATTTGGTCTTTTGTTGCTGACTTCTGACCTCCGACCTCTGAGCTCTGACCTGTGACCTCTGACCTCCGACATCTGACCTCTGTTCTCTTCACAGGCCCTTGCCTTTTTTTTTGTCCGAATCTCCCCTAAACTGACTGCTCCGAATTGAGGACCAACAAACTTGGCGCTAAAAACCGAAAGACGCATCGCGAAAAAAGGATCTGTACTCATCGTCGACGATGAAGAGATCATGCGCGAAGTCCTGGAGACCCTGCTTTCGTCTGAAGGCTATCGCGTCGATCTGGCAAAGACCGGCGAAGAAGGAGTGGAAGCTTACAGCCGCCGCGCTTACGACGTGGTGTTGCTCGATGTGTCGATGCCGGGCATTGGTGGTCTGCGCGCCCTCGAAGAGTTTTTGAAAATCGATTCAGACGCTGTCGTGGTCATGATTACCGCGTATGCGACCTTTGATACCGCGATCGCTGCCTGGGAGCACGGCGCTTTTGGCTGCATCAGAAAGCCATTTCAAAACGAGCAAATCACCGGAACAGTCGCCGCCGGAATAAAACGCCGGCGTAAGGAAGAAGAACGACGCACGCTGCGGCGCGCCATGAGCCGGGCCGTGGATCGCGGCGCCATCGTTGGGCGCTCGGACATCATGCAGGAAGTCTTCCGCCTGGTGGAACAAGTGGCGCCGGCGCGTTCGACGGTATTGATTACCGGTGAAAGCGGAACTGGAAAAGAACTAATTGCCAAAGCCATCCATGAGTCAAGCATGCGCGCGGGCAAACCGTTCGTTACGGTTAACAGTTCGAACATTCCGTCCGAGTTGCTTGAATCCGAACTGTTTGGGCACACGCGCGGCGCCTTTACCGGCGCAGTTGCCGCGAAGAAAGGTTTGTTTGAAGTTGCCGATGGCGGATCAATCTTTCTCGATGAGATTGGCGACATCCCGCCGGAAACACAGGTGCGGTTGCTGCGTGTGATTCAGGAGCGCGAGTTCACGCCGCTCGGTGACACCACCCCGCGCCGCGTCGACGTGCGTATCATTGCGGCTACCAACATTGACTTGAAGGAAGCAGTCAAACAAGGCGCGTTTCGCGAAGACTTGTATTACCGCCTGGCAGTTGTTCCGATTGAGTTGCCGCCCTTACGGGATAGACGGGAAGACATTTTGCCGTTGGCCCAACACTTTATCGAGAAATACAACGAAGAGAACGAGCGCCACATTTCGCAGCAGGTGAAGCCGGAAGTGCTGGCCCTGCTTGAGGCTTATTCCTGGCCGGGCAACGTGCGTGAGCTGGAGAATGCGATTGAGCGTGCGGTGGTGATTGCACCGGGTGACGAAGTTACGCGCGAATGTCTACGCCCGGAAATTAGTGATCCGCGATCGGTGGCCGCGGCTTCGGAAGAAGGCGCCAGTCTTGCAGCGGTCCAGGACCTCGGTGGGGGCATCAATTTTTATGACCAGGTGCGGCGCTTTGAGATCGATCTTATTCGCCGTGCGCTGGAGCAGACCGGCGGCCATCAATCGCGAGCGGCGCGTTTGTTGGGAATGAACGCAACGACGCTGAATTCGAAAATCAAGACCTACAGGATAAGCCTGCGGCCTTAGGTTAAAAGGGCGCTGGAGGCTGCGCCCGTACTTCCCGTTAGTGATGTCTGCGTTTGGCTGTTTTCAACTCAACTAGAATTACTTCCATATCACCGTCAGTAATATTTTCAGGAAGATGTTTGACGGCTGGCGTGAAAAGCGTCGTGCCCGCCTTCATGTCACGCTCTTCGGTTTTGCCGCCCGGGTAAGTAAACTTGATTCGACCGTCCGTCTGAAAAATTGCAATGGCGTCGGGGTGGCTGTGCATGACTGATTTCTCATGCGGGCCATACTTTACACGCAACACACGCACGCGAGCGTTTTCAAACTCGACTTTATAATGGTTCGGATCGGCCTTGGTCGCATCCTGAGCCATGACAGGAATTGCGAAGGCGAGCACAAACAGAAGCGGCAGCAATATTCGGCGCATTTAGGGGAGTCTCCTTCATACTGTTGAATTAAGTAAAAAGCGGTGCACTTTTAATTCAAAGGCAAACAGTGAGTCAAGAACTTATGTGCTCGAGAGTGTCGACAATTTCGCCACGCCTGAAGGCAAAGCAATTCAGTCAGCTGATTGCTGACGCAGCTGGTTGCCGGCGTTGTGTGGCAATGTGCGATCGGTCGGCCGTACTCAGCGAACTCAATGGACCACTGACGGCGCGGATAATATTCATTGGCGAAGCGCCGGGACGAAAAGGTGCTGATCAAACACGCGTTCCTTTTTCCGGAGATCAGTCAGGCAAGAACTTTGATCGCTTCCTGGCGTCGATTAATTTGCGCCGCGAGGACATCTTCATTACCAGCGCGGCCCTGTGTAATCCGCGCAGTGAGTCAGGTGCTAACAGAAAGCCGAGCAAGACGGAGCTGAAAAATTGTTCCGAGTTTTTGCAGAGCACTTTTGCGTTAATCGATCCGGCGATAGTCATCACGTTAGGCTCAGTTGCGCTGGAGGCGATTAGAACTATTCAACCGCACTCTTTGATTTTGAAAGAGTCCGCGGCCAAGATACATGATTGGAATGGCCGGCTGCTGGTGCCGATATATCATCCCAGCCCACAGGTGCTCGCATCGCACCGGCGTGAGCGGGAGCAGCTTGCTGATTATCAAGTCGTCGCGCGAGCGTTGCGGAGTTTAAAGGCCGGTTATAACGTGAATGCCGCGTGACAGCGGCTGTGCCGGCTTCTGCGGCAAGCTCTGCGTTTTCCGTTAGCCTTCATCATATTTGCGGCTACGCCTTGGATAGGGCGTCGCCCCACCAGTTAATAGGTGGCGGGAAAGGCAAAGCCTTTCCGCACGGGACGCGGGAAAGAAGCAAGAAGTGTTTATGACCGAAGCAGCAGAACAGGTTGCTATTCAAAAACTTCTGCTCGACAAAACGCATCAGCAGCTTGGTGCGTCAATGATTGAGCGCGATGGCTGGTCTGTGCCTGCTTCCTATGGGGATGTGGCGCAGGAATACGAAACCGTGCGCGAAGGAGGCGCAGGCCTGGTAGATCTTTCTTCGCGTGGGCGGTTGCTGGTGACCGGTTCCGAAGCCGTGCAGTTTCTCAACGGCCTGATCACAAACGATATGAAAACGCTTGAAGGGGGCAGTTGGATGCCGGCGGCCTTTCCAAATGTGCAGGGAAGGCTGATTGCAAGCGTGCGTGTGATTCGATTACAGGATGAAGGTACAGACACGAAAGTCTCCCCTACATTTCTGATCGACACCGAGGCAGCAACGCATGAAACTGTGCTGAAAACCCTGGAGCGATTCACTTTGGCCGGGGACTTTCGTGTTATAGACCAGACGAGTGCGACGGTGATGTTGTCGGTGCAAGGTAAAAAAGCCGCAAGTGTCGTGGGATCAGTGGGGGAGGCAGCCGCAGTTCCAGAGCCGCGAGCGGTGCGACAACTCAGCTGGCAACACGCAGGCTCAACGATCGACGTTACAGTCATTCACGCTTCACATACTGGTGAAGACGGCTTTGATTTGAGTGTTGACGCAGATCACGCGAGCAGCTTGTGGACCGCGTTGCGACAAGCCGGCGCTCAACCCGTCGGCTATGACGCGCTCGAGATTCTGCGTATTGAAGCAGGGATGCCGCGCTATGGCAGCGACATGGATGACACGAACGTGGTCACGGAAACCAATCTCGACGAGGCTGTTAGTTACACGAAAGGTTGTTACGTCGGTCAGGAGATCATTGCTCGCATCAAGTATCGCGGCCACGTCGCGAAAAAATTATCGGGCTTGATCTTTGACGGAGCAATTGCGGTGGAGGCCGGCGCTGTTGTTAATTCAGTTGAAGGAAAAGAGATTGGCCGGATAACTTCGGTAACGAATTCTCCCCGGCTCAAGCGCACCATCGCGCTGGCTTACTTGAAATATGACTACATCGCGCCCGGCACGCCGGTGAAGGTGCTCGCTAACCACCAGGAGTTACCCGGGGAAGTCGTCGAATTACCTTTCGTGCGATCTTGATCTGCGCTCATTCGCGTTAATCCGCGGCGAATTTTCTTCCCGGCGCTTCTGAATCACCATGTCTGACGAACAACAACAAAACGATCTGGATTCCCCTCAGGCGCGTCTCGCCTACTCCATAATTCAATCATTGTTGGACCATACTCGTGTGGTCAGCGATCTGATCGCGTTGATGGCCCAGACGCTCGATGAGGATACAACCAAGGCGTTGACGCAGACTCCGGTCTGGACGGCTTATCTTGACAGCCGTCGCGCGCTGCAGCGCACGCATGCGGACATCGAAAAATTTGCAGAAGTGATGAAGCAGCTTAGCGAGGATTAGGGCGGGGCTGCATGTAATCTCCAAACTCCCGCAGCATTTGCAGCTGCTCTGCGCTCACTGAGAACCGCACTTCATCAAATCGGATCTCAAAAGTTTTAGCCCTGGTTATCTTTACGAACGTTTCGTACGGCATGCGAAAGACGAGGCGCTCGCCCGCCCACACTCGGCCGGGCACCGGACGCTTGACGGCCCAGCGGTTGGAACTCAGAAATACTTTTTCCCCATCGATCATAAACAACACATAGAGATCGCTGGCGAGCCTGCCTTTCACCACCGTCCGCAGTTCAAAGTCGATGATTTCCGGTGTTTCGAGCTGTTTGCCGCTGTAAGTAAATGAAGGAGACATGTGAAGACTGTGGTATTTGCCGTTCTCGCCTGAGATTTGTACGGCAGGAAGTCGGACGATCGTCTTGTCCTTTATAGGATCGTAAGAAGTTTCAACCTTGAGGTCTGCTTGAGGAGATGCCATTGCCACGGCTGATGGAAATTTTTGTGCAGGCAACGCACTGGGAAATAGCGACAAGACTAGCAGTAGTTTTGATAGCATCTTCAGTCTTCTGATCGTCAATTCAGTCATTGAAAGCACTCAAGAAATGAGACCTAACAGGTAGGGAGGGCGGCTTGCCCCCGCCGTGATCGAATGGCATCCAAGCCAGGCGGGGGTGAGCCACCCTTCCCTGCCTGTCAGTCTTTTGATCTCGACTGGTGTTCTCGCACATTGTGTTGATGTCCAAGGTTTGGCAATTCCAACTTGAATTCTCATCAGACTTTACACGCGATCAGATTAATGATTCCCAGGAAGCTCTTTTCCACTCGTACCACATTCAAGCCCGCAGACTTGGCCGTCGCCGCGGTACGCCGGTTGAAGTGATCGTCGAACAGCGGCACCGTAATCCAACTCAACAAATCAAAGAGCGGACCCAGCAGATTACTCGGTCTCACATGTTCAAGCAGCATGACGGCGCCGCCGGGTTTTACTACTCGTCTCAGTTCAGCAAAGGCCGCCTCAGGGCGCGCGATCGAACAGAACACAAGGGTCGCGAAAGCTGCGTCAAAAGAGTGATCTGCAAACGGCAGTTGCTCGGCGCAACTTTGAATCAAACGCGCTCTGTCAGCGCGTTGCTTGGTCTTGGCAATCTTTAACATCTCGCTGCTTGGTTCGCTGGCGACGGCGAAAGCCTTGTCGGGATAGTAAACAAAATTGAGGCCCGTCCCTGCGCCGATCTCGAGAATACGCCCATCCTGCGGCAGGTATTGAAAAGTTGCTTCGCGCAATCGCGCCAGGAACCAACGATCAAGCGGGCGCATACCGCGGTCGTAATGAGGAGCTATCTGATCGTAGGTCTTTGGCATCGCGAAGCTAAATAAGTTTGACGCTGAACCTTAAGGAGATTTGCCATTTCCGATTTTTCATTTGTCATCTCGAGCACTAAAAACTTCCATGAACAGCTCCATCTTTTCAGCGGCGAAAAATGGAAAATGGAAAATGGAAAATTCTGGATTTCTCGATATCCGCCTTATGCCTGGGACGGTCAGCGAACCATCATGATTACCTGTCGCTCGCGACCACCGTCAAACTCGCAAAGAAAAATTCCCTGCCAGCGCCCCAGCAAAAGCTTTCCGTCCTTGAAGGGAACTGTCACAGACGAACCAACCAGTGTGGCTTTGATGTGCGCGTCGGAATTTTCTTCGCCGTGACGAAAACCCATGCCGTGTTGTGGAATCAGCGTGCGAAAAGCATGAAGCATGTCGCGCGGCACGTCCGGGTCCGCATTCTCGTTCACTGTCAAACCCGCGGTCGTATGCTGCACATAAAGGACGACAATGCCTTCCTTAGCTTCCGACTGCGCTAGTTCGCGCTCAACCTGCTCGGTAATCTCAACCAATTCTTCCCGTTGGCGTGAACGAACTTTTAATGTCTTCATAACGATGTCCGGCAAACTTAGTTTGTCGCAGTTCTCGGTAGATCAAGCAGCGCTCCGGCAAAACAAAACCCTCGATCACCGAAACGATCGAGGGTCGAGTTACTTTAAGAAGCTGGGTTCAATTCTGGTTAGATGCTTTCCGTTTCACCAAAGACCAGCCCGTCGGCAGCACAGCAGCGGCCAGCGCTATCTTGATAACGTCACCGATAAGAAAGGGAGCGACGCTCAGCTTAAACGCGACGCCGGGCGCAGTGTGGGTGACAAATGAAAACCAGGCCCAACCGGCAGCGATAATGATCACTGAGCCGGCGGCCATCGCGGCCACTGCCGTCAGAAAACGTTTGTCCCAGCCGTTTTCCGCGAACGCGCCGGTGACGAAAGCGGCAGCAGGAAATGCAACCAGGTAGCCGCCTGTTGGTCCAAACAGATGAGTGATGCCGCCATGGCCGCCATAAAAGAAAGGCAGGCCACTCGCGCCCTCTATCAAGTAAACAATCATTGCCATCGCGCCCAACCGCGAACCCAACAGCGCTCCGGTCAACAGCACGGCAAACGTTTGTGCCGTAATCGGAACCG
The DNA here is from genome assembly GCA_036265575.1 of Pyrinomonadaceae bacterium. Lineage (GTDB taxonomy): Bacteria > Acidobacteriota > Blastocatellia > Pyrinomonadales > Pyrinomonadaceae > PSRF01. Next base: position 7,685 of record DATAOU010000356.1, read on the forward strand.
GACCAACGGGAATGACAATTTGCGCAGCCAGCGCAGTTAGCAAACTAAAAATAAAAACCAGCGAAACCGAACGCGTCCAATCCAGCGGTGCTAGGGCGGCGCCAATCAGCGTATCAGCTTCAGGGTATGAATGAACGTGCGAGCTCATAGGTCTCAGAGTTTAGAGTTTCGTATTCAGACTTTCAAGTTTCGTAAAGCAAACTGTTAGTTTGCGGGTGGTTCTTTAGCACTCAACTTGAATATCAAGCCACCACCGCAAACTAAACAGTTTGCTTTACATTAAGCCCTGCGTCCTTCTTAGTCGCCGGCCGCCTTCTTCGCCGCCAGTACTTCGGCAGCCTCAGCAGCAAGCGTACCAATGCGCATCCCGTGGAACGAGCGCCAGACAAAGAAGACCGAAACCAGGAAGAAGCCCAGCGCCAGAATGTGCGTCAAGGTTGTATCTCCGTTGTTTCGGGCGGTAAGACTGACAGCCAGTTCGACCGCCAATAGACCAAACAAGGTCGTAAACTTAATGACCGGATTCAACGCTACCGACGAAGTATCCTTGAACGGATCGCCGACCGTATCGCCTACGACTGTCGCATCGTGGAGCGCGGTGCCTTTCATCTTCAGATCAACTTCGACAACTTTCTTGGCGTTGTCCCAGGCGCCGCCGGCGTTCGCCATGAAGATTGCCTGGTACAAACCAAACACCGCAATCGAAATCAGGTAGCCGATAAAGAAGAACGGCTCCACGAATGCGAATGCCAGCGTCGAGAAAAAGACGGTCAGGAAAATATTGAACATGCCTTTCTGCGCATACTGCGTGCAGATTTCCACGACCTTCTTGCTGTCTTCCACTGAAGCCTTTTCGACGCCTTCCAGCCGAATGTTTGCTTTGATGAACTCGACCGCGCGATAGGCGCCGGTTGTTACCGCCTGAATCGAAGCACCGGTAAACCAGTAGATGACCGCGCCCCCGGTAATCAAGCCCAACACAAACGGAGCATGGAGCAACGAAAGACTGGTCGTGTTCGTAGTTAGACCATCGGTGAGGGCCATGATAATCGAAAAGATCATAGTCGTGGCGCCCACTACGGCCGTTCCAATCAACACCGGTTTGGCCGTTGCTTTAAAGGTGTTGCCCGCGCCGTCGTTCTCTTCAAGCAAGTGTTTGGCGCGCTCAAAATTTACATCGATGTTGTAGTCGCGTTTCAGGTCGCTCTGAACATTCGGCTCCTGCTCGATTAACGACAACTCGTAAACCGATTGGGCATTATCTGTCACTGGTCCATATGAATCGACCGCGATGGTTACCGGGCCCATGCCCAGAAATCCAAAAGCAACTAGACCAAAACCGAAGACCGGAGCGGCAACGGGATCGACCATCAGCGAGCCCAAGCCGAGACCAATGTCGAGTCCGAGCGTAGCGAAGTAATAAGCAATCGACATCAGGCCCACGATGCTGATGCCGAGCCAGTACGCCGAATAATTTCCGGCAACGAGGCCCGAAAGAATATTCAACGAGGCCCCGCCTTCGCGCGAAGAAGTTACAACCTCACTGACGTGTCGGGAGTTAGTCGAGGTAAATACTTTGACCAGCTCAGGAATAATCGCGCCCGCGAGTGTGCCGCACGAAATAATGATTCCCAGTTTCCACCATAGTGTGTCATTGCCACCAAGGACCGGAATCGTCAACCGCGAAACTACGAAAGTCAGCACCACCGAAACAATCGAGGTAATCCAGACCAACGAGGTTAACGGACTTTCAAAAGGCATTTGGCTGGCGTTCTTATAACGGGCCTTGGCAATCATGTCGTTGACGAAATATGAGACGCCGCTGGCAATAATCATCATGACGCGCATGACGAAAATCCAGACCAACAGCTGTACCTGCACCCGCGGATTAGGCACGCCCAAAAGAATGAAGGTAATCAACGCCACGCCGGTTACGCCATAGGTTTCGAAACCATCGGCGCTCGGTCCAACTGAGTCGCCGGCATTGTCGCCGGTGCAGTCGGCAATCACACCCGGATTGCGCGCATCGTCTTCTTTGATTTTGAAGACGATCTTCATAAGGTCCGCGCCGATGTCCGCGATCTTGGTAAAGATGCCGCCCGCGATTCGCAAGGCCGCTGCGCCCAGCGATTCACCAATTGCGAAACCAATAAAGCAGGGACCGGCATAATCACCGGGAATGAATAGCAGAATGCACAACATGATTAGCAGCTCAACGCTGATAAGCATCATGCCGATGCTCATGCCGGCCTTCAGGGGAATTGCATACAGCGGAAAGGGTTTGCCCTCGAGACTGGCGAAGGCGGTGCGCGAGTTGGCGAACGTATTAACGCGAATGCCAAACCAGGCGACGCCGTAACTACCCGCAATACCGACCAGACTGAAAGCAAGAATGATCGCGACGCGCAAGGGCTCCATCTGCGACAGCACGCCGAAGTACAGAATGATGACCACGGCGATGAAAGCTTCGAGGATAAGGATGAACTTGCCCTGTGTGATCAGGTAAGTCTTGCAAGTCTCGTAAATCAGTTCCGAGATCTCGCGCATGGCTCGATGGACCGGGAGCTTTTTCAAGTTCATGTACATCGCCATGCCAAAGCCGAGGCCGAGTAGACAAATTACGATGCCACCCAGGAGCAGCCGATGGCCGTCGAGTCCGCCGAAGAAGGTCACTTCGGACAAGTCAGGCAGTTTCAAATTCGCTTCGCCGCCTTCATGCGCTTGCGCAAAAGTCGGTACGGCGTAAAAAGCGATGCCCGCCAGGACTGAAGCTGCAGTCAACACGGCGCGCGCGGCGCGCGATGAGCCCAACGTCCTACGCAGGCTGTCGCCCCCGATTGTTTTCTTTTCCATAGCAAAGACTGCCAGACAAACCGACAGCAAGCTGACAAATGAAATCAGCAAAATTTCCACGATTGTGATCCTTTCCCCTCGTTTAACTATGTGGCGTGAACTGCAAAATTGCTCGCCGTCTTGGCGCGGAACGCGCGAATTTACAACGCGAAGTCGCCGCTGGTATCCCTGTGCCGGAAAACGGTCGTTTGAAAAGCGGATATTATTGCCGATTAGAAGGGGAACTGTCCAATGACGGGGCTGAATGAGTCGAAGCTTTCCGCACGGGAGGCAGCAAAGCCGTGGTTGGAATCAACTGAGCGATTCCGCTTCGGTCAAGGAGGGAATCAATTCCGGCCGCTTGCCAAAGCCGAACCAACGACGAATCGAGTCGATCAGGATAATGACCGCCGCGAGCATGATGATCGCAGTGAGCCCGGTATTGATGTAACCCTGCATTGAGGTTTCAGGTTTTTGTGCCAGCGGCCAGAAGATGTCGGTGATAGATTCCCATCCAGCTACCAGCGTGGTGGTGGCAACAAAGCTCAGTGGCAGGATTGTCACCCAACTGTATCTTGCCTTGCCCGAATTGATGATGATCGTAGTCGCGACGCACAAAGCGACCGCAGCTAACAACTGGTTCGCAATTCCAAACATGGGCCAGATCGTCGAGATCGATCCCGACCAGATAAAGGCACCCCAGGCGGCGACCACCAGCGCCGAAGTGATCACTGACCCAGGCAGCCAATTCGGCTCTTCCAGTTTGCGATAAAAGCGCCCGCCAAATTCCCCCACCAGGAAACGAGCCACACGCGTGCCAGTGTCGATCGTGGTCAGTATGAACAATGCTTCAAACATGATTGCGAAGTGGTACCAATACTTCATCAAGCCGCGGAGCCCGGGTATGCCATCGAAGATTTTGGCAATGCCCAGCGCCAGCGTGACCGCGCCTCCAGTACGTCCGCGCAAATTCTTTTCGCCGGATTCCTGTTCCAGGTGATCGATTTCCTGAGGTTGCAAGTTGAAACCCTGTGCGCTGTGTTCATCAACCATGCGGACGTACGCGGCTTTTTGCGCGTCAGTCTTTTGCGCCGTGTTGATAGCGAAATAGTCACCCGGGAAAAGCGAAGTGGCGGCAATCAAGGCGACGACGCCGACAACGCCTTCCATCAACATCGATCCATAGCCAATCATGCGCGCATCGGATTCTTTGGCAATCATCTTTGGAGTGGTGCCAGAGGATATCAGCGCATGAAAGCCGGAGATTGCGCCGCAGGCAATGGTGATAAAAACAAACGGATAGAGTTTGCCCGGAATCACTGGTCCACCGCCGTGCGTGAACGGGGTCAGCGCCGGCATGTTGAGGTTTGGATGGACCAGAATCACGCCAATAATCAAAAAGGCGATCGTGCCGATTTTCAGATACGACGAGAGATAGTCACGTGGGCAAAGCAGCATCCAGACTGGTAAGACTGAAGCGATGAAGCCATACGCCGCCATCAGGATCGTTACTGTGTTGCGTGAAAAGGTCAACGATGGCGCAAACGAAGACTCTGCGACCCGTCCACCCAGGTAAACGGCGAGCAGCAAGCCAATCACACCGATCACAGTCGCTTCCACAATCTTGCCTTTTCGAAAGCGATACATGTAAAGACCCATGAAAAGCGCGAGCGGAATTGTGAAGCCGACCGTAAACGTGCCCCAGGGCGATTCGGCGAGTGCGTTAACAACTACTAAGCCAAGACCCGCAAGCGCGATGACCACGATAAAAAGAATTGCAACTCCGGCAACGAAACCTGAGAGCGGGCTAATTTCCGTGCGCGCCATCTCGGCCAGCGACTTCCCTTTGCGCCGAATGCTGCCGGCCAGAATCATG
>DATAOU010000357.1:0-2206 GCA_036265575.1 Pyrinomonadaceae bacterium
CTGCTGCGAATAAACTCACGACGCTTAATTTTTTTTGTCATAGGTTCCTCGAACGAAATTCAAGTTGCCCTTTAGGTCTCGAAGCTAAACTAAAGTTTGAACTCTGAACTACTAGTCCGTCTTCAGGCTCTCCTTAATTCGCTCAGCTGTTTTCGGTCCAATACCATCGACAAGTTCGAGTCCGCCGTTCTGAACAAATTCCCGCAACGCCTCCAGTGAAGACACTTTATATTTCTGATGCAGCATCGCCGCCGTCTTTGGGCCAATGCCCGGAATATCCAACAGGTCGAGGACCCCTTCGGGCGTTTCCTTGATGATCCGCTCCCAGGCGTCGAAAGTACCGCGATCGAGTAGCTCCAGAATTTTTCCGGCAATCGCTTTTCCGACACCCGGGATCGACTGCAAGCCGGCGATACCGTTTTCGGCAGCGATCTTCTGCATCGGCGTTGGCCAGGTTTCAATTGCCTCAGCAGCGTTGCGGTAGGAGCGGAGCCGAAAGGGATCGTCGCCGCGAATGTCCATTAGTGCAGCCAGTCGATAAAACCTGCGCGCGATTGCTGGATTGTCCACACTCGTCCCCTGAGGACGGCAAAGCTGCCGCAGAAAAGTTGTAAACGGAATGCTTAGTCTACGTCCAAAAGAAGACCGAGAGCAAAGTCAGGCAAATCACTTGACTCAGCGTCCGTAGAGTTGTTGGCCTGATTCAACTGACATGGCGAACGAAGGACCGTGCTATCCTGACCGTAAATCCCAGGCAGGAGAATGGCAATGGAAATAAACAGAAGAGAGTGGTTGGCTGGACTCTCGAGTCTTGGCGCCGGCGCTATCTTGATCGGATGCAAGCAAACTGCCCCAGCCACCACCAATGACGCCAGGAAAGACACGGCGGATGAGGAAGTGGAGGTGACCGCGACTGAAGATCTAATGCGCGAACATGGCGTGCTTCGTCGGGCGCTGCTGGTCTATCAGGAAAGTGCGACTAAGTTGCGCAACGCCGCCAACGTGCCGCCGGAGCCGCTTCAGAAAACCGCCAAGCTGTTTCGCGCTTTCGGCGAGGAGTATCACGAAAAGAAACTCGAGGAAGTCTACATTTTTCCGGCGGTTAAGAAAGCCGGTGGCGTCGCTGGTGGCTATCCGGACGTGCTTGTAGCCCAGCATCAACGTGGACGTGAAATAACAGACTTCATTATCGCGGCCACCGCTGGACCCAGGCTTGCTGCTGCTGACACCAAAACGTTTGCCGCCGCCTTGGAAGACTTAGTGCGCATGTATGAGCACCATGCCGCTATCGAGGACACCATCGTGTTCCCGGCATGGAAGGAAACTCTTACCGCCGACGTCATGGATGAGATGAATGAAAAATTTGAAGAGATCGAGCACGAACAATTTGGTGAAGACGGTTTCGAGAGTGCTTTGAAACAGATTGCTGAGATCGAACAGAGTCTCGGCTTGAGCGACCTGGCTCAGTTTACTGCCCCGCCACCGCCGGCTGCGAAATGACTGGCGACGGGAGCGCCCCTTCACGGTCGGGCTACTGCTCAGGTAGTTAAGCCACTATCATCGTGCCCGTGCCGCTGTCAGTAAAGACTTCGCTGAGCAAGGCGTTGCGCGTCGTGCCGCTGAGGATATGGGCGCTGTGAACGCCGCTCCTTAGTAGTTGAACAATACTCTGCAGCTTGGGAATCATCCCGCCGGTGGCTGTGCCGTCGTTAATCATCGCTTCCGCTTCATCCGCCGTGAGCCTTGATAGTTTGGTGTCGGGCTCACCGGCGCGCAGATAAAGCCCATCGACATCGGAGAGCAGGATCAACTTTTCGGCTTTCAACTGCGCGGCGATTTCCGCGGCTATCGTGTCGGCGTTTATGTTGAAGACTGTCCCTTCCGCGTCGGCGCCCAGCGAAGAGATCACCGGCAGGTAACCCTGATCGAGCAATACCGTCAGCAGGCGCGCATTAATCTCTACCACGTCGCCGACCAGACCAAAGTCGACTTGCGAACGTTCGCCGGTTTCACGGTTCAAAATCTCCTTTGGTGGCCGACGCTCCGCATGAACAATATTACCGTCAACACCTGATAGGCCGACGGCTTCAATGCCACGATTGCGCAGAGCTGAAAGAATGTCCGTGTTGATCTTGCCCGCGAATACCATCTTGGCCATCTCCAGGGTTGCATCGTCAGTGACGCGCCGCCCTTCGATGATCGTTTG
>DATAOU010000358.1:0-9123 GCA_036265575.1 Pyrinomonadaceae bacterium
GAAGTCGATCATGCCCGAATGGATCCAGATCAATTCCATTGAAGCTTCACCCAATGATCCGGCAACTGCTTATGTCGCAGCTACGATGTACAAGTGGGACGACTACAAGCCCTATCTCTATAAGACCACCGATTATGGCAAGACGTGGAAGAAGATCACCAACGGAATTCCCAGCACGACTTTCACGCGCGTGATTCGCGAGGATCCGAACAAGCGCGGCCTGCTCTATGCGGGAACCGAAACCGGTCTCTATGTTTCTTTTGATGACGGCGCAAATTGGCAATCAATGCAATTCAATTTGCCTGTTGTTCCGATCACCGACCTTGCAATCCAAAAACGTGAGGAGGATTTGGTGGCCGCGACGCAGGGACGGTCGTTTTGGATCTTTGATGACCTGCCGCTGTTGCATCAAATGATGGGTGCAGGTGGCATGAGCGCCGTCAAGGAGACGCGATTGTTTCATCCTGAAGATGCTTACCGCATGCAGGGCGGTGGCGGTGTGCAACTGCCGCCTACCGCAACGATTGGCAAAAATCCCCCGAACGGCGCAGTCGTTTACTATTCGCTCAAAGCCAAACCAACGAGTGATGTAGTTTTGGAGTTCCTCGACTCATCAGGAAAATCAATTCAGAAATTCACCGCGAAAGCACCAGGCAAGCAGCCGTCGCCTGCGCCAAGTTCGTCGCCGAATGCTCAAGCATCTCCGTCGCCCGGCGCGTCTCCCGCGCCTGGCACTGCTCAAGTCACGACGCCTCCCGAAGAGCCGCAGGCGCCATCCGGAGAGGAATCGGAATCCTTTGGCGGGGGCGCGCGACCGCCGCGGCCGACAACGGATGTTGGCTTGAATCGTTTTGTTTGGAATTTGCGTTACGCGGACGCCGTGCGATTTCCGGGAATGATTTTGTGGGGCGGCGACGTGCGCGGCCCGCGGGTGGCCCCCGGGAACTATCAAGTGCGCCTTACTGTCGACGGGAAAACGTTCACGGAAAGCTTTGCAGTGAAACCGGATCCCCGTTTGACGACCACGTCCGCCGACTATGCTAAGCAGTTGGAATTCGGCTTGCGAATTCGGGACAAGGTAACGGAAACGCACAACGCGATCATTCAGATTCGCGACGTGCGAAAGCAGGTCGATGATTTGTTGAAGCGGATTGCTGGCCAGCCTGGCTTCAAAACTATTAACGATTCGGCTTCAGAATTGAAGAAGAAACTGGCTGGCGTTGAGGAGAGTTTGTACCAGACGAAAAACCAAAGCAGTCAGGACCCATTGAATTTTCCGATTAGACTCAACGACAAACTCGCCTCGTTAACCAGCGTGTTGTCCAGCGCGGATACGGCGCCAACTGAACAGACGTACGCCGTTTACGATGAGTTGGTTGTACAAATCGATGCGCAGCTGGCCCAGCTGGCCCAGATAATGAAGACTGACGTGCCGGCGTTTAATCAACTAGTGCGAGATCAAAATATTCCGGCGGTGACGGTCAAGCCGCCGGCCGCGGAAAGTAAGCCATAGGACTGAGAGGCCTTGCACAAAAACTATTCGGGCAGTGCGGAGGGGACTAATACACCTGCCTGCACATAGTGGGTCGATTAATACAGAACCCCGAGGCGGCGGGGGTTCTGTATTCGTCGTCCCACAATGCAGAAACGCCAGGGTCTAATCATAATCTTAAGGAGTCCCAGGGTTATTGCGTTTGCGACTTTTTTTGCAAGTTCGCACTGAGAACATAGCTCAAGCAGTTCAGAGTACAACCTTTAGGTTGCTGTTACATTACAACTCAAGCTAAAGCTTGTACTCTGAACTTCTTGATGCTTGCGTACAGAGGAGCTTGCGGCCCCAGTTCAAATCGCGTGTTTGCTCTCGATCGCAGTTCGATGTATCTTTGAACTGAACCCCCTGAGCAGATATACCGCCTCTTTATCCCTAATCTCTCCCACAATAAAATTCTTTGGCCAGGACCAAGGAGGAGACCACTAATGAAAAAGATCGTTTTTGCTTTGTTGCTTACTTTCGCCGCCGTTTCCATTGCTGCCGCCGACACTATCTACTTGCGCGGTGGCACCACAATACGTGGGAATGTGCTGGGATATATCAACGGCCGCTTTGCCATTCAGCTAACGGCGCCGGCAACACTGCCTGTGCGAACCGATAACCGCACCTCGACTTCCACGCAACCAACCTACTCACAAACCACGCGAACAGTCCGCCAGGGTGAGGTGATTTTCTTGCGACCCCGCGAGATCGATCGCATCGAGATCGACGGCCGGTCTTTGGATGAGGCGAGGTATCAATCGCAGACCGTCGACGTAACGCTCGGTTCGAACTGGATTGATAGCGGCGTCGATGTCCAGCGGGGTGAACGACTGCGAATTGATGCCACCGGCACAATCTATGCTGGTCGGACAAGGATTACCCCCGCGGGTTTGAGCACTACCGATCCTTATGCGCCGCTGCCGAATGTTGCTGAAGGCGCGCTGATTGGAGTCATTGGCAGCGAATATGATTCGCCCATTATTGAATTGGGCGCCGGCCGTGAGTTGGTAGCGGACCGCGCTGGCCGTCTGTATTTAACTGCCAACCGCAGTTCGTACACCGACGCTCGCGGTGCTTTCAACGTTCGCATTCGCAAGGAGGTCGACCTCAGTGCGATGGCCAGAACCAGCGACGACGATCGTAATGACACTTATGATCCGTTTGCATATCCGGGCGAAGGTGGTAACAACCCGGCTCCTGTGCGTTCCAGACAAGGAGGCGGCGGAATAGGACCAGGTCGTGGCGACCGCCGCACCGGCCGCATGTTGGAACGAATCATTGCGGTGCAGGCAACTGAATCCCGCGGTGCTGATACCGGAATCGATCTGCGCGCGGGTGATCAGGTGATCATTACAGCTAGCGGCAACATTACCGCGGGCCGGCGCGTCGGCGTAGTTTCACCAAATGGCGCGACTCCGGGTGCGACTTCCATCTTCGGTACTCGACCAGTCCCGACTGCAGGTGTTGGGGCGCTGATCGGATACATCATGTTGCCGGGTGGTCAAGCGACGCAGCCGTTCCTGGTTGGCAACCAGATGACTTTAACGGTGCCAAGCGACGGTCGCTTATACCTGTTGGTCAATGACGACAACTACAGCGATAACTCCGGCAGCTTTAGCGTGCGCATTCAATATCCGGACAATCGCTAGGACGCTGAACTATTTCGATAACAAGAAGGGCGGACCGGTTGGTCCGCCCTTTTTGTTGCAAGGGATCGGGAGGCGGCCGAGTTAAAAGCGGACGCACCGGGAACCCTCTAATCAAGTAGTCCTAAACAAGTGGCTGTCGCTGGAACCACTCAGTTAATTCAATTTGCAGGTTGGGAAGGGTGGCTTGCCCCCGCCTGCATTGAATGCCACTCGATCTAAGCGGGGCAAGCCGCCCTTCCCGAGCTGCAAATTCACGGACCTTGAATGTTGCCCTGCTCGCATTCGATGGCACCCCAATCCGGTGTTGAAACGTCGTGCTAAATCCGGAAGGCGCTGGGCGTCGAAGACTTGATTAGCGTTTCCTGTGGCTTCGCTTTAACCACAGGATATAAAGCCTACGCCACTCCACTTTTCCCCAGGTTTTAAGTGACGGCTTAGGATGGCCGTGCTAAGATTCCGCATTATGCATGGGGATGTCGTCATCATCCGCTTAATTTTTACTGCTTTTCTTATCGCCGCTGGATACATACTGAAACCTGTCGGTGGTGATCCGTGGATGTCCGCAGGTGTGGGCGCGCTGGTCGCCATCTGCATCATTCTTTTTGAACTAAGAATCCGGCGCGCTTCCTTGAAGACTCTGATAGGCGCGGCTGTAGGTTCGATACTCGGGATCGTCGGCGCTTACCTGATCGGTTCGCTAATCATGAGGCAGGAATCGATGGCCCATGAGGTGCGCACGTTTCTGACACTCGGCCTCGTCTTCTTCATGGGTTATGTCGGGCTAATGGTGGGCGCGGCTAAGGGTGACTACCTTGAGCTGTCTGCGCTGGGCGGCATACTCACTGATAAGGCATCCCGTCGCGACCTGAAAATACTCGATACCTCAGTGATCATCGACGGTCGCATCGCCGATGTGGCCGAGACGGGGTTTCTGACCGGCACGCTGATCATTCCGCAATTCATTTTGCGTGAGCTGCAGCAAGTTGCGGACTCGCCCGACTCTTCTAAACGTCAGCGCGGCCGTCGCGGGCTAGACATGCTGAATCGTTTGCAGAACAACAGCTCGCTTGATATCCAGATTGTCGAGACCGACTTTCCGGCGGTGCGCGAAGTCGATTTGAAATTGATTGAGTTGGGACAACAACTCGATGCCGTGATCGTCACTAACGACTTCAACTTGAACAAAGTTTCGCAGTTGCGCGGTGTGAGCGTGCTGAATATCAATGAACTGGCTAACGCTCTCAAGCCGGTCGTCCTTCCTGGCGAAGCGATGCGCGTGTTCATCCTGAAGGAAGGCAAAGAATACAACCAGGGCGTTGCCTATCTCGATGACGGAACGATGGTCGTGGTTGATAATGCGCGACGGTTAATTGGCAAGAACGCTGACATCGCCGTCACCAGTGTGCTGCAAACTACCGCCGGCAAAATGATTTTTGGCCGTCTGTGGGAGGAGCCTGAAAACGGACTCAGCAGCGAACACCGCGCCAACGGCATGACTCGTCGACCCTCGCGGGACGCGCGCAATTCCGGACCGGTACGTATTACAGACGGCGAGCCAATCACGGAATCCTAGGCAGCGACAAGTGAAGAGTAAAAAGTGAGAAGTGAAAAGAAGAACGAGAGTAATGCCCTTACTTATTGCTTTTCACTTTTCACTTTTCACTTTTCACTTGTCACTTGCGTATGAACGTCGCAATCATCGCCGCCGCCGGACAAGGCCTCCGGATGGCAGGCAAGCGGCCCAAACAATTTCTCGAGCTGGCGGGCACGCCCATCATTTTTCACACACTGCGAGCATTCGAGCAGTGTGATTCCATTCAAGAAATTATCGTCGTCATCTCAGCCGCTGAAGCGGCTGGTTTTTTAGCTTTAGCCGGCAAGCGCGAGCTGCGAAAGCTATCGAAAGTTGTGCCGGGCGGCGCCACCCGGGCAGACTCGGTGTTGCGTGGCCTGCAGTCAGTGCGCGAAACAACAATAGAAATTGTGGCAGTCCATGACGCTGTTCGACCATTTGTGACGCCTGAAGAAATCACGCGCACTGTCGCAGCCGCGCAGCTTGAGGGCGCTGCGATTCTGGTCAGTTCACCCGTCGATACAGTTAAGGAAGTGCGCGATGGCGCGGTCGTCAAAACACTAAGGCGAGGCGATCTACGAAACGCGCTGACGCCCCAATGCTTTCAATACCGATTATTGCGCCGCGCCTACGAACAGGCAGATGTTTTCGATCCTGAACTTACTGATGAAAGTTCCCTGGTCGAGCGTCTGGGCGAAAGAGTGGCTATCGTTGAGGGCAGTGCCCGCAACATCAAAATCACTCGGCCCGAAGACCTTATCCTGGCCGAAGCTCTTCTGACTTCTGACTTCTGACTTCTGACTTCGGTATTCTGTATTCTGTTTTTATGTTCCGCATCGGCTTCGGTACTGATACACACCGCCTGGTCGAAGGCCGGCCACTCAAACTGGGCGGCGTGCACGTTCCCTTCGAACGGGGCGGTGAAGGGCATTCTGACGCCGACGCTTTGCTGCACGCTGTTAGCGACGCCATTCTCGGCGCTTTGTGTGAAGGCGACTTGGGACTGCATTTTCCGGACAACGACCCGCAATGGAAAGACGCTGATAGTTTTCAACTTTTGTCGCGCGTCGTCTGGTTGGCACACGAACGAAACATTCACATCGTAAATGTAGATGCGACGATCCTGCTCGAAGCACCGCACCTGCGGCCTTACATTTTTTCGATGCGAGAGCGCATCGCTGAGGCGCTGGCAATCGATATCGGCTGCGTAAGTGTTAAAGCAAAGACCGGCGAAGGTCTCGATGCGGTGGGCAGGGGTTTGGCTGTTTCAGCGCAGGCGGTGGTGTTGGTTGAAACGTAGGGCAGACTGATGCATGTTCGACAAGCTTTAGTTTGTGGCACCGGCGCGAAAAGCTAAAGCTTGTCGAACACTAAGAGGAAACTATTGAGACCACAGGATGTCATTAGAAAAAAGCGCGATGGCGCACAGCTCTCGCGTGAAGAGATAGTCTTCTTCATTGATGGCGTCACTACCGGCTCCATCGCCGACTATCAGATCAGCGCGTTGCTGATGGCCATCTTTCTTAAGGGCATGGACGATGCCGAACAGGAAATCCTCACCGAGGCGATGTTGCATTCCGGCAACGTTCTCGATTTCTCATCGATTGCCAAACCGAAAGCAGACAAACATTCAACCGGAGGAGTTGGTGACAAGACTTCGCTCTTGATTGCACCAATGGTTGCTGCCTGCGGAGTTTGCGTGCCGATGATTTCGGGACGTGGCCTGGGCCACACCGGGGGAACCCTCGATAAGCTCGAGTCGATTCCCGGCTACCGGGTTGGCCTGAGCGCTTCTGAATTCGAAAAGGTTCTGCAAACCGTTGGTTACGCCATGTCCGGCCAGACAGCCGAACTCGCGCCGGCGGATAAAAAGATGTATGCGTTGCGCGACGCAACCGCAACAGTTGAAGCCATTCCCTTAATTGTCGCTTCGATAATTTCAAAAAAGGGCGCGGCCGGGCTGGATGCGATGGTCATCGACGTGAAGTTTGGTTCCGGCGCCTTCATGCGCGAGCCCGCGCGCGCGCAAGCGCTGGCCCACGCGCTGGTCAAGACTGGAAATTCCTGCGGCATTCGCACGCGCGCGTTGCTTACGGATATGAATCAGCCACTGGGTCGCGCGGTGGGAAATTCAGTCGAAGTGAAAGAGTGCATCGAACTTTTGCGTGGTGAGATTGATGAAGGAGCACGGCCGGTTCTGGATCTTTCAATTGAACTCTCGGCGCACATGCTGATGCTGGCACATGTCGATGAGTCGTTACCCGCGGCTCGGAAGCGTCTGCAGAATATTCTATCGTCAGGCAAAGCGTTGGAAAGTTTTCGCGCGAACGTCGCGGCGCAAGGTGGGGACCCGCGCGTATGTGATGAGCCTTCCAAGTTTCTGCCTTTGGCGACTGAATCGTTTAAGGTAGAATCGCCGCGTTCAGGTTTTGTTAGCGCGATTAAGACGGCCGACATTGGCCACGCGATTGCGGCCATCGGCGGGGGACGAGTGCGCATCGATGATCAGATCGATCCGTCCGTCGGTTTCCTCTCCGACGTTAAGATCGGCAGTCGTATCAACGCCGGCGACAGTTTCGGAACCGTTTACTGTGACGATGGCGCGAAGGCAAAAGAAGCTGTGCAAGCGCTTCAGGCCGCCTACGAAGTCGGCGACAAACCAACCGAAGAACTATTGCTGGTGAAGGAAGTAATAAACGAATGAAGTTGGCGTTCGGGCTTATCGTTTCCATGTTGTTAGCGCTCGCGCTGTTTAGCGCGGGGTGTAACCGCACAAGTTATAGCGCCGATGACAAGTCCAAAATTCATGTCGGCATCGTGTTCGATATTGGTGGCAAAGACGATCGCTCCTTCAACGCGGCTGCTTTTGCCGGTGTGAAATGCGCTGAGACAGGCAACTGGCCAGATGGCACGCCGTGCGGTAAGCCCCAACTCAACATCGTCCTGCGCGACATCGAACCTGGCACTCCGACCTCAATTGAGCCGGCCATGCGCGCGTTTGCAGAGCGGGGCTATGACCTGATTATCGGCGTTGGTTTTGCCCAGGCGCCAATCATGGAGCGCGTCGCGAAAGAATACCCGAACATTCACTTCGCAATCGTTGACGGTGTTAGTGAGCTACCCAATGTCGCGTCGCTGGTCTTCAAGGAGCATGAAGGTTCCTATCTGGTGGGCATGCTGGCCGCAAAGAAATCCAAAACCGGAATCATTGGTTTTTTGGGCGGCATGGACATTGGTCTCATTCACCGGTTTGAAGGTGGGTACGAAGAAGGCGCGCGCGCAGTTAACCCGAACATCAAGGTTATTCAAAACTACGTTGGCGTGACTGACTCTGCCTGGAACAATCCCGGCAAGGGTAAGGAACTCGCGCTGGCGCAAATCGGCAAAGGCGCCGACGTGATTTTTACGGCTGCGGGAAATTCCGGGTTGGGAGCGTTTGATGCTGTTGAGCAGGCCGGCACGCAAAACGGCGAAGCGACGCATTTCGTTATTGGCGTGGATTCAAATCAGAACATGGTAAAGCCGGGCTTTGTGCTCACCAGCATGGTCAAGCGCGTCGATAACGCGGTCTATTCAATTGTCGACGACGTAGTTAAGGGCAACTTCAAGGCCGGCTTTCATGTGTACGGTTTGGACAAGGATGGCGTCGGCTATGCAATGGACCAGAACAATCAGAAGCTCGTAACTCCGGAAATGACTCAACAAGTTGAGGAAGCGAAAAAGAAGATCATCGGCGGTGAAATCAAGGTTATTGATCGGATGACGCAATAAACTGCGCGAGCTTTGTACTTGGTGCTTAGTACTTAGCGCTTAGTACTTTTAACATCACCCGCCGCTCCAGGAGATTCAAATGGAGAGGACTAACTTCGAAAAGTTGCGGGTTTACAAACTTGCGGAAACTCTTGCGGATGGGATTTGGAATGTAGTGCGCGGCTGGGATTATCTCGCGAGAGACACAGTTGGAAAGCAGATGATCAGGGCCTCAGATAGCATCGGCGCGAACCTGGCCGAGGGAACCGGACGAGGGTCGTTACAGGACAATCGCCGGTTCATAAGAATGGCGCGCGGTTCGTTGTATGAAACGCAGCATTGGCTGCGACGCGCTTACAAGAGGAGTCTGTTGAGTAAAGATCAAGTCGCTTCATTGAAGCCAATCGTTGCTGAGCTTACGCCAAGGCTAAACGCGTATTTTCGATCTGTGAACACGGCGGCGCTGGTTAACCGAAGACAAAGTACAAAGGACAAAGTACAAAGCTCAAAAATCTAATAGTCCGTTCATGCTGGAACTTCGCAACATAACAAAGCGATTTGGTGACGTGATTGCAAATGATCACGTCAGCATCACCGTGCACCCAGGCACTATCCAC